>DATDPZ010000001.1:0-4561 GCA_035292525.1 Chitinophagaceae bacterium
ACTGCAAACCGCGGATATGAATCAGCCTCCTTTCACAAAATCATAATAGTTACCTTGCAGCTCAATTTTCAAATTTCAACTTATCAATGGCCAGAGCAAACCGTCATTTGAACGAAGCTGTAAAAGAATCCGGATCCGCCAGAGCAAAGATTTCTAAAGAAAGCCTGCGACAGGCACTTATTCTTTTTACCTATTTAAAACCCCACCGCGGAAAATTTATCTTGGGCCTGCTGTTCATTGCCCTCTCGGCATTTACCACCAGTTTATTTCCATTGTTCTTAGGTAAAATGATTGATGCCGCTTCACCGGGTGCTGCCCTGCCGGGTATGAGCACTACGTCACAATTTGATTTTGGGCTGAAAAATATTCAGTGGAGTTTAAATACAACCCTGTTCCTGATTTTTTGCCAGTTAGGATTGCAAACTGTTTTCTCTTTCATGCGGGTTTATTTACTGACATCAGCCGGAGAAAGATCACTGGCCGATATGCGCAAAGACGTGTACAGCAAACTGCTCAGCATGCCCATGAGTTTTTTTACAGAAAAAAGAGTAGGTGAATTGAGTAACCGCATCTCTTCGGATCTGAGCCAGATACAGGATGCTATTTCTTTTACACTCGCTGAATTTTTACGCGGCATCTTCACCCTTATCATCGGTTTGTTTTTTATTTTCTGGATCAGCACCAAACTGGCCCTGGTGATGCTGTCGGTAGTGCCCATTATTGCCATCTTAGCGGTTCTGTTTGGAAAACGCATCCGCAAAATGGCCCGCAGGGCACAGGATCAACTGGCTGAGAGCGGCACGATTGTACAGGAAACCTTCCAGGGTATTTCTATCGTTAAAGCATTCACCAGCGAATTTTATGAAATAGGCCGCTATGTAAAAAGTATTCAATCAGTGGTGGTAACGGCCATCAGTAATGCCCGCTACCGGGGCGCCTTTATATCGTTTATGATTTTTAGTGTGTTTGGCACCATTGCCTATGTCATGTGGTTTGGCGCCGGCATGATAAAATCCGGGGAGCTCAGTATGGGCTCTCTCACCATGTTTGTTATTTTCTCCATGTTTGTGGGCGGCACCTTTGCTGGCTTTGCCGATATGTTTTCGCAATTGCAAAAAACACTGGGCGCCACACAAAGCATAAGAGAAATTTTGCGCAGCGATGGTGAAGCCGTGGAGCTTAAAGAAATTGTAATAGAACCACGGTATATATTAAAAGGCAAGGTACGGTTTGATCATGTAGCATTCAGTTATCCCGGCCGCAAAGACGTACCGGTATTAAAGGATATTTCGCTGACGGCTGACAACGGAGAACAGATTGCCATTGTAGGACCAAGTGGCGCGGGCAAATCCACCATCGCTTCCCTGCTATTACATTTTTATGAACCCGACAATGGCACATTGTACTTTGATGAACGTCCGGCCCGTGAATTTCCCCTTTCACAGTTGCGCAGGCAAATGGCTTTTGTGCCGCAGGATGTATTGTTATTTGGCGGCAGCATCAAAGAAAATATTGCATACGGAAAACCCAATGCAACCGATGAAGAAATTATAGCAGCAGCCACTGGCGCCAATGCAGATTCGTTTATAAAAAATTTCCCGGAGCAGTACGAAACCATTGTAGGAGAAAGAGGCATTAAACTAAGCGGTGGCCAGCGGCAGCGCATTGCCATTGCCCGTGCTATTTTAAAAGATCCGGCTATTTTAATTTTAGATGAAGCCACTTCTTCGCTGGACAGCGGGAGTGAACAACTGGTGCAGGAAGCATTAGACTACCTGATGAAGGGCCGCACTTCTTTTGTCATTGCCCACCGGCTTTCTACCATCCGCAATGCAGATAAAATTGTACTCATTGATAAAGGCATTGTCAGCGAAGCGGGGACTCACAGCGAATTGATGAGCCACAACGGCCTCTACCGAAAACTCAATGAAATGCAGTTTGAGTTTGGCGTGGTTACACAATCACCGGTGGTGGAAGGAATCAGGGAAGAATAATTTTTATTTATTAGCCGCCAGCATATCAAACAATGGCTGATTGATATAAAAATTATCCCGGCCAATTTTTTGTTTCACCAGCAGTCCCGCCTTTTCTAATCCGGTTAAATAACGAATAGCTGTACTACGGCTTAATTTGACTCATATCCTGCTAATACAAGTCAACAATCATGTTTTTTGACTTATATTTTTAAAACAGGAGTCAATTTTGGCGTTTTTTGGTTTATATCAGATGCATTTGATTGCGATAATTGAGCTTCATTGTATGATTCAACTAAAGAAAATAAAGGACACTCTTTTGCGGCAAGGGAATATCTGCCTGCAGGAGGTCAGAGGTAGGCTTGTCAGAAAATTCGGGATTTCCGAATTTCCTTTTTGTCCCATCCTCAACCAGCTCATTTTCAGAATAAATATTCTTAATATGCTCATTAACGGTTGATCTGGCTTTGTCAAAAAGCAAAGACATTTGTTCCTGGGTAAGCCACACAGTCTCATTCTCCAGCATTACTTCAATTTCAATTTGCTTATCCTTTGTCTGGTATATTTCTATCTGGTTCATGATAATGAAATTAATGAACTGCCGGGAAAAACTCACTGATTGGTTACCCCTCGGTTTCTATTGCCGGGATCGCCCAGCAGAGATAACCATTGTGGTGCAGTACAACGAAGACATATTCTTTTTTTAATTCTGAAGGGTCCGTTGAAAAAACAGTATACTATGAATAAAGATTCTTGTATCGGGGAAAACCAGTTTACCCGGTTTCTAAGGATTGATCATAATATGTGCCCCATGTGTTCCGGCATCCATAATCCATGGCATACCGTTGGCAGATGGTTTTTCCGGCAAACCTGTACTGGCAACTGTTGCATAAGGAATATAGATTACATAACGCAGGTAGCCATTTTTTACTTCACCCGTTGCCGGGTTATACTCTTCCTCTTTGGCAGAATAAACATACAAGGCTGTTGGTTGCCTGGGCATCAGCAGGGTGCCTGCTTTTACTTCTTTCTCACGTTGATCAAATAACTGCTGATCTTTAATGCCCTGCTTTCTCAGTTCACGACCTCTTTGCATAAAAGGTTCCAGGTCCTTTACATAACAGGCCACAGAAAAGCCGGGTTCATCAGGATTGTCTGCAAGACAAATCAATTCATTGGTACCCTGTCTTAAAAGGATGAGTTGCTTATCGGCCGAATAGCCATACACGGTGCAGCTATCTCTCTTTTCCAGGGGAGCCGCTAATAATGCAGATTTTATTTGTATGTCTGTTGAGGATAAAACAGTTTCAACAGCGGGAGTATCGGTTTTTACAGCGGGTGAATCTTTTTCAGAATTACATCCGCAACAAACAGCAATTACTGCCAGGAATAAAAAAATATGTTTCATATGAATCTGTTAAGTTGAAAATTTAATGAAGGATATAAAAGAATAAGGTTTTTAAAGGTAATAATTTAATATGCTGCGGTGATAATTTTTTTTCTTCCCTGCATGTTGAAAGGTTTGTATTGGCTGGCAGTGATAAGTTGTATTTAATTTTTATGTTGTTGGTCATGTTGCCAACCTTTAGATGCAGATTCTTATTAGCGAGGGGTGCCCTGTGCACAAGCCATCGCGGTGCAGAAAAACCAATAAAGCAAACTCGTTTAGGAAGAAATTATTCTTCTTTCAGTAATTGCTGTACCTCTTGCAGAAGCAGGGGAACATTTTTCATGATGATTTTCCAGATGATGGTCTCATCAATGGTATCATAACCATGAATTACTTTATTTCTCAAATCAACTACAGGCCGGGCATTCAAAACAGAAATATCCGGGCTGATCTTCAGAAGATTGCTCATCGCTTCTCCAATGATCTCCAGTTCTCTTTCTATTGCACGACGTTTAGTTTTGCTGGCTGCAAATTCTGCAAACACCCGACGACCCTCCAGGTGCTCATCAATAGATAAAATGGCCTCTTCAATATCTTTCAGGAGTTTTTTTTCTTCAAGGCTGGTCATAATATCTGCACCTTGTGCTGGTTAATGCTTTGCAACAAATAAGGATTTTTCAATGTTTTTTCCGTCACCAGGTCCACGTCTCTTTTCAATAAATCCTGCAGCCCGTACAACAGGGCAAAATAGTTATTGCCATAGGTTTCATAATCCATGTCTTCAGGAAAACTGATGATGAAATCCACATCGCTGTCTTCTGTCATGGTATTTTTTACGGCGCTGCCAAAAGCGTAAGCTCTTTGTACGCCGTAATGCTGCATTAACAGCTTTATCCGGGGCAGGTATTGTTGCATCATGCCATTCATGAACCAAAGTTACAAATTAAATGACTGGGAAGGAAGGTGATAAACTTTAACCCGGCGCAGGCCAGCACAGGTGAATCTGAATACCGGGAAAGAAGAAAATCAAATTATTTTTTTTACGCCTTTGTTGATATGCAGCAAAGCTTGTAGATGGCGTACCAACAATCGAAGTTAGTGAGTCTTGATTGTTGGTAGGCATTGCTGCGTTTTCAGCGCCTCATACCAACAAAGGCGTAAATCCTTAGCTTGACGCCAATGCGATTATTTCGGGATC
>DATDPZ010000002.1:0-5510 GCA_035292525.1 Chitinophagaceae bacterium
GTATTATTTATTCTTGCCACAGCCGGCCAGAATTTATTTTTTATTACATAGTACATAGGAAAAGCCGCCAGTTCTCTCGTATAAGGTTTGTCCCATTCTGATTTTGAAATTGATAATTGTGTGTGTGGTGCATTTTTCAATGGATTATTATGATTATCCATTTTCCCATCTTCAATTTCTCTTATTTCCTGGCGGATGTTAAGCAGTGCATCGCAAAAGCGATCCATTTCAGCCTTGTCTTCACTTTCAGTGGGTTCTATCATAAAAGTTCCGGGTACAGGAAAACTCATAGTCGGTGCGTGGAATCCATAATCCATAAGGCGCTTGGCAATATCTTCTGCTTCTATCTCCGCAGATTTTTTGAAAGGTCTCAGGTCTACAATAAACTCATGAGCACAGGTACCATTCGTACCCAGGTAAAGAATTTGAAACTCATGCTGCAATCTTGCCCTCATATAATTGGCATTCAGAATAGCAAATTCAGATGCCGCTTTTATTCCATTATTCCCCAGCATCCTGATATAGGCATAACTGATTAAAAGAATGGAAGCACTGCCATAAGGAGCTGCTGATACGGCACCCGTCAGACGATTCCCTTCTGACGAATGTCCCGGCAAGAAAGGTTTCAAATGTTTTTTCACACAAATAGGTCCCATACCCGGGCCTCCGCCACCATGCGGAATAGCAAATGTTTTATGCAAATTCAAATGACAGACATCAGCGCCGATCAACCCGGGAGCTGTTAATCCTACCTGTGCATTCATATTGGCGCCATCCATATACACTAACCCCCCATGTTGATGAATGATGGCTGTTATTTCTGTTATTGTTTCTTCATAAACACCATAGGTGCTGGGGTAAGTGATCATTATACCTGCAAGATTGGCTGCATGTGTTGTCGATTTTTCCTTCAGGTCTGCAAGATCAATGTAGCCGTTCTCCAATGCTTTTACTACCACTACTTTCATTCCGGCCATGATGGCACTGGCTGGATTTGTGCCATGTGAAGAAACGGGTATCAGCATTACGTTTCGCTGATGATCACCACGGCTTTCATGGTAAGATTTAATAGTTAATAAGCCGGTGTATTCTCCCTGTGCCCCGCTGTTGGGTTGCAGGCTACAGGCATCAAGTGCAGTTATTTCACAGAGATAAGCAGATAGCTCATCCACTATTTGCAGGTAACCTTCTGTTTGATCTGCAGGTGCAAAAGGATGGATCTTGCTCCAATGAGCCCAGCTAAGCGGAATCATTTCAGTTGCTGCATTCAGCTTCATAGTGCAACTTCCAAGTGAGATCATCGAAGTGTTAAGCGAGAGATCTTTATTCTCCAATGATTTGATATATCTCATCATCTGGCTTTCGCTCCTGTATGTGTTGAAAACAGGATGGGTTAAGTAAGCAGATATCCTTTTTAATTTTTGCGGAATATGATCCTGTTCATCGTCCTGGTAAATATCAAAGGAAACCGGGTTTTTATCATCTTCAAAACAATTAATGAGATCATACAGATCTTCAATTACTACAGATTCATCCAATGAAACTGTTACATGATTTTTATCAATATAGCGCAGGTTGATCTGCTGCCGGATCGCTTTTTCCCGGATAGGAGCGATGTCATCAACTTTTACAGTGATGGTATCAAAATAGTTTTGCGATACCAGGTCGTACCCTCTTTCTTCAATTGCATTAGCCACCGTTTGTGTTAACAGGGCCACCCGATCAGCAATATTTTTTAATCCTGTGGGGCCATGATATACGGCGTACATCGCCGACATATTAGCCAGTAATGCCTGTGCAGTACAAATATTGGAAGTTGCTTTTTCTCTTTTAATGTGTTGTTCTCTTGTCTGCAATGCCATTCGTAAGGCACGGTTTCCATTGGCATCTATACTTACCCCAATGATACGTCCGGGGATGTTTCTTTTAAAATCTTCTTTTGCAGCAAAGAAAGCTGCATGCGGGCCACCATAACCAAGTGGAACACCAAACCGCTGTGCAGAACCTATTGCACAGTCTGCACCTAACTCACCCGGAGGAGTTAAAAGAGTTAGGGCAAGCAAATCGGTTGCCATCACTACAAAAGCTCCGGCAGTATGAACTTTGTAAATGAAGTCGCGGTAATCTTCAATGGATCCTTTATCATTCGGGTATTGAACAATAGCGCCGCAATAAGTTGAATCAATATCTGCGGTTTTGTAATTCCCAAAAATGATTTCAATGCCGATAGGTTTTGCTCTTGTTAACAAAACGTCTGTCGTTTGAGGGAATATTTCCAGGTCAACAAAAAATTTAGGATGAGTGATATTTTCTTTTTTGTTCAATGTATTAAAGAACATGGTCATGGCTTCAGCCGCAGCCGTAGCTTCATCCAATAAAGAAGAATTGGCAATCGGAAGAGCAGTGAGATCGCTGATCATGGTCTGGAAATTCAGCAGGCTTTCCAACCGGCCCTGTGAAATTTCTGCCTGGTAGGGGGTGTATTGAGTGTACCATCCCGGATTTTCAAACACATTCCTGAGTGTAACCGATGGCACGATGGTTTCATAATATCCCTGGCCGATATAATTTTTAAATATTTTATTACGCAATGAGATTTCCTTAATGTGTTGCAGGTATTCATGTTCACTCATGGCAGGCGGCGTATTTAGAGCATGAGTTGTGCGGATGGCTGCAGGTACTGTTTTGTTTATTAAGGATGACAGATCCTTTTCGCCAACCGTTTTCAACATCTGTTTTGTTTCGTTTTCAGAGGGGCCGATATGACGGGTGCAAAATTCGTTTGACTGGAGTTCAAAAAGATTCATAATTGTAAGAAGTTAAATCTGATTTTCATTAATGTCAAACAGGTCATAAAAGTCAGGTAGTAGGCTACATATTTGTATTCTATGGCAGGTTTGACTTTCTTTTTAGCGGGGGCAAAGTTAAGGCAGCAGCGGCAAAAAAAGGTTTATTTAAGGAGTTGTGGAAAACAGGCTGTTACTTTGTACAATGGCAGAAGATATTTTATGGAATTGGGAAAAAAAATCTGCGGATAACCAGAAAAAATATAAGCAATTTCTCCAAAGAGCAGATAAAAACAAAGTGCTGAAACAATTACCGGATCTGCACGAAGAAGCTTTTAAAAAAACAGATTGCCTGCAATGTGCCAATTGCTGCAAAAATTATTCTCCCCGGTTTAAAACACCGGATATTAAACGGATCAGTAAAGTGCTTAAATTGAGAGAAAGTGAGTTTATAGAAAAATATCTGTCTGTGGATGAGGATGGAGATTTTGTGGTAAATTCAAAACCCTGCCCCTTTCTGGGTACCGATAATTATTGCAGTATTTATGAAGACCGTCCATCTGATTGCCGGCGGTTTCCATATACCGATGAAGATGTGTTTATAAAAAGAAAGGAACTCACCCTGAAGAATTCCACTTTTTGTCCGATCACTTATTATGTTTTGGAGAAATTGGCAGAAAAAAATATACGACAAAATGGATAGTATTTAGACAGAATGTCGTATGTTTGGAATATGGCTGAAAAATCTAAAAAAGGGAAGTCGTATAAAACAGAAAAAACAATACCGGCTTCAATTGTTGAAGAAGCAGCCGTTCAATACGAATCTCTGAGAATCATACTCGGCGGTCATCAATCCCTGAAAAAAAATATTGCCGGTGATTTTGATTTAATAAGCCTGACAAGAACTGGAATAAAAAAATCTACTCTTCACTCACTGGCTGCTCACCTGGGTATTTCAATGGAAATGATGAGTCGCTTGCTACATACTTCTCATCGCAATATTCAGCGTAAAGAAGAAGAAGAATTGCTGGATTCACTTAAATCCGAAAAGGTACTGGAACTGGCAGCTTTTGCGCAAAGAGGCATTGAAGTCATTGGTAGCAAAGCTGGTTTTATTGAATGGTTGCATAGTCCGATAGTAGCACTTGGAAATAAATCACCCATTGATTTTATTGATACTACTTTTGGCATTCAGATGGTTACAAAAATTCTTGGCCGTCTTGAGCAGGGTGTTTATTCCTGATGACCTTTCCTCCCAACCTCCTCTCCGTTGAACTACTGTGTGTACACAAGTTGAAATTGGAACACGGATGACATGGATTGAATGTATTTTAGAATTTTAAAATAACAATTATATTTGGTCTGATACCAGATTTTATTTTTGAAATTAATTTTATATATATAAGGTACATTAAAACCGGGTTTATCTGTCGAATCTGTGTCATCCGTTTTCTTTTTTTTAAGATTAAAAGATGTGAATACATTGTAGCGAAGGAGAGGAGGGACGGAGACTTTCAAAATAAATTTTATACCCTGTCAGAGAAAAGTCAATGGAACTATACCGCATCACACAGGAAAAATATGCCAATGATCTTTCCGGTAATGGTGCCAGGTTATACGGGGGCCGCTGGAACAGCGAAGGTTTATTTGCAGTTTACACTTCATCATCCCGGTCATTGGCTTTGCTGGAAACGCTGGCTCATACTCCGGCAAATATGTTGCAGGAAAGAATTTACATTTTAGTTACACTATCTGTACCGGATGCTGTTAAGCCAGAAGAAATTGACAGGGAAAAACTCACTGCAGGATGGGATGCGCCTGATACAAGGCCACTGACTAAAAAGATGGGGGATAAATTTTTAAGAAATAAAAGCGGCTTGCTGTTAATAGTACCGAGTGTATTAATGCCGGAAGAAAATAATTTTATAATTAACCCTTTGCACCCGGGAATCAAAAAAATAAAACTACTGCACAAAAGGAGAATTCATTTTGATTCAAGGTTAAATACAAATCTTTGATTTTATTTGTGCAGGAGACCGTCTCGTTTAAATTTTTTGTACCAGTTTATTCTTTACTGCCCCGACCCCGCAGAAGTCCAACTATAATTATAATAAATACGGCTCCGGCAGCAACCCAAACCCAGGGTTGTGCATACCAATTATTAGATTTATCATCTACTGATATATTCACATCCAATTTTTCCTGTGCCCATATAAATGATTGAATAAAGAAAAGGGTGCTTAAGGCCAGAAATTTTTTAAGAAAAATGCTTTTGTATAAAAACTGTTTCATGGTGATTTGTGGTTTAGATTATTACTAAGAAATTATGTTCAGGATTCTCAGATGGTAAAGATGAAAACAATATTTTGGAGAATTGTTATATCATAGAATGATTAAGTTATAAAATTCATATTATTTAATCTGGAAATGCTATTATTGACAATGAAAAAAAGAGCATTAAATTATTAATATGTGCCAACCGTAATTTTTTCTAAGCGACGAGTCTCTCCCGAAAGTTTTTAAGATTGGGTTTTACCTGGTTAGGGAGGGGCTCGTCTGGGAAGAAGAGCAGAGCGGTAAAATAATAATAGTAGAAATTATATTTTTCCCAGAGGGGTCTCTTCTCATTTGAGAAGACTTAAATCCTGATGCTGATCAGTATAAGATTGATCAAATTTACTTCGCGATCAGCTCTTCCCATGCTGCTGCCAGCGGTCTTGATAT
>DATDPZ010000003.1:0-4948 GCA_035292525.1 Chitinophagaceae bacterium
GTATGGTAGGGTTCAAAAGACAAAGCGGATTCAGAAGTTACTTTTTGTTCTGCAGTTTTAATTGCTTCGGGTTTTTCTTTTAATGCGGGCATTGCATCAAAAATTTCCGGTCGCGGATTTTCAACCACCCATTCATCATTATTAAAATCTTCATAGTTTATTTTTTCTGATTGCTGTACATTTTCAAAAGAGGATTTTTCACCGCTGTCTGCTGATAACAGGTTTTCCAGCCAAAGTGGAGAATTAAAGAATAAAGAAGTTTTTTGTAATTCATTTTGGTAATCGCTTCCATTCAATTCTTTTAACCGTGCCGTATATAAAAGTTGCGCAGCAGGGTAATAGGGATATTGTTTTGCCATTTCATGGAGTTGTTCCAGTGAGCATTGCTGCAAACTGTTTTGTTGAAATAATGAAAAGGCAAGTTTGTTGATCAATTCGTGCATGAGGTCTGCATAAAAATAAATTACCAATCAGAAAAAATACGGTTAAAAACTTCATCACTCAGGTTACGGATTATTTCATCTAATAACCTGGCTTCTGCCTGCGCCAATGTCAGTGTTGCAGAAAAATCAAAGCTCCGGCTGATTTCAAACTCTTTTGGCCGTTCAGTTGATAAGCGGTTAAGTATGGAAATGTGTACGCCAACGGTCAACCGGTTAGTGGCTACCTGCTGCCCGGAAATGGCAGAGGTGGACACATCGTACTGAGAAATCCACCCGGAAATATCGTAGTGAGCATTTTCATTACTCACCTGGGTAAGCCGGGTTTGGCTGACAATTTTTTGCCTTAATTTATTAGTAAACTGCGGACTGAGCTGTGGATTGATATACCGTGCTTTGTTATCAATAGGGTTTACCCTGACAGTCTTTATACTGTCAGGTATGCTTATATCTGCCATTTTATAAATACCGCAACCAGTATTTAGAGTTGCTGACAACCATACGCTGAAAACGATAAGTAAGCTGAAAATTATTTTTGACTTTTTGATCATGTTTTATTCTTCTATGGTATATTCTTTTAATTTCCGGTAAAGGGTTCTTTCGCTGATACCCAGATCCAATGCAGCATCTTTTCTTTTGCCCCTGTGTTTTTTTAAAGCCTTAATGATGAGTTCTCTCTCTTTATCCATAATATTGAGGCTTTCTTCCACTTCTACATGATCCTGTATATCGTCATTAATAAGAACCGGTTTTGTTGACTGATCTGATGAGTTCATCAATACCGGATGAATGGATTCATGACCACTTTTCAAACGGTAGTTATCTGATTCCTTTATTTCCTGGATCAGCGCCTGGCTTTGTGCCATATTTGGATTTTGTAAAACTTCCAGGAACATTTTTTTCAATTCTGTTACATCTTTTTTCATGTCAAAGAAAAGCTTGTACAGGATCTCTCTTTCATTGGCAAAATTTTCTCCACCGCTTCCGTTACTATGCGCCAGGATGGGGAGCCGGTTGTCTGAAGAAGGTTTTAAAAACCTGCTTAAATCTTTTGCGCTGATCTTTTTATCCTGCGAAAGAACGGAAACCTGTTCTGCAATATTCTTCAATTCTCTCACATTGCCGGGCCAGGAGTAGTTAATTAACATGGTTTTTGCGTCATCTTCCAGTTGTACCGGTACTGTTTTATATTTTTCCGCAAAGTCAATAGCAAATTTTCTGAAGAGAAGATTAATGTCTTCTTTCCTGTCGTGTAGTGCCGGCACCCTGATTGGTACAGTGCTTAACCTGTAATAAAGATCTTCACGAAATCTTGCATGCTGTACCTGCTGAAGTAAATCTTTATTGCTGGCAGCTATCACCCGTACATCTGTTTTATGCACTTTGGAAGATCCTACCCTGATGTATTCGCCTGCTTCCAGTACACGCAACAATCTTGCCTGTGTACCCAGGGGAAGTTCGCCGATTTCATCCAGGAAAATGGTACCCCCATTCACAGTTTCAAAATAACCTTTCCTTGCATCCACTGCTCCGGTGAAGGATCCTTTTTCATGACCGAAGAGTTCTGAATCAATGGTACCTTCCGGTATGGCTCCGCAATTGACAGCAATAAAATTATTATGTTTTCTGTTGCTCAGTGAATGAATGATCTGAGAGAATACTTCTTTACCCACACCGCTTTCCCCCATGATAAGAACAGTAAGATCTGTATAGGCTACCTGAATAGCTACCTGCAATGCATAATTAAGTGCGGGGGAGTTGCCTATGATGCCAAACCTGTTTTTAATACTTTGAATTTCCATTTAACTTTATTCACTTTTAAACTGACTGATTTGTGTTTTAATTTTGCCAATTAAAGTTGTCTGTGTGCAATTGGTAATGAGTACTTCAGTATAATCGCCTTTCTTTAATGGATATTTTTCTTTGGGAAATACGACCACTTTGTTTTGGGAATTTCTGCCTTTCCATTCCCTTTCACTTTTCTTGCTGTTTCCTTCAATTAAAACTTTAAAAGTCTTACCAATATCTTTTTTATTGCTTGCCGATGACAACTTATTTTGTAATTCAACAATCTCCTGTAATCTTCTCTTTTTCACCAATTCAGGTACGTCGTCCTTATATCTTTTTTCTGCTAATGTGCCGGGTCTTTCACTGTAAAAGAACATATAACTCATATCATATTGGCAATACTCCATTATACTCAGGGTTTCCTGGTGATCTTCTTCCACTTCCATACAAAATCCGGCAATGATATCGGATGACAAACCACAATCAGGAATAATTTCTCTTATCCGGTTTACTTTGGCCATATACCACTCCCGGGTATAAGTCCGGTTCATTAACTGGAGAATTCTTGAACTACCGCTTTGAACCGGCAGATGGATATAATTACAGATATTCTCATATTTTGCCATAGTAAATATCACTTCATCCGTAATATCTTTCGGATGAGAAGTAGAAAAGCGGATTCTGAGCAGTGGAGAAATGAGTGCTACTTTTTCAAGTAAGGAAGAAAAATTCACTATTTCATCGTTTTCTTCATCCATGTAATAATAACTATCCACGTTCTGGCCAAGAAGTGTAACTTCTCTAAACCCATTTTCAAAAAGATCCCTGCATTCGTTTATGATAGAAGCTGCATTCCTGCTTCTTTCTCTGCCCCTGGTAAAAGGAACCACACAAAAGGAACACATATTATTACACCCTCTCATAATACTTACAAAGGCTGTGATGCCATTGCTGTCCAAACGAACCGGTGAAATATCAGCATAAGTTTCTTCCCTGCTTAGCAATACGTTTACGGCTTTCTGACCACCCTCTGCTTCGGCGATCAAAGAGGGTAAAGAACGGTAGGCGTCGGGTCCAACAACAATATCCACAAGCTTTTCTTCTTCCAGCAAATTGGCTTTTAATCTCTCCGCCATACAGCCCAGCATACCGATCAGCATCCCGGGTTTATTTTTTTTAAATTTTTTAAACTCAGATAATCTCTTACGAACCGTTTGCTCTGCTTTTTCCCTGATGGAGCAGGTATTTAAAAATAACAGGTCTGCTTCTTCGCTATTCCTGGTAGCTCCATATCCCTGGTTATTTAAAATGGAAGCTACAATCTCACTATCTGAAAAGTTCATAGCGCAACCATAGCTTTCAATATAAAAAAGCTTTTTATATTGTTTCAGCTCCCGGGTAACCGGTGAAAAGGCTTCTCCCTGGCGTCTTTCGTCATGTATCTTTTCTGTAACGAAATCAAGCATGTTTCTAAGAAAATTAAAGCTGCAAATATACCTAAATAAGATGGATTATGTCATCATGGCAGGAAAGGATTTTAATTCAACCGTTCATCTAAATCATTGCTTCTCAGGATTGGTTTGAATTATATTTGCGCAATCTTTAAAAATGTTGAATAATTTTTTGGGAATTTTAATAGTTAGTGTTTTTCTTTCCCCTGTTTTGAATGCTCAAAAAGAGGTTAGCGGTATTATTTCCGGCAATCTGGTGGATGAAAACAAAAGAGCTATTCCGGATGCTACCATCCAGCTTATTTCATTTGAAAAAGATATTTATATTCGTTCTACTATTTCTGATAAAAATGGATTTTTTCAATTTTCAGAAATAGCCTTCGCATATTACAAATTAAAATTTTCACATACCGGGTTACAAACGCTGGAAATTGACAGTATTTATTTTCGTGCAGAACGATTTGATTTTAACCTGAATGATATCATGCTGAAAGTATCCAGGGAAAACGAATTGAAGGAAGTGATCGTTTATGCAGAAAAACCTTTGGTAGAATCCAAAGATGGAAATATCACCTTCAATGCAGGCGAATCAGCATTGGCAGCAGGAAGCACACTGGCAGATTTATTGAATAGTGTACCGCTGGTGACTAAGGATCCGGATGGAAAAATTATGCTCCGGGGTAAAGAACCCAGGATACTGGTGGATGATAAACCGGTAGAATTAAATCTTCAGCAATTACAGGATTTACTGGAATCAATGCCCGGAAGTTCAATTGAAAAAATAGAAGTTATGACCAATCCTCCGCCGCAATATGCCAATGAGCAGGGTGGCGTGATCAATATTGTAACCAAAAAAGGGAAAGTAGGAATGGGTGGACGATTGGCCATATCTGGTGGTACCAGGGGAGAGGGTAGTATCAACGGAAGTTTTAATTACCGGAAAAATAAATTTGCAATCAATATAAATACAGGAGCAGGGCTTAATCGTTACCTGGGAGAAGGGAACTCCAGCCGGAAAAATACTTATGCCGATTCAGTGAATTATTTAAATACGGTCAGTCATTCATTAAATAAAAACATAAGGCCAAATCTGCGGGTGGTTATAGATTATGAAATTAAAAAAAATCACCAGTTAAATTTTGTTTTAAATAAAAACCTGAATGATTTTAATAACAGCAACAGCACTCAATATTCCAACCTGAACAGGATGAATCAGCTTTATAAATTAAGTGAAAGGAATATTAAAAGTGATGGAACCGGAAATAATAC
>DATDPZ010000004.1:0-6404 GCA_035292525.1 Chitinophagaceae bacterium
AAGATATTCCTGTATTGTTCTTTTTTACCGGTTTGCATTCAGACTACCATAAACCCGGTGATGATGCAGAAAAAATTAATTATGCAGGAGAAATGCACATAATAAATTTTATTAACAAACTTATTTCATCAGCCAGCTCAATAAATCAAAAATTTGCATTTACAAAAACAAGAGAGGTGCAATCCGGCACTTCCGCCCGTTTCAGTGTTTCGTTGGGTGTGATGCCTGATTATTCCTTTGCAGGTACAGGAGTAAGAATTGATGGAGTAAGTGATGGGAGAGCAGCACAAAAAGCAGGAATGCAGGCGGGTGATGTGATTATTCAACTGGGCGATCACCCTGTAACCAGTGTGGAGGATTATATGCAGTCATTGGGAAAATTTAAAAAAGGAGAAAATACCCGGGTAAAATTTAAAAGGGGTCAGGAGACGATTGAAGCAGCGGTTCAGTTTTGATTCGTAAATTGCAAGAACAAAACTATTCGTGAGCAAACTTATTTTAGAAACCAAAGACGTTACAGAATGTTTTTTTGATGGAGCCCGTTTGCTTGGCATTATGGCGCCTGTAAAAGATTACCTGTTTTGCTGGAAGTTGAATAATGTTTTGGGAGTAGATTTCCGATTGAACAATGAAATAGAAATTCAGCTTAAAAGAAAAAACAGGGATTATTTTTTTGGAGTATATGAATATTGTGAATCGACGAGAACACTGGAACATTATATGTACAATAACCAATTTGACGGAGAATACCTGTTGCCCGAATTTAAACATCTTGATTTTTTATGGTTGATGAAGGGAGACACCATTTCCGATGAAATAATCCGGGAAAAAACAAACAACCTGCGTAATATTGGCGGTGTGCAACTGGTGGTGGAGCTTTCCTGTGAAAGAATAAAGAATAAAGACCACCTGGTATTTTAAATTTCCATTCTCCTGAAGCGGAATAAATAAAATCACATGAAAATAAATTTTACACCGGAAAATATTTTTTTCCCCAAAGCAAAAAATGCTGCTATTTCTTCTTCAGAATATGGAAAGAAATGGAAAGAAAAAGACAACGCCTTGTATAGAAAATTCCAGTTCAAAAATTTCAGCGAAGCATTTGCTTTTATGACCAGAGTGGCTCTTGAAGCAGAAAAAATGGATCATCATCCCCGTTGGACTAATGTTTATAACACAGTAGAGGTTTGGTTGAATACGCATAGTGCCGGAGATAAAATAACCAAAAAAGATAAAGATCTCGCAAAACTGATCGGGGGGCTTTTGTAAATTTCTTTTATAAATCCGCGATCTTATTAAATCAGTTCATGGCTATTGCCTCTTCCATACTCATGATCCGTCCTGCAGCATTTACAGCAAATGCCGAAACAGCAGCCAATAATTATTTTCAATCTTCTGTAAAAGAAAACCCGAAAGAAATACAGTTAAAAGCAGTTGGCGAATTTGATCAGATGGTGCACACGTTACAGGAAAACGATATTGAAGTAATAGTTTTTGACGATACCCCTGAGCCGGTAAAGCCATCAGCAATTTTTCCAAACAACTGGCTAAGTACTTCTCCCAACGGAATGGTATTTATCTATCCCTTGTTTGCTGCAAACCGGAGAGCAGAAAAAAGAGAAGACATATTAAAATTTCTGAACGAAATATTTATAGTCAGGGATGTTCAGGACTGGAGTGAATATGAAGTGGAAGGAAAATTTCTGGAAGGAACCGGCAGCATGATCTTTGATCATGACAATAAAGTGATATATGCCTGTCATTCCCCAAGAACAGATATAAGTGTGTTAGAAAAATATGCTCATGCAAATGGATACAGGGCAATTGTTTTTGTGGCAACGGATAAAAACGGGAAACTGGTTTACCACAGCAATGTGGTGATGACCCTGGCTGATAATTTTGCTATACTGTGTGAAGAAGCTATTGATGAAGAGTGGGAGCTCATTGCTGTCAGGCAATTATTAGATAGCTCTTCACATGAAGTAATCCCGATTTCCAGAAAACAGATGCATGCTTTTGCAGGCAACATGCTTCCTGTCAAAAATAAAAGAGGAGAAATGTATTTAGTGCTGAGTCAAACAGCTTTCGATTCGTTGATTGATGAACAAAAAGAAAAGATTTCTTCTTATTGCAAATTTTTACCCATTGCTGTACCAACAATTGAAAAAGCTGAGGGTGGTAGTGTAAGATGTATGATGGCAGAAATATTTTTAGAAAAAAAATAAAACCACCCCGGTTACAGTTTACTTACCGCCATTGGCCCGTAAGTCAGCCAGGCAATTTGCATCAAATGATGGCGTATTCCCGGTAATTAAAAAACCAAGTATATCTCTTGTATCTGCTGTATAATGCATCAGGCAATTCGAATTATTGCAATGATTGCCATGTGTTGCGTCTTTATGATTTGTTTGCATGGCCGATCCGATATCAACAAGGCCAAGTACATGACCAAATTCATGCTCCATCACAGTTGTTTCCAGTTTCACCCGGCTGGGCTGTCCTATACCACCCGAATTATCCTGAATGTTTTTTCCAAATACGACCATCGAAGAATTCCTGTAAGCAGCTCCTAATACATTATTGTCAGTAAAATTTCCATTGGTAAAAAGTATGTAAACAGCAAACTGATCTCCAATAGTAAAAGCGGTTCTGTTATTATTTTCAATATCCAAAATCTGGTTCATGGACAACTGGGTTGCAGCAGCAGAAGGAATTTCTTTGGTAATGATATTTATTCCTGCCGGCTTATTAATAAGAGTGCTTAACAAATTTTGAAGATGAGTAAGAGATGATCCGCTGGGTTCAAACCCCGCCATATATTGAATTTCCACTTTTACTGATTTGAACCGGGCATCGCTCAATAACTCATTTGCTGAGGCCCCTGCGGGCCTGTTATAAAAATAATCCGGATCATTAGGATTGTTGGAATAAGGATTAATTGTTTTACGACAGCCAGCTACCAACAATAAACAGCAGGCAAAAAAGAATATTTTAGTTTTCATAACTATTTTGTTTATGATTTCAAAATGTAACCTTTACTCCTGCAGTGAAATAAAACATATCTTTCCCCCGCTCAGAAAGTTCTGGCCGGTTTTCAACAGTAACCAGGTTTTGGGGAATTACATAGGATGGATTTATAGAAAACTGCAAATTGTTTTTCGCAATGATAACCGGTGCAGAAAGTTCATAAGAAAGAATATTGAGTTTGCTTACTTCTTCAGAAACCTGTTGATCTATTCCGGGGAAAAATAAAAAATTACTTTTTTTATAATAGGTTTTTGTGAACTGCTGCGTTCCGGCATAAACATACGCAGACGGATCAAAAACCAAAACCACTTCGCCAGGTAAATCAACTCTGAACAGATGATCAACTCCTCCATTAAAACCATAGTCGGTTTTGTCGCTGATTTTTATATCGCCTCCAACAGAAAGATTAATAATCTTGTTTAAAAAAGTAAAGTTTCCGTTACCCTGTGCTTTTAGTGCTGATTGTACAAGGTTGCTGTTTTCCTTATAAATAGGTTTGGTAATATAAATATGTGATAAAAACTTTTCGCTTTTACTTTTTCCAAGGTATCCTAACGTAGCAATCGTACCGGCATAGTTAAATTTTTCTGTTTCATTATGAACAAATACCGGCGCACCGCTTATATATAACTCTTTCGTAAACCAGATTTCAGCCATTGGAAAAATTCCACTGCTACGCAGGCTATCCGTTCTGCCATAATAATTCAGATTGCTATTATAGTAAAGACCCATTTTAAATTGACTCTTCTTTTCCTGCTTGCTGTTTTCCTGGGCTATTGCAGGTATAGTGGCAGTAATTAAAAACAAAAACAGGAAATAAATTAATATTTTGTTCATCTGTTTAAAGTTTTAAAAAGGGGTGCCGGCTATTTTCACCAGGCACCCCATTGGAATTTTAAAAACCAAAATAAACCGTCGGGATAATTAATGTTTGGTAACCGTCGCTTTTGTATCAGATTTTACTTCTGTATTTGCTTTCACTTCTGGCTTCGCTGATGTGGCCGTTTCTTTTGTGGCCTTAATTTTTGATTCAGATGCTGCTTTTATTTCAGCTTTTTTCTCTTTGGTTTTTTCTATAGCTGCCTCTTTCTTCTTTTCGATATGTCCTGAAGCTCTTTCTGTGGTTTCATCTCCATATTCAATTGCTTCTTTCCCATTAACGTTTAAATCGGCAGCAGCATTAACAGAACTGTTTGAATTTCCACTTACACCGGCAGATGAACCGTTGATTGCGGTTGCTGAGTTAGTTCCAATGGCGGCATCCGCATTAACAGCTGCAGAAGTTTTGAGATCTGCATTGTTTTTAACTTCTTTCTTTACTTCGCCGGCAGCTTTTACAGCCTGTTTGCTTTTACCATCAACTTTTGTGGTTGCTTTTGTTTTAAGATCAGCCGTTTTATTAACAGCTATACCTGCATTTGTCTTTACTGTATTTGTAGTGGCCGCTGTAGTTTTAGTTATTGCTGTTGTATTAGCAGTAACTGAAGTGGCAGCCTGTGCGGTAGACTGTACGCCTACATTAATCTGGGCTAATAAAATAGCCGAGGCACAACTTGCAACTGCAAATGACAGTGTTTTTTTAATTGTAGTCTTCATGGTTTTCGTTTTTAAAGTTTTAAAAATATTATTACTGATAAATACACCTAAATACACATCTTTTGTCTATAAACTTTTAGTGGAAATAGTTTGAATTGCTGGCTTTCAAACCTTTAATAGTAGTATTTTATTACCAGCCGGTTCGCTAGTGGCTAAATGCTGATTTAAGACAAAATGAATTCCCCCGGGTTTAATCAATTCAATTATTTTTTAAAGAGCTTTGACGATGTTCAATAAACTATTTACTTTTTTGTGAACATAAATATCATTCTGGCAAAATCTTTGCCAACAATCAACTAAATCACGAATAAACATTTTATATGAAAAAGAATTTTTTTTGTCTTTTCTTCTTAATGGCTGGTTTGGTGGAGGTTAACGCTCAGAACTCCTCAACTTTTTTTAAAGCAGGGGTAAATCTTGCCAATGTATCTTATAATGCAAATGGAAATGTAGATGAAGCCAATATGTTATTAAGCTTTCAGGCAGGCATAGTTGGAAACATTTCAATAGCACCTTTTCTTTCTATACAACCCGGATTGATAATATCCGGAAAGGGATCTAAAACACAATCTGGTAATACGAATGATGCCAATTATTACCGGGCCACATCCAATCCCTGGTATGTGGAAATACCCGTTAACCTGGTATTAAATGCCGCAATGGAAAATAATTCAAAATTTATTTTTGGAGCAGGACCTTATGCAGCTATGGGAATAGCAGGTAAAAGAAAAGCAGAAGGCCGGGTGTTTGGAGTGGCTTTTAACAGGGAAGAAAACATTACGTTTTCAAATGATGACCCTACCACTTCGGGTGAGGAAGGCGCCGGTTTTGGAATCATGAAACGGTTTGATTACGGATTAAATGGTTTGGTTGGAATAGAAGGTAAAAAAACAATGCTTGTGTTGAATTATGGTTGGGGGCTTGCTAAACTGCAATCAGGAACGAATAATACTGCTGATAATAATAATAAACACAGAGTCCTTAGCTTAACCTTGGGTTTCAAACTTTAGTGAATATTATATACGAATAGTGTCTGGGGTAAAAGAACTCTATTTTCTTTCCAGAAGAATTCTTAAATGATGTTCATTGTGGTAAATGGTGAAGAACAACATTTCCCTTAACGTAATCTTTCCAAGTAATGGATGTGGCAAAATATATTTATCAAGGTCTTCTTCGCTTTGCTTCCTGATTTTGCTGATGAGCTGTTGTTTTTGATTATTATATTTTCTGATCAGCCTGTCTTTTTGACTGAATACAATTGTTTTTGGAATAAATATACCGCTGGCCCTGCCACCTGCAGATAAACGGGTATTATATTTTTCAACCAGTTCCTCATATGTTTTTGAGGGACGATTGGCCCTGCCAAACATAATCTTCAACATAATTTTTGGAAGAGAATACGCCACCTGCAGAGGACGGATAGACCGGATAAGGTGATCAAGATTTTGCCCCGCACTCCATTTGTTACCGGGTGTGGCTTCAAATTGTTCCAGATTCAATGCAGATATATATTGGTTGATTGCATTTACTTTTTCTTCCAGTCCTTTTTCAATCTCTGCTTTATTATAAATGGCCATGTTTATTTTTTTACTTCAACAATTTTTTCACCCCGTGTAGTCATTCTTCCGATAGGTTCAGTAAAACCATACAGGCCGGCATCAGATAAAACCTTTCTTATCATGTCCACAGAGTTTTCTTTTAAAGAAAAAAGTAATCCGCCGTTGGTTTGCGGATCGGGTAATAGCGTAAATGCTTCCATCACATTTACTCCCTTCCCAAAT
>DATDPZ010000005.1:0-6624 GCA_035292525.1 Chitinophagaceae bacterium
TATTATTCATCGTCCTACGGAGAAAGCAATTTTCGGTGGCAGTGCTGCTGCAGATGCCGCCATTGATGCCTTCTTAAACCGGTTTCCGACCGGGAATAATATAAATGGTTCAGGAGAAATTCAGGCAGCGAAATTTAATTACAATTTGGGTGTGCAGGTTGGCGAAAATGGCCAGTTTTACAGCAATGCCGCCATGGTTTTCAAAAAAGCATATAGCTATGCAAATTACAGAACTCCCTACTGGAGAACAGATGCTGGTCTTTTACATAAACGAATCCCGGGTGCTCCGAATTATACAGGAACATCCGACCCATTATATGAAGGTTATATTGGTTATGTGCCAACATTTGACGGAGACCTGCTTGACTACAATGCAACAGTTGGATTTAACAACACAAATAATGGCTGGAAACAGGATGTGAGTATAACCATTGGCGGCAATCAGCAAGTATATACTGTTGAAAATACAGTGAACCGTTCTTTGGGTACAGCCAGCCCTACATTTTTTAAACCGGGTGGATTTAATTTTTCTCATATTGTAGGCAACTATGATATTTCTAAATCAGTATCAGATAATTTATCTATTGCATTTGGTACAGAGGTAAGAAGTGAAACGTATAAAATCTTTGCCGGTGACACTGCTTCTTATTCAGGGGAAGGGGCCAATTCTTTCCCCGGTATCCGTGCAGAAAATGCGACAACCAACAGCCGCTATAACCTGGGTGCTTATTTCGATGCTTCCTGGGATGTATCAGAAGCTTTTTTACTGAACGGCGCTATTCGTGGAGAAAAGTATAGCGACTTTGGTGAATCCTTTGTCTGGAAACTGTCTTCCCGTTATAAATTTGATGGCAACAAGGCTGTCATCAGGGCATCCGTTTCTAATGGTTTCCGGGCACCGTCTCTTCACCAGATTTATGCACAATCAACACAGGCTTCTTTTGTTGCCGGTGTTGTACAGCTTTCTGGTTTATTCAATAACCGGAGTAAGCAGGCTTTTTTACTGGGCATTCCAAAACTCAGACCAGAAGAGTCAAACAACTTCACAGTAGGATTTGGTGTTAATCCGAATAAGAACCTGAACATTACCCTGGATTATTATAACATTGCTATCAAAGACAGAATTGTATATAGTTCGTCCATTTCATCCAGCGACCCCTCCACTCAATTATACCAGATTTTGCAACAGGCAGGTGTTGTTAATATTCAGTTTTTCATAAACGGTATTAAATCAAAAACCCAGGGTCTTGATCTTGTAGCGAACTATAAAAATATTTCTTTTGGTAGCGGTAATTTGGCTGTCAATCTTGCCGGGAATTATACTTTAAGTAATAAAATTGTGGGCACACCTAATGACCCGCCTGCCATTTCCTCTGCAGGTTCCACTATTTTGAGTACACAAATTAAATCCCTGTTAACAGAAAGCCGTCCGGAATATAAATTTGTATTAGGATTTGATTACAATGTAAATAAATTCGGTGTCAGCCTGAACAATACATTATTTGGCCCAACCCGGTTCCAGGATCTGGATAACGGAGGTTCAATCATGGAGAGCATCCGCCAGGAATTTAAACCGGCAGTGGTTACAGATCTGAATTTGGGATACGAAGTATGTAAATCAGTTTATGCAAGTATTGCTATCAATAACATTTTAAATGTACTTCCCAAATGGGAATTGAAAGCATTGGATAATGCAGGTAAAACCTATTTGAGTAACCAGGCCGATAAAGAATTACTTGAAGGTTTTCTGGCCTTTAGCGGACGTTATCGTATCCTCGGTTATAACGGGTCACAGTTTAGCCAGCTGGGAACTTTATTCCAGGCTTCCGTGGTATTCAAATTTTAGTTTACTTTCCGATTATTTTTTTAAGGTGTGGTTTAATAATCACACCTTTTTTATTTAAATTTATATACATGCAATAATTTCCTGGTAATGGCAATGTATGATAATGACAGAACGGTAAGAGTTTCGTTTGATTTAAACTATATCAGCGAATATCTGTTGCAGGCACAATGGTCCGAATTTGTTGAATTAAAAAAAGTCATTCATGAAATTTATGAGAGACAGGGAAGGCCTGTTACAATCCTGGATATAGGAATTGGAAATGCGAGAATTGCAAAACACCTGTGTGGGATAAAAGATATCTGGGAAAAAGTGGCACAGTATGACGGCACCGACAATGCCATGGCTTGTGTGAATATTTCAAATGAAGTAATCACACAATTGGGTATTGCAGATAAAGTGTCAGTCTATTTTGTTGATGCAAAAGATTTGGACAGATGGGAAAAAAAATATGATATGGTCATTACCACCTGGTTTACCGCCGGTAATTTTTACCCGGATGATTTCCCTTTTGATACCTATATGGATGATGGTAAGAGACTGGATTTAAGCAGCAACAAAAAATTTACCACTATTATGTACAATGCTTACAATCTTTTACTCCCCGGCGGTGAAGTAGTGATTGGCGCCTGTTATAAGGACAATGAAGCAACCAGGCTGAAGCAGGAAGAATCTTATCAGAAAATGGGGATGAAAGTCATTACTGATCCTGTTGATTCATTTACAGCCACCCTTGAAAATTTCTGGAGCCAGCGGTTTACAAAAGAAAAATTATACAAGTACCTGAATTTTGTTGAACCTTCTAATATCATTTTTACTTCTCTGGATACATATAACTATGCCATGCAGGTAAGAATCAGGAAATAAGGCCAGGCTAACCGGGTTTACTTCACTGACAGCATACCCTTACCTTTGCACCCATCAAATGAAAACAAAAACTCTAAAAAAAGATAAAGTCAACATCATTACCCTTGGATGCAGTAAGAACATGGTGGACAGCGAAGTGCTGAGCGGGCAACTGCTGGCCAATGATATTGCAGTGATTCATGAAAATAAAAAATCGGATCATAATATTGTTGTCATAAACACCTGTGGCTTTATAGAAAAAGCAAAAGAAGAATCTATCAATACCATTCTTGAACAGGTGGAACTGAAAAGTAAAGGCCGTCTAGATAAAGTTTATGTTACTGGTTGCTTAAGTCATCGCTACCGGAATGACCTCGAAAAGGAAATTCCCGGTGTGGATGCATGGTTTGGAACGATGGAACTGCCGTTGATCTTAAAACAGTTTGAGGCAGATTATAAAACGGAATTGCTGGGCGAAAGATTTTTAGCAACAGCTCAGCATTATGCTTATTTAAAAATCTCTGAAGGATGTAACCGCACCTGTGCTTTTTGTGCTATTCCGCTGATGCGGGGCGTACATATAAGCAAAAGCATGGAAGAATTAGTGAAAGAAGCTGAAGGGTTGGTAAAACGTGGCGTAAAAGAAATTATGCTGATTGCACAGGAACTCACTTATTATGGCCTCGATCTTTATAAAAAAAGAATGCTGCCCGATCTCTTACACCGGCTGGCAGATGTAAAAGGATTGGAATGGATTCGCCTTCATTATGCTTATCCTTCTAAATTTCCACTGGAAATACTGGATGTAATGAGGCAAAGAGAAAATATCTGCAACTATCTCGATATTCCGTTGCAACATGCAGCTAACAAAATGCTAAAGGCTATGAAGCGTCAGATAACAAGAGAAGAAATGGAAGAATTAATTATAGCAGTCCGGGAAAAAGTACCGGGCATTTGTTTGAGGACTACTTTAATTACCGGATTTCCGGGAGAAACAGAGGATGATGTGGAGGAATTGAAATTGTTTTTACAAAAGCAAAGATTTGACAGGGTTGGCATTTTTACATATTCTCATGAAGAAGGAACATCTGCGTATAATTTAAAAGATGATGTTCCTGCTGATGAAAAGGAAAAAAGAGCAGAGGAAATTATGGAAGTGCAACAGGAGATTTCTTTTGATCTCAATCAACTGAAAGTAGGCAGGATTTTTAAAACATTAATTGATAAAAAGGAAGCAGGTCGTTACCTGGGTCGTACAGAATTTGATTCTGTGGAAGTGGACAATGAAGTGATCATTCACTCAGGTAAAAAACTTATGATCGGTGATTTTTATAATGTAAAGATTAATAAAGCTTACGATTTTGACCTGGAAGGGGAGGTGATTAACTAATTATTTTTAAAGCGGATCTTCACATGCATATAAACTAAAGAATCCATTATCTTAGTTTAACAGAACTAACATTTATGGACAATCAACAGTATTCTTACCTGAACAGAGACCTGAGCTGGTTAAGTTTTAATCACCGGGTATTGTTGGAAGCTGCTGATGTTTCTGTTCCTCTTTATAGCCGTATTTCGTTCTTATCAATTTTTTCTTCTAACCTGGATGAATTTTTCAGGGTTCGTATGCCATCTATTTATGCATTCACCAGTATCAAAGCTAAAAAAACCACTTTGCGTGATGATTACCCTCAGGAATTGTTGCAACAGGTTCAGAAAACGGTGCAGCAACACCTGGAAGCTTTTGGACGGATACTGAAGGAACAGATTCTCCCGTCCCTGCAGGATAACCAGATCCATTTATATTATGGTGATGCTATTCATGCAGAACACCAGGAGATCATTCGTGATTATTTTTTATCCAAAGTTCTTTCATTTCTTCAGCCGGTAATCCTGGCAAAAGAAAACCAGGATAAAGTTTTCCTGGAGAATAACCAGTTGTATTTTATTGTAGACCTGGAACCGGTTAGTCAACCTGGATACGACGTAAAGGCATTGCTGAACATTCCATCAGAACATTTACAAAGGTTTACTGAACTAACCGAAATAAACGATCAACATTATGTATTGTTTTTAGATGATGCTATCCGGGAAAATTTAAAAGAAGCTTTTCCCGGATTTACTATCAGGGGAGCATATAGTGTAAAAATGACACGGGATGCTGAAATGAACCTGGAAGATGAATTTACCGGGGATATAGCAGAAAAAATTGAAAAGCAATTGGAGAAAAGGGATGTGGGACATTCCACCCGGTTTTTATTTGATGGCAGTATGCCTGCATCAACAAGGGATTTTGTAAGCAACTATTTTTTATTGCGGCAAGAAGAAATGGTGGAAGGCGGCCGGTATCATAACCTGAAAGACCTGGGCAGTTTACCCAATCCTTCGGGGAAAAAACTCATTTATGAGAACTGGCCTCCCATTTTCCACCCGGGGTTTAATAATCACCAGTCCATATTTAAAACGATTGAGAAAAATGACCGGTTGCTGCATCAGCCTTATCATTCTTACAATTATATTTTACGTTTTTTCAATGAAGCAGCTATTGATCCTTTTGTAAAAGAAATCTATGTTTCATTATATCGTGTGGCAGCCAATTCACATATTGTAAATGCATTGATGAGTGCTGCAAAAAATGGTAAAAAAGTAACCGTATTTGTAGAATTGAAAGCCAGGTTTGATGAAGCCAATAATTTAAGATGGTCAAAGAAAATGAAATCCGCCGGCATCCGGATCATCAACAGCATACCGGGGCTGAAAGTGCATGCTAAGATTGCCCTGGTAAAAAGGGAGGAAGAAAAAAAAGTGATTTATTATTCATTCCTGGCCACGGGGAATTTCAATGAAGCCACCAGTCGTTTTTATACGGACCATGTTTTTTTTACTGCTAATATTGAATTCAGCCAGGAACTGGAACAATTATTTTTTTACCTGCAATCAAGATTGCAACCACAGGAGTATGGCAAACTGAAGTTCAATCACCTGCTCGTTTCTCAATTCAATATGGTAAGGCAATTCAGGAAAAAAATTGACCGGGAAATTGAAAATGCCAAGGCGGGACTGCCGGCACATATCATCATTAAACTAAACAATCTGCAGGAGAGAGAAATGATCAATTGTCTTTATGCAGCAAGTAATGCCGGAGTGAAAGTGCAACTGATTGCCCGGAGTATTTGTTGTCTTCAACCGGGTATTCCGGGACAAAGTGAGAACATCACCGTTCGGCGGATTGTTGACAGGTACCTGGAACATGCAAGAGTGTTCATGTTTTTTAATAATGGCCATCCGGAGTTTTATATGGGAAGCGCCGACTGGATGAACCGGAATCTTCACAGCAGGATAGAAGTAGTGTTTCCTGTAAATGACAGGCAGCTTTGCGAAGAAATAAATCATATTCTACAGCTTCAGCTTAGTGATAATAAAAAAGCTGTTTATTTTAAAAGCGATCTTTCCAATGAACCTGTCCTTGCAAATCATACTGAACCTGTGATTGCTGCACAGGAAGAAATTTACCGGTATATAAAAAGACTGAGTATATAAAAAAATTATTCTGTCATACTGAAATACATGAACTGTGGAGTGCCTTCCACACCGGCATCTGACATAATTTTTTTCAAATCTTCAGAATTTAACCTTGCAGTTGCTTTTTCTTTATCTTTTATTGCAAATAAAATGTATACCATATTGGGTTCATTAATATCTATGGCTACCCCTCTGTCTATTAATCCATATTCCCGTCTTGAATTCGTTCCTTCTTTATCGAAAACTTTTAACCATGCATCAACATTTTTTACCCGGTGTGCCACAATGATCATGTCTTTTTGTTCAATGATGGTTGTATCATTCCTGATTACATCCAGGTATGAATAAGTAGGACTACCGGTTACACCAGCTTTTCCCATAGCTTCTTTTAACTCTGGTAAGTTTGTAAATTC
>DATDPZ010000006.1:0-9771 GCA_035292525.1 Chitinophagaceae bacterium
TACACCCAGCGCAGCATTAGCTGAAGTGGTAGGCAGCAAACCATTGCCGCGTACTGAAGTGGTGAAAAAAATGTGGGTTTACATCAAAGCAAACAAGCTACAGGATAAAACAAACAGGCGTATGATCAACGCTGATGCAAAATTGAAACCAGTTTTCAATGGCAAAAGCCAGGTATCTATGTTTGATATGGCAAAACTTCTTTCAAAGCATTTGAAATAGGAAATTCTTTTTAAAGAATCCATGGGCATCTTACAGTGCCCATTTTTTTTGCTTATAAAATTATTTTCAGTTCTCCCGTTTCTATTAATTCATTTTTTATAAATAAGCTGCCGTTACCAATAAAAAAATGGCCGCCTTTATCCGGCAGCCATTGATCAGTTTTTTTCTGGTAGTTTTAAAGTGTCGCCATATCAATTACAAACCGGTACTTCACCTCGCCTTTCAACATTCGTTCATAGGCTTCATTAATATCTTTCATGGCGATCAGTTCAATGTCGCTAACAATATTATGTGCTGCACAATAGTCGAGCATTTCCTGTGTTTCAGGAATACCGCCAATCAATGAGCCGGCAAAACTTTTTCTTCCGAAGATCAGGTTCATTGCCGGGATTTGTGCAGGCATAGGGGGCACACCCACACAAACCATTATGCCATTTGTACGAAGCAGTCCCAGGAAAAAATTATAATCATGTTCTGCAGAAACGGTGTCGAGGATAAAATCAAAATAGCCGGATACTCCTTTTATCTGTTCTTCATCTGAAGTGAGTACAAAATGATGAGCGCCGAGGCGATGTGCATCTGCCTTCTTCCATTCAGAATGACTCAGCACGGTTACTTCTGCACCCATGCTTGCGGCAAGTTTCACTCCCATGTGACCAAGTCCGCCAAGTCCCAACACAGCTACCCGCATGCCTTTGCCAACTTTCCAATACCGGAGCGGAGAGTAAGTGGTGATGCCTGCACAAAGCAGGGGCGCAACCGCTTCTAAAGGTAGTTTATCAGAAATTTTTAAAACAAAATCTTCGTGGGCAAGAATGGATTTGCTGTATCCTCCATACGTATTACCAGTTCCGTCTTTTTCATTTCCATTATAACTGAATACAGCTCCATTATAGCAATATTGCTCTAATCCTTCTTTACAATTATCACATTCACGGCAACTGTCCACAAGACAACCAATACCAGCAAGGTCACCCACTTTAAATTTTTTAACGTGATCACCAACGGCTGTTACTTTTCCCACAATTTCATGGCCTGGTACCACAGGATACACGGTCATACCCCAATCATTTCGGGCAAAATGAAGATCACTATGGCATACGCCACAATATAAAATCTGAATTTGTACATCATGTGGTTTTGGGTCTCTTCTTTCAATGGTCCAAGGTTCCAGCACTGAGGTGGCTGACTGAGCTGCATAAGATTTAACAGAAGGCATAAGGTTTTAATTTTTTTGATAAAATCTAAAATAGCATTATTTGGCGGGAAAAATTATTAAATGATTTTTTTGAAAAACAGACTGATAATTATACACCTGGTAAAAGTCATCTTTCTTTTGTACTTTTCATGATGCAATCAACTTCTTTTTTGCTTTATGGCGCAAATGGATATACAGGTGAATTAATTGCCCGATTTGCACAACAATACCAGCTGCAACCTATTCTTGCCGGCAGAAGAAAAGAAGTAATAGCGCCGATGGCGGATAAGCTACATCTTCCCTTTCGGATAATTGATTTAAATGACAGGGATACTTTACAAGCTGCGTTAAAAGAAGTGAGAGTAGTCATTCATGCGGCGGGCCCTTTTCATCAGACCGCAAAGCAAATGATAGAAGCTTGTTTGCAAACCGGTACTCATTATCTTGATATCAACGGCGATATTTCTGTTTTTGAAATGATTAAAAAATATGACACCGCCGCAAAAAAAGCGGGTATCATGCTGTTGCCGGGAGCAGGCTTTGATGTAGTGCCAACGGATTGTATTGCATTGCAATTGAAAAAATTATTACCAGATGCAGTCTCACTTCAATTGGCATTTGCTACGTTGGGTGGCGGCATTTCTCATGGAACGGCTATGACAATGGCTAACAGGCTGGGAGAAGCAGGGGCAGTAAGAAAAAGGGGGAAAATAATCCGGACACCAATTGGGCAAAATGGAATGTGGGTAGATTTTGGTAAAAAGAAATTATTTGTTATGAGTATTCCCTGGGGTGATATTTCTACTGCATATGTTACCACCGGGATACCTGACATTGAAACTTTCACCGGGATTGCTCCCAAAACTTTTTATATATTAAAAGGGCAACCAATTTTTAACTGGATACTCCGGACAAATTTTGTAAGAAAATTTATTAAAAAGAAAATAAGCCAGCGACCGGCAGGTCCATCAGATGAGCAAAGAGAAAAAGCCATCAGCCTGGTTTGGGGAAAAGTTATAAATGAAGATGGTAAAGCTGCAATTGTAAGACTTAGTGGCCCTGAAGGATATACATTAACGGCACACAGTTCATTAATCATTGCTCAAAAAATTTTAAATGAGAATTTTTTTCCCGGATATCATACGCCAGCCGGGGCATATGGCGAAATCTTAGTACTGGAAATACCGGGAGTAGAAAGAGAAATTGTGAGATTGTAATATTAATTTTTCACTTTTTAATACCAGCAGTCAGTTCAAAAATAACAGATAAAGAAACTCAGCGCCTCAGGAAAGAGAACTAATCCATAAAAGTTTATACGCTTCTCCTTTATCTTTTTTACAGGTAAAGAAAAAATTTGTCAGGAAAGAAGAGTAGATATGTTCTATTTCGCTTGAAATATTTAAATCCCCGCTTACAAATACTTCAACTGATGAAGTGTCCACTGCCTGCCAGCCCGGTTGTACTTTTTTGTAACGGTAGCTAAAACCAGATTGGCTATTTGCCAGGGTTTCTACCATATTTTTCAGGATACCTGGCTGATGTAGTTTTGCACTTATTTTATAAGGCGATTCTTCATGCCGGTGATTTTTTCTGTGATTTAAGTTTTTCATGGTGGGTAGTTCTGAAAAATTTTCATAGGATACGGACTGATAAGATGATGGTTTATAAAAGGATCATGGGGGTAAATTGTTTTTTCAATTTTTATTCAATTTTAATTTCTATATAAAGTAATGCCAGGTAAAAGCAGGAAAAAATAGAATCTTATATAGTTTTGCTGTACAAATAAGAGGGAACCCGGTGTAGAGGTACTACTACCCTTGCCGGTTGAAGCTATTCAGGGTTTTCCGGCACAATAATAAATTGGTCGGATGGATAGAAACGAGGACTTTTGGTTTTTACCAGGTGAAATTAATTCCGGTTTCTAAAGTTTTATCACAAATAAAATTTATTTTATGAAACAAATAACCCGTGGCGCTTTTTTGACCACTGCTATCTCCCTTACAGGAGGTGCTATTGCCACAGCAATGCCATTGCAATCAACTGTTGATAAAAAGCAATTAGTGCATCATGTTTTTTTCTGGCTAAAAAATCCGGATTCTATTATTGACCGGGATAAATTAGTGGAAGGCATAAAGTCATTGGAAAAAATTGAATCCATACGCAGGTTACATATAGGTATCCCGGCCAGCACGGAGAAAAGAGATGTAGTGGATAACAGCTGGCAGGTTTCAGAAATCATGTTTTTTGATGATGAAGCCGGCCAAAAAATTTACCAGGAGCATCCCGTTCACCAGGCTTTTGTAAAAAACTACAGTCATTTATGGGATAAAGTAATTGTTTATGATGTGGCTGAGGTATAAGCATGCATACATTTATTTGACGAACTAACTTTTAAACGAAAATGGAAAATACCGGAAGAATCTGTTTAAGCTTTTGCTGAAATTTTAATTATCTTCACATTCTCAAAAAAAGGCCCTTCCGTAGAAACGGAAGGACCTGATCGATTGCTTGCTATATGAGAAACTTATAAAAAGTTTTTGTGTTAATTCACTATTTACATTTTTCAGAATTTTACTTCAACGATTTTGCTTGCCTGAACGAATGCTGTTGTATGACTAAAATTAATTACAACGAAACTAAGCAGCGCATTTCACCTGCTCATTAAAAACTGAACGGGATTTAATTATGCCTAAATGAGGACTCGTATTCTGAATCCTTTGCCGGCAGCAGATTCCATTTAAATAGCATAATGATGTCCAACCGTACTACAGATATATTATTTCAACTGGTTCGTTCACTGGAAAAGTCTGAAAAAAGGCATTTCAAACTTTATATAAAAAGAAGTTCGGGTAATGCAGATCTCAAAATCATCCGGCTTTTTGATGCGATGGATAAATTACCGGCATTTGATGAAACCATGTTATTAAAAAAACTTCCGGGAGTTACCAAGCCACAACTCAACAATTTAAAGCAACATCTTTACAAACAATTACTGGCCAGCCTGCGTTTATTAAAAACCAATGACAATACGGACCTGCAGTTAAGTGAACTGCTTGATCATGCAAGGGTTTTATATAATAAAGGACTGAAATTACAGGCTCTCCGGCAACTGGAGAAAGCAAAAGAGCTGGCAAAAGCAAATCACAAATTCAATTTCCTGGCCCAGGTTATTTCATTGGAAAAAAAAATAGAAACACTGCATATTACACGGAGTACGCTGGAAAAAACAGAACTTCTTTCAATTGAAGCTTTAGAGATCAGTGCTCATATAGATCAGGTAGTAAAACTTTCCAACCTGGCATTGTTGCTTTACCGCTGGTATGTAAAAAACGGTTATGCAGGAAATGAGAAAGATGAGTCAGAGATCAGGAATTTTTTCAAAACACATTTACCTTCCCACCCGGAAAGGATTACTGATTTTTATGAATTACTTTACCTCTACCAGGGTTATTGCTGGTATGCGTATATCCGCCAGGATTTCCTGATGTACTACAGGTACAGTCAAAAATGGATTGACCTCTACACCAGGGAGCCACTGATGGTGTCGGTGGAAACAGGTCATTATGTGAAAGGCATGCATAATTTGCTGAATGCTCATTTTGTTTTACGCAACTTTAAGGGGTTTGAAAAAAATCTGAAAATATTTGAAGATTTTTCCAGGTCAGCCATTGCATCGCAAAACAATAATTTCTATATTCATTCCTTCATTTATATCAATAGTGCAAAAATTAACCAGCACCTGATGAAAGGAACGTTCAACGATGGGTTGAAAATAATTCCTGAATTAGAAAAAAGGCTGGAAGAGTATGCTCTTTTTGTAGACCGCCACCGCATCCTGGTATTTAATTATAAAATTGCCACTCTATATTTTGGCAGCGGCGATTATTCAAAAGCGATCGATTACCTGCAAAAGATCATTCAGGGTTCGGATGATTTACGGATTGATCTGCAATGTTATGCCCGCCTGCTTCATTTGCTTTCGCATTATGAACTGAGTAATGAAGAGATACTTGAATCACTCAGTAAATCAACTTACCGGTTTATGGCTAAAATGAAAAATTTAACGGTGGTGGAAGAAGAGATGTTCAGGTTTCTGCGCAAAACATTTAGTTTATCGCCCTGGCAGGTAAAACCTGAAATGGAAAAGTTTCTCCATAGTATAAAGCACCTGGAAAAAAACCAACATGAAACGAGATCATTTGCTTACCTCGATATTATATCCTGGCTGGAAAGTAAAGTATTTAATAAATCAATGAGTGAGATTATTTATAACAAATACCTTGAAAGCAAACACAGATCCTGATTATTGTTTGCCCCGGGTGGATAATTGGTATAAACCTTTCCGGAAAAGCAATGCATTCGGTAAAAGGTGATTAATCATTTATAAAAAAAACTACAGCAATGGAAGTACTGTAGTTTTTTTAAATACGATTTGGTTAAAAGAAATGATTACAATTTACTGATCAGCATTTCCTCGACTAGACTGGATTTTTTACTGATTTCAAACATCACTGTTTTTTTGGATTTTCTGTTGGTCACTGTAATTCTGATCGGGTTATCTCCCAGCTCGTCAGAGTTAAACAGAAATCTTTTAAAAAAAACTTCGCCTTTGATATTTTCTGAGTACAGGCTGTTTCCAAATTCATCGAGGATGTTAATACTGAAAAAATTATCTTCTGCATTTCCATTAAAGTTCAGTTGGAATAAAGATTGGGATTTGATTTTTCCCAGGAACTTTAATTCCACCGGAACAGGGTTGCTTTCATTGGCTAAAACAGTAGGGGCCATTGCCAGGGAAAACACGGTAAAAAATGCCAGTGCAATCAGGCGGTTGTTGTTAAATACTCGTTTCATAGTTTTAAGTTTAATGGTTAAAAATTCTGATACAAAAAAAAATGTTTATAGCTTACAATCGGGTGGCAGCAATATGGCAAGTGGATAATAAAGGCTGGAATTTATTTTTACGTATTCCCTGATCTGTTATTTTTTCTGAAAATCGTTAGGCAATTCATTATTGTTTTCTACAGTAAAACTAGGTGGGAATTTTGCAGGTAACAACACAACTTTTTGTGGTTGTTTACACAACCAACCGTTTTTTTATTCTTTAACAGGTTATAAACCAGAGAATTTTGAATGAAGATTTGCTGATGTCCAAGATTATTTGTTCAGGAAATAAATGAGCTGATCAATGGGTTTATTTAAAAAGAATAACATTTTTAATAAGGCAGGGACAGAAAACAACAAACAGAAATAGATTAATGAGTTTATTTGGCACGTACATACACCAACTTAATATTTTTTCTGCCGGATTCCCGTTCGTCTATTTCAAAGTTTCCCAGGCTCTTGATCAGGGGTAATAATTTTGCAAAGCCATAATTGCGTGGATCAAAATCCGGACGTTTTTTTAATAACAAATTACCCAGGTCTCCTAAAAATGCCCATCCGTTTTCATCGGTAATATCATTGATGCTGGAAGCAATCAGGCTCACCAGGTTTTTATCCGCCTTACTGATGATTTTATCTTTTTTCCGCAGATCCGAAAGTTTGATTTGTTTTACTCCGGGTTCAGATTGTTCCAATATTTCAATATAAATAAACTTATCACAGGCAGCCCGGAATGCTGGTGGAGTTTTTTGTTCTCCCATTCCAAATACTTTCATGCCGGCTTCTCTCAACCTGGTTGCCAGCCTGGTGAAATCACTGTCACTGCTCACCACACAGAAACCATCTACACGACCTGTATATAAGATATCCATAGCATCAATGATCAGGGCAGAGTCGGAAGAATTTTTTCCGGTGGTATAACTATACTGCTGAATCGGCGTGATGGCATGATCCAGTAAAACAGCTTTCCAGCCAGTTACATGTGGTTTGGTCCAGTCGGCATAGATCCGTTTGAAAGTAGGAACCCCATATTTGGCAATCTCTTCAAGGATTCCGCTGATCAGCCGGGATGGAACATTGTCCGCATCAATTAAAACAGCAAGCCGTAAGTCTTTTCCATTGTCCATATATAATGATAGATTAGTTCACGAAAGTTAATCATTATAAATTTGTGTTGGAGGTTGTGGTGCTTTTTATTTCCAGTTTGAAGTTCACTTCAATTGAATTTACTTTATTTTGGTTGAGGCAAAATCTGTGTAAATTATTTTTATGCAAAGCCGATATATAGCAATTCTGTAAGAATAGCCATGTTTTTTGCAAAATTCATGGCTTCAATCAGTTTTTCCTGTTTCCCGGTTTCAACCCAAAAAGTATGAATGGTAAATGCAGCAACGAAAAGGAAAACGGATAGGCTGATAACCCCCGCAATCAATAAGTCGGGGATAAGCAAACAAACACCACCTGCAACAAGTAATCCTCCGGCAGCAAATACAGAAAGTTTTGGGGAAAACAAATGTCGTTTGTGTGCATACTCTTCCAGTAATTTTTTATTGTAAAAATGATTAAACCCGTTTAGAATAAAAAAAACAGCCAGGAGTGCTAACAAAATTATTTTAAACATGAGTTTGTTATTTTAATGTTTTATGAAATCAGCTAATGTATGGTTTCTTTTTTAAAATCCCTTTTGAAGGACCTGTTGTTTTGAATATTAATTAGCCTGTTTCTTCCGGTTTTCAAAGAGAAATAGGATTATTTTCGTTAGTGCAATATTATTTTATTCCAATACATTTCAATGCCAGCTATTCATTCAACATCAGCACAGGTTAATAAATTGTTTTCTATCCGCAATTTGTATAGCCAAAAGTTTACGTCGCAAAAAATACAGTTGCTGAAAACCTTATACAAGCAACCGGTAAAAAATAAAACGGCAATACATCTCTATGCTGATACCTTACATTTCCTCCTTGCTTATCCTGATAATAAAATTCTCTACCTTCAAACAGCCCGGTGCCTGGCACAACTGGAGTCATTTATTAAATCCAATAAAAAAATTAAGGAAAGCTTGTATAATTCAGGCATTACCGCTACAAGTCTTTGCGCAGCCTTTAGTTTTGAGATCGCAAAATGGATGAGAAAAGAACATCCGGAAAATATCCGACTCATTTCCTTTGAAGCAAAGGAAGGACAGATACAGTCTGTTCTCTCCGTATTGATGCCCAAAGTGGAATCAGAAATTTTTCAGGATGGTAATGTCAGCTGGCGGCCCTGGTTACAGCAATCTATGAAAAAAGGAGAGGATCTGCTGGACCGGCTCATTGCTGTTTTCGATGAAACAGATATCCGGCCCGAAGTAAAAGATGAACTTTGGAATGCCATAGGTATCAACCTGGAAATTGATTTTCCCAGTGCAACCCGTCTTCCCCATTCAATGTTTACACCATATTTTCATCGTTCCATAATAAAAAAAGAAGCAATCAAACAACAGCCTGTTATAAAAATCGTCCGGATCAATCTAAATGAAAAAGAAGCGGCACAGATTATAGATTGTAGCAGGATGGTCTTGCTTCGTCAGCTTCGTGAAATTGATCCTGTCACGTTTACTGCTGCAAATCTGATTTCATATTACCGGTTGGATCGGGGTCTTTCGGTAGCACTGATGAGTATGCGGGTTGAACGCCGGCATCCAATTGACAGTTACTACGGTTATGTTGTTTTTAAAAACGGGTTGCCGGTAGCCTATGCAGGATCCTGGATTTTTTTTGACAGTGCCCGCATTGGTCTGAATGTTTTTCCGGCTTATCGCGGTGGCGAATCTCAATATATATTTGAACAGGTACTGAACCTGCACCGCAAAGTGTATAAGTTAAAACGATTCACAGTGGATCCTTACCAGATCGGAAAAGAAAACAGCGATGGAATTCATTCCGGAGCTTTCTGGATCTATTACCATGCAGGATTCAGGCCACTGAACAACGAACTAAAAAAAATTGCCACTAAAGAAGCAAAAAAAATAAACATGAGTGCCGGGTACCGGACCCCGGTTTCTATTTTAAAAAAATTAGCAAATTCCAGGGCTGAACTAATATTGCAAAAAAATGCCGTGAACTTCGATGCTACTGATATCAGCCGGGCCTATGCTGCTATTTTGAAAATTAAATACGATCATAAGCGAATGCTGGTTGAAGAATTTGCCTTCAAAAAATTAACAGGACTGCTACGTATTAAAAACTACCATGAACCAACCCTTCAATACATTTTAAAGAATTGGTCAATTTTACTTTTGTGCCTGGCTGACGAATTGGAGGCGAAGAGCCGGTTAAAAAAAGAACTAAAAAAAATGTTTGAATTAAAAGCATTTGGCGCCGAGGAAGATTATATTGTTACCATGCAGCAGTCAAACGATTTGAGATTACTATTGAAGAAAATACTTAAAGAATTTGTTCCCTGAAATTTCTTTAAAAACAATTTA
>DATDPZ010000007.1:0-3353 GCA_035292525.1 Chitinophagaceae bacterium
AGGAAGTGGCAAAAGCATATCATGCTGCCTGTACACCAGATTTTTTTATATATAATTATAAACCGGAGTTGGTGTATCGGGGCCAACTGGATGATTCCCGTCCGGGGAATGGAATTCCCGTTACAGGAAAAGATATCCGGCAGGCATTGGATTGTTTACTAAACGATCTGTCTGTTCCTTCAGCACAGCGGCCATCCATCGGTTGCAATATCAAATGGAAAATAAAATAAGAAATTACCGTATTTTAACTCGGGCCTGAACGATTTTAGGGTTTCCATAAAAAAAGATAAATCCTCTTACTTTAATAGTATTTATACTAAACAAATGTAGAATTCGTACCCACTTTTAAAAAATAGATGTATTACCCTTTATAAAACATACACTTTGGTATGATAATGGCGTTTATGATAAACATCTTTATACATTTTAAATTAACTATATGAAAACGTCAATTCGTTCAATTATCCCCTTTTTGGCTTTAGCGCTGATCCTGGGTTCGTGTAAAAAAAACAACGATAGCACTACCGTCTCCTACAAAGTAAAAGCAATAAATAAAAGTTCTGCTGTTGCCCGCCTCGCCGGCGGGATCATTAACTGGACATCTGGTACAGGTTATGTTCGTGAAATAGAGCTTGAGGCTGAAAAAGATTCCAGTGAAGTTGATTTTAAATCAATCGTGAGTCGCCGGATTGACCTGTTTGCAACTCTTTCTGATCTGGGAAGTATTACCCTTCCTCCGGGCATTTATAAGGAAATTGAAATTGAAATAAATTTTGAGTCCGTTTTACCTGATACCGCCTTTGTCTTAAACGGCAGTTTCACCAACAGCAGCTCTGGAATCACCCCGGTTGTGTTTATCATCAGCGACCCGGTAAAAATTGAATCGGAAGCCAATAATATTACCATCAGTGGCAGCAACAATTATACAGCTATTACTTCACTTGATTTTTCTTTGCTTACCAACGGCATTACAGAAAATATGCTGAATAATGCCACAAGAACAAATGGTATTATCGTGATTTCAAAAACAGAGAACAGCAACCTTTATAATATTATTATAAACAATATGGATGATATGGACAGCGTAGATTTAGAAGATTGATCCGTATGTAATATTTCCTTACAAAAAACACCCTGATAATGATATCGGGGCGTTTTTTATTCTGGCTTATATAAAAATCTATTCTTCTTTTTTTCCGCCTTGATTCAAAAACGGTTTCAGCAGATCAATAGGCACAGGGAAAATGGTGGTGGAGTTATTTTCTGTTGCTATCTCTCTTAAAGTTTGCAGATACCGAAGTGTTAAAGCACTCGGCTCTCCGGCCAGTATTTTTGCTGCATCTGCCAATCGTTGTGAAGCCTGGAATTCTCCTTCGGCTGAAATTACTTTGGAGCGGCGTTCTCTTTCGGCTTCTGCCTGCTTGGCCATGGCTCTTTGCATTTCCTGCGGAAGATCAATTTGTTTCACTTCTACATTGGAAACTTTTATTCCCCAGGGTTCTGTTTGCGAATCAATAATCTGCTGCAGCTTATGATTGATCTTTTCCCGCTGTGAAAGCAGGTCATCAAGCTCTGATTGTCCAAGTACGCTGCGTAAAGTAGTTTGTGATATCTGGGAAGTGGCTGCCAGAAAATTTTCTACCTGTACAATTGCTTTCTGTGGTTCTATTACACGGAAATAAACTACGGCATTCACTTTAATGGAAACATTATCTGAAGTAATGATGTCCTGGGGAGGTACATCCAGCACCACCGTACGCAGGCTTACTTTCACCATCTTGTCTATGACCGGAATCAGCAGGATAAGCCCGGGGCCTTTGAGGCCGTCGCCGCCAATCAAACGACCAAGACGGAAAATAACTCCTCTTTCATATTCTCTTAAAATTTTAATGGCATTAGATAAAATGATCAGAATAAAAAGAATGATCACAATGGTGGTTAGCGGAAGTTGTTCCATAATAAATTTATTTAGCTGTTAATAATAGGTTCTACAAATAGTTTCATGTTCTGTATTTTCTTAATCTTCACTTTTTCTCCTTTGAGAATGGTTCCGGTTAGAGATTCGGCATTCCATATTTCTCCCTGTACGCGGATAGTGCCCAGGGGAGAAAGTATTTCCAGGGCTTCGCCGGTATCTTCTAAAAGTCCCTCTATCCCTGTAACCACTTTATTTCGCTGGGCTTTTAATCCAAACCCGATGATAAACAGGAAGAAAAGAGCAGATACCGCTGTGGCAGAAAAAATTACACTTCGTGAAATTCTTATTGCTTCCAGCGAAGATCCTGATTTTATCAGCATCATGGATCCCAGCAGCATGGAGATAACGCCACCAATGGCCAGCAGGCCATGACTGGCTATTTTGATTTCCAGTAAAAACAGGATGATGGCAAAAGCGATCAGCGCCAGGCCGGCATAGTTGATAGGTAATGTATGCATAGAATAAAATGCTAAAATTAGCGAAATAACTCCCACTATTCCCGGTAGGATAGCGCCGGGATTATACAGCTCGAACATGATGCCATACATACCCAGTAATAATAAGATATAGGCAATATTTGGATCGCTGAGAATATCCAGTAGTTTTTCCCAGGTGTTCATTTTAAATTCTTCAACGGCGGCCGATACTGTTTGCAGGGCTTTAGCGCCTGAATTTAGTTCTACAATTTTTCCGTCAATCATGGAAAGCAATTCTTTTTCATTTTTTGCAATCAGATCAATCACCGAATCCTGCAACGCTTCTGTTTCCGTATAGGAGTAGCTTCTTCTTACCGCTCTCTCTGCCCAGGCCATATTGCGGTTTCTTTTTTCTGCTATTGTTCTTATAAAAGCCGCTGCGTCGTTGGTCACTTTCTCATTCATCGTCGTATCCATTTGTCCCTGGCTTACCGGGTGTGCGGCGCCTATATTGGTTCCCGGAGCCATGACCGCAATGTTTGCAGCCAGTGTAATAAACACTCCGGCAGAACCGGCATGCGATCCGCCCGGCGATACATAGACCACTACCGGCACCGGCGACTCCAGCATATCACTTACAATCATCCTGGTTGATTTCAATAAACCACCGGGTGTATTCAGGTGTATAATCAGGCATTCTGCCTTTTCATTGCTGGCTTTTAGAATACCATTGCGGATAAAATCTGCCGACACAGGATTAATGCTGCCATCAATCTTCATGGAAATTACTTTTTGGGAAAAAGAAATTAGCGGAAGAAAAAAAAACAGGAGAAGGCAATATGATAAACTATTTCTCATGATTGAGCAACTTGATAGATTTACCCCTCCTGTAATTTAGCGAATTAAACAATAAGCCAGTTGAAAAATATCTGTTGCGACAGGTAAAAAAGAAAGAAGAG
>DATDPZ010000008.1:0-10250 GCA_035292525.1 Chitinophagaceae bacterium
GGAAGTGATCGGTTACGATGATTATATTCAATATGGCTCAGAAGCTGCATGCCGGGACGTTGGTAAACTACGGATAGAAGGAAAAGAATATATCGTAAAGGATGGGGATGTGATGCATTTCAGATTCAATGTGTAGACAACCCAGCCCCTCCAACCTGCCCAAAGGGGAGGCTATTCATACACACAAAGCCAATAGTTGAACTATTATTACATTCTAAACATTCTTTCTATTTTAACCTCTATCTTATTATTTGGAATCTTTCAACAAGCTGGCTTATGTGTAATGCGAAGCCCCTCCTTCGGAGGGGTTTGGGGAGGCTTCTAAAACAATGCCCTCACCGATGCTCTTCCAATATGAACGGTTCTGGCTTCGCCGGGTTTTCTTCCTTCATAAACAAAGTTCAGCTCCAGGTTATTCATTAATCTTTTTGTAAGATCAATACTCCATAAAAAATTGCTCCCTGGCAATAATCCATCCAGCATGATATAACTGACCGTTGTATTCACCGGAAATTTGTAATCAATATTATTATAAGTAAATCGTCCCGTGACGGAACTGTTTTGAAGTACATTGTATTTCGTTTCAATATTAATGGAATTAGAAACAGATTTTTCGCCGCCATAAACAGGTTGGTTCTTTTTATTATCCAGCTTATACCCGCTTACCAGCCTGAATTTTGTACCCTGTATAAAAACAATTTTTGGCTCCATTGTAAAAACATCCAACTCATAGTTCCTATTGGCAAAACCGGGAGTGTATAATCCATTTAATCCTTTTTTGCTATTCAGATCTAAAGTAACTGAAGGATTAATATTCCAGCGGAATTTAATTACCCAGTCATTCAGTTTCCGGCTTTCGTATCCATAAGTGAGTAATACTTTGCCGCTGTTCCTGAGATTGCTGATATCAAAACCCCATTTGCTGCTGAAGCGATTGAAAGAAAAAGTATTCAGGAAAACTGTATTCAAAGCGATCAGGGCAGTATCGGATAATTCATATTTAAACGGGCTGAACTCAGTATTTCCTTTTGCAATTGATTTTTTATTTACCTGTAAGGAAGTTTGCAGGCTGGTTCTGGAAACGAGTTTGGTTAAACCCTTCAGATCGCTTCTGTTTAATACAGCTCGGGGATTGATCCGCAAGCTATAATTGAATGTAGTATAGTTGGCTTTTAAAAAATCGTTGGTGGGAGTAAAGATGCGGATAAATTTTGCCTGGTCAGAAAATAAAGCTTCTTCAAATTCATTCAACTGCTGTACGCCGTCGCTGTTATAATCATTCCATGCAAACTGCCCGGTACCGGCGGGAACTTCCAGGTACACAAAATCTCTTTTCTGCTCCTGCCCTGTTCCCAATTCATAAAGCATATTACCGGTCAGCAATCCCTTCCATTCATTCACCAGGTATTCTACCCTGCCCAAAACGGTTTCATCTTCTTTTTGTCTTGAAACAGAATCCATCACTTTCAGTTTTCTGAAAGTAGTATTAAAAAGAAACTGGTGATGCTGGTTGGCCAGCAATTCAGTTTGCAAATTCAGGTTCATGCTTCTGTCGCCCCGCACAAAGTCTTTACCTGCCGGGTATTTATCAGAGCGGGTAAAAAAGGTAAGCCCGTGTTTATTTTTCTTTTTCTCAGATGATCGCAGGTAAGCAGAATAAATATCGAATGAAAAACTAAGTGGTGTAAGGGTATCTGTTGTTTTATCTTTTGAAGTGCTTTGCTCCAGAGCATAACGGAATCCCAGCCGGTAATCATTCAGTTTTTTAAATTCCTTGCTGATATCAAAGACAGGCTTTATGAAATTACCTTTCGTCTGCACGGCATTAAAATTTGTAAGGGCATACCGGGTATTCATTTGCCAGCCTTTCAGATTATAAACATGAAGAATTGTTTGCTGAAGCCCATTATAATTATCACTGCGGTTATAATTCATCAACTGGTAGCTGATAGAATTATTGGATGTGCCTTGTAATCTGGCAGAGGCTTTAATAATATTTTCTGTTGCAGGCTGTGATTGCAAACCAAGTCCCCAGTCTCTTGAAAACTCCACATACCTTAACCTTTCCAGGGGCTTGAATTTATTTTGAACATATTCATAATCCACACTTGTGATCAGGTTCACTTTCCTGGCACCTGAAGATTTTATTAAAACAGAATTGCCAAATTGAATTTTGGCTGCCATCCCAAGATCATCGCCATTATCTTTTCCTGAAAAAGTATTGATATCATAATTACTTAAGGCCATTTCCGTTTTCAGTGTTGTCCTTTCATTTATTTTATATTCGGCTCCCAGGGTTACCAGTTGCTGTTTCTTTGGAGTAACAAGAATAATGACAGGTTCATACCGGCCTTGCTTTACGCCAGCTACCGGCAATAAAAATTTATACACTTTACCATTGGCACCATTAAATTCCGGTATATAATTTCCGTTTCCCTGTCCCAGATCAGCAAAAGCAAGATTATACTTTGCTGCTGCCGGGTCTATTGAATACCGGTAAAAGGAATCAATACCGGAACCCGGATTAAAATAAATTTTTTCATATAAAATTTTCCCTGCATCAAATGCGGTGTCAATCAGTGCAGAAGGGTAAGCTGCTTTTTGTACACTGTCGCCAAGGCTACCTAAAAATATCCGTTGATTTTCATCCAGTACCTGGTTGATGGGAGAATTTTTTGCATCATTATTATTAAAGGCGCCCAGGTAGATTTTTACTTTTTTATTCAGTTCAAATTCCTGGGCGAGGTAAAGATTTGCATTCAGGAAATTTCTGTCGGCATATTCAAACTCCACCTGTATCCGGCTATCTTTACTGATCATTTTACGCGGCGTAAATGTAATTTCAGCCGTATTATAATTAATCACATAATGCTGGTCTTCTCCCCGCTGTAAGGGTTCTCCATCTATAAACACTCTTTCCGTTCCGGCCAGGATGATAAAAAAGAATTCATTGTTGGCGCCGGTCAGGCGGTAAGGTCCCTGGTTCCCCTCCAGTCCCTGAAAAATATTCCTTGTAAATTTCCCTTTAGCAATTGATCCGCTCACCAGGGTAGTGGAAGAAGCAGTTGGCGCTATTTGATTTTTTGTTTCAAAGGAAACGCCTTGTAAGCGTTTGTAAAAGTTCAGAAAATAACTTTGCTTCTGCCGGATGTCAATATCGCCAAGGTTCAGTTGCCAGTTTTTCTTTTTAAACTGCAGAAATACCTGGTCAAATTCATTCAACTGCTGGGTGGTTCCATCGGGTTGTATGGGAAGATTATTGTCAGTAATGGCAGCATTGATCTCAATACTGTCACCCAGCATTCCGTTGAGGGTAAGATTGAAATTAGAATTAACAACCGCATCCTGATTGTTGCCGAAAGAAATTCCTCTGCCAAAACTTCCATTATACTGCAGATTGCCAAAATCAAATAACCCTTTTGCCATCGTATTTTCATTTCTGCCAAACTCAAAAGGTTTTGCATAAAACTTATAACTGACACTATCAAAATTCATCCGTTGGGTAACTGCATTTAATTTAACAGGGAATACCCGGTAGCTGACAATTACACTGTCTGCAACGGGTTTTAGTTTCCATACCAGAAATGCATCTACCGGGAAAACTGTATAGGTACTGTCATGGATATTTTCTATAATTAAAGTATTGGGAAGAATGCTGAGCGAATCCAAATGTAAAGTATCAGAAACGATGGCCAGTTTTTTCTTACGAAGATTTGAAAAGGATTTTGTTTCCTGTTGAGGAATCTGTGCCTGGCTTTCCGGGATCGCAAACATCAGGGTAGCGAAAATTACTATCAGCTTTTTTAAAATCAAAAGCAGTGGTTTTTCATTAAACGTAAATTTCAGCTTTTTATCGCAGCCAGCATAATTATTATAACAAAAAAAGGGAGGCAATCCTCCCTGAATATTTTATTTTTCCATTCGGTTATTTGGATATCCCTTCCAATGTAAACAGAAAAGCATATTGTAAGGCAATATCTTTTAAGTAATCAAACCGCCCCGAAGCCCCTCCATGTCCCGCATCCATATTTGTTTTAAACAGGATAATATTTTTATCTGTTTTTAATTCTCTCAGTTTCGCCACCCACTTTGCCGGTTCAAAATACTGTACCTGTGAATCATGAAGACCGGTGGTGACCAGCATATTCGGATAGGCTTTAGCCACTACATTATCATAAGGCGAATAAGATTTCATATAGAAATATTCTTCCCTGATTGCCGGATTACCCCATTCCAGGTATTCGCCGGTAGTTAAAGGAATACTTGCATCACTCATGGTAGTAATAACATCTACAAATGGAACTGCTGCTATGATCCCGTTCCATAAATCAGGAGCCATATTTGCCACAGCTCCCATCAGCAATCCTCCTGCACTGCCACCCTGTGCATATAAATGTCCTTTTGAAGTATATTTTTCTTTAAAAAGAAATTCACCACAATCTATAAAATCATTAAACGTGTTAATCTTATTAAACATCTTTCCATCATCATACCATTGGCGACCCATCTCCTGCCCCCCGCGGATATGCGCCAGCACATAAACAAATCCCCGGTCTGATAAACTTAAACGATTGCTGCTGAAAGTGGCATAGGAAGTAGAACCATAAGATCCGTATGCATACAATAAAGCAGGATGCGAACCGTCTTTTTTCATTCCTTTCTTATACACAAGGGAAACAGGAATCCGTTTTCCATCACGGGATGGCACAAATGCTCTTTCAGTTATATATTCATTCTTGTCATAACCACCCACTACTTCACTTTGTTTTTTCAGTTCCTTTGTTTTGATATCCATATCATAATCATACACCGATGCCGGGGTGATCATGGAAGTATAATTGAAGCGAAGTTTATTGGTGTTAAAATCCGGGTTAGTACCCACAGATGCCAGGTAAGCAGGCTCATCAAATTCCAGGTAATGTTCTGTTTTATCTTTCTGATCTATTATTCTCAACCCGGTCAGTCCTTCCTTTAATTCAGAAACAACAAGGTGTTCTTTAAAAATAGTGATGCCGGACAAATAGACATCAGCCCGGTGAGGGATCACTTCTTTCCAGTTTTCCCTGTTTGTTTTATCCAACGGGCATTCCATCAACCGGAAGTTTAATGCATCCAGATTTGTGCGGATATAAAATTTATTGCTGAAGTGATCAATATCATAAACCAATCCCATCGTTCGTGGTTGAAATACGGTAAATTCTCCGGCCGGGTTTGAAGCATCCAGAAAGCGGATCTCACTTTGCTGGTTACTTAATTCAGATTCAATAAAAATATATTTCTGAGACTTGCTTCTGCTCACACCGATATAATGCCTGTTATCTTTTTCTTCATATACTTTTACATCTGTAGCAGGATCGGTACCTACCACATGCCGCCATACCTGGAAACCCAATAAAGTAGTCAGGTCTTTTCTGATATAAAACACTGTTTTATTATCTGCCGCCCAGGCATAAGATCCACCTTCTGTATTTAAAATTGTTTCAGGGGAAAATTGCCCGGTGACAAGATTCTTAAACCGTAGTTTATATAAGCGACGGCTCACATCATCTTCTCCAATAGCCAGCAATTCATTATTATCACTTACTCTTAATCCGGCTGCGTTGTAATATTTTTTCCCTTCAGCAGCGGCGTTGCCATCATGCATGATTTCTTCAGGTGCTTCCAGCGATCCTTTCTTACGGCAATATACCGGGTACTGTTTACCCTCTTCGTACCGGTTGTAATACCAAAACCCGTTAAAATGATAAGGAACAGATTCATCTTTCTCTTTGATCCTTCCTTTAAGTTCTTTAAAAAGGTTTTCCTGGAAAGTTTTTGTGCCCGCCATCATGGTTTCCACATAAGCATTTTCTGCATTCAAATAATCTACTACACGGTTACTGTCCGGGCCTTTTTTAAAAAAATCATTCATCCAGTAATAATCATCCACACGGATATCGCTATGAGCTTCCAGTTTAACAGGTTTTTTTTCTGCAACAGGAGTGGCAACTCCCTCCGGCCATTTGTAAGTTTCCTTATTCACTGTAGTTATATTGTTACATGATAAAATAAGCAAAGTTGAAGTTAACAACGGGATGATTTTTTTCATAAAGCAATTTTATTTGCCTGAATGTACGAACAGGCTTTGAAACCAAAAAAGCCCTTTGATGAAGGGCTGGAATCCTATTTGAAATAAAAGATTATTTATCCGACAAAAGTCCCGCCATCAGGTATTCTTTATTTAACCTGGCAATATTTTCCAAAGAAATTTCTTTTGGACAAACAGCCTCACAGGCACCTGTATTGGTACAGGCACCGAACCCTTCTTTATCCATTTGAGCCACCATATTAAGAACCCTTGTTCTTCTTTCAGGAGAACCCTGTGGCAGCAAGGCCAAATGAGTGACTTTTGCAGAAACAAAAAGCATGGCTGATGAATTTTTACAGGCAGCCACACAAGCTCCACATCCAATACAAGATGCTGCTGCAAAGGATTCGTCGGCCTTGTTTTTTTCGATAGGTAGAGTATTGGCTTCTACAGCATTGCCTGTGTTAACGGAAATAAAACCTCCGGCCTGAATAATACGATCAAAAGCATTCCTGTCAACAATTAAATCCTTAATTACCGGAAATGCATTTGCTCTCCAGGGTTCCACTACTACGGTGTCTCCATCATTAAAGGCTCTCATGTGCAACTGACAGGTGGTGGTAGCATGCCAGGGTCCATGAGGCCGGCCATTAATATACATGGAACAGGTCCCGCAGATTCCTTCCCTGCAATCATGATCAAAAGCAATGGGTTCTTTTCCTTCTTCGATCAACCTTTCATTGAGCACATCAAACATTTCAAGAAAAGACATTTCTGTAGAAATATCTTTCACGTCATAAGTTTCAAAGCTGCCTGCTGACTGGCTGTTTTTCTGTTTCCAGACTTTTAATTTTAAAGAAATGATTTTATGTTCCATTGTCAAACTGCTGAATTGTTAAATTGTTATTGGCAAAATCTATATTTTTAATTTTTGATTCGTGAACGAAACTAAAGCATTAATAGCCTTAGGTAATTTCTGTAATTCGTCAAAGATGTGTTCATATTCTTCTTTAGAAATTAATTTTCTGACTTTAGATTTTTGATTCCAATCCAAAGATTCATTTAATGAACCCTGGCTATACCGAAAAAATTTTATTTTATCCCTTTTGCCATACCTTCCAAATCCCTCCGCAATATTTGCAGAAATGCTGTCAACAGCCCTTATAAATTGTTCTCCAACTACTCTTTGAGAAAATGAGTTCCATTTTAACACAATTTCCCAAACATAATTACTCAAATGAAAAGAGATTCTATAAGATTCAATATCGCTTAACTTTAAAAACTTTTTTGTTTCCATAAAAAACAATTTATCAGTTTAACAATTAAACAATATGACGTTCTACTTATAACTCCTTTGACTCGGCTTCACCACGTCATAATTCAAATCTTCTTTATATAGCTCCCATTCGTGTTCTCCTTTGAGTTGCCAGTTGGCTACATACATAAAACGGTCATCATCTCTCAGCGCTTCGCCTTCTGCAGTTTGTGATTCTTCCCTGAAATGTCCTCCACAACTTTCTTCTCTAAGCAGTGCATCAATACACATCAGTTCTCCCAGCTCAATAAAATCGGCCACACGGCCTGCTTTATCCAGTTCAGGATTCATTTCATTGATATCTCCCGGTATTTTTATATTAGTCCAGAATTCTTTTTTTAATTGTCGTATTTCAGTAATGGCCGTTTTCAGTTTTTCAGCACTTCTGGCCATACCGCAATTTTCCCACATAATTTTTCCCAACCGCTTATGAAAACTTTCCACGGTTTGTGATCCTTTAATATTCATCAGTTGTTCTATCCGGTCATTCACCACTTTTTCAGCCTCCACAAAAGCAGGATGATCAGCTGAAATGGCTGTTGTGCCAATTTCATTTGCCAGGTAAGATCCCAGGGTATAGGGAATGACAAAATAACCATCGGCCAATCCCTGCATCAAAGCAGAGGCGCCCAAACGATTGGCTCCATGATCAGAAAAATTAGCTTCCCCTAAAGCATATAAGCCGTGTACATTTGTCATCAGTTCATAATCCACCCAAAGCCCGCCCATGGTATAATGTGCGGCCGGGTAAATTCTCATAGGTACTTCATAAGGATTTTCGCCGGTGATCTTTTCATACATGTCAAAAAGATTTCCGTATCTCTCCCTGACTACTTCTTTACCCATTTTAATAATTTCAGTTTCGTCAGTTTCATTCAAACCCTGTTTTCCAGCTTCAATTTTTCCATAACGCAGAAAGGCATCTGCAAAATCAAGGAAAACGGCTTGCCTGGAAGAGCCGACACCATGACCGGCATCACATCTTTCTTTTGCAGCCCTCGACGCCACATCTCTCGGCACCAGGTTTCCAAATGCCGGGTATCTTCTTTCTAAATAATAATCTCTTTCTTCTTCCGGTATATCAATTGATTTTCTGGTATCTCCTTTTTGTTTTGGCACCCAGATGCGGCCGTCATTTCTTAAAGACTCACTCATCAATGTCAGTTTACTCTGATGATCTCCACTGACCGGGATACAGGTAGGATGAATTTGAGTAAAACATGGATTGCTGAAATAAGCTCCTTTCTTATGTGCTTTCCAGATTGCCGTTGCATTACTTGCCATGGCATTGGTAGATAGATAAAATACGTTTGCATATCCTCCCGAACATAATATGACTGCATGACCAAAATGTCTTTCCAGTTTTCCGCTTATAAGATTCCGGCAAATGATGCCTCTTGCTTTTTCATCAATCATTACAATATCCAGCATTTCGTGGCGGCTGTACATAGTAATATTTCCCAATGCCACTTGTCTTTCCAATGCCTGGTAAGCGCCAATCAGTAATTGCTGACCGGTTTGTCCCGCAGCATAAAAGGTCCTTTGCACCTGTGTGCCACCAAAAGAACGGTTACTTAACAAACCACCATACTCCCTGGCAAAAGGAACACCCTGAGCCACACATTGGTCAATAATATTTGCACTTACTTCTGCCAGGCGGTGGACATTGGCTTCCCTTGAGCGGTAGTCGCCCCCTTTGATTGTATCATAAAACAAACGATACACACTGTCGCCATCATTTTGATAATTTTTTGCAGCATTGATTCCTCCCTGTGCTGCGATGGAATGAGCTCTGCGTGGTGAATCCTGGAAACAAAATGCCTTTACCTGGTAACCCATCTCAGCAAGCGAAGCAGCGGCAGACGCACCGGCTAATCCTGTTCCAATAACGATCACTTCCAGTTTACGTTTATTAGACGGGTTCACCAGTTTGCAATGTCCTTTATAATGTGTCCATTTCTGATCTAAAGGAACTCCTTGAGGAATTTTGGCATCAATCATAGTGCTGATTCTGATTTATCATTATTATTTTTTAAATTATCAATTGATAATTACCCTATCCATCCCATTTTAAAACTTACCGGCATCAATGCAAAAATCAGGGGAACGAGTATGGAAAACCAGATCCCGAATGCGTTGAGCAGATTTAAATATTTACTGTTATGCAATCCCAGGGTGCGGAATGCACTTTGAAATCCATGCACCAGGTGCCATGCAAGTGAAATACAGGCCAGCACATACACAATAACCACCCACCATTCACTGAAAGTAATTTTCATCAGGTTAAACATATCATGTGATACTCTTCCATTGCTGAGCAATACGGGCAACTCCAAACCTGCATGTGTAAATCTTGACGGAATCCAGAAATGCCACCAATGCAGTATAAGAAATATGAGGAGGATGGTGCCCAGCAAACCCATAGAGCGGCTGTACCATTTGCTTCCACGATTACCCAGTTGCACCTGGTAATCTTTTTTTCTTTTACCGCGATTTTGTAATTCCAGCACAATTCCCTGAATGATATGAATAAAAAATCCCAGGAATAAAACAATTTCCATCAGGCGGATCACTACCGTTTTTCCCATAAAATCTGCAGCCCTGTTAAACATATCTCCGTTATCGCTGGTATCAAAAACGTCTTTGAAGATGGTGGCATTTACACCCATATGTACAATCAGAAATGAAACTAAAAACAAACCTGTAATTCCCATCACTATTTTTTTCCCTATCGAAGAAGTGAATAACGAAGACCAATTCATATGCGGAGTTAGTTTATAAAGTAACTTTTTTTTCTGGGTGCAAAAATAACATCAAAGATTTAATAATCCGGAATTAAAATATTTCTTTCAAAATAATTGTTTCTGT
>DATDPZ010000009.1:0-2484 GCA_035292525.1 Chitinophagaceae bacterium
AGAGCTGGATAAAATGTACCGCGACTTTGAAGCAGAACAAGTGATGCTGGTAGAAGACCTGAAGAAAAAAAGAGAAGACCAGCTTTTTGTAAAAGAAAAAGCATTAAGAGATCTTCAGCGTAAACGCTTTGGTTTTGAAGGTGATCTGTTTAAGAAAAGACAAGAACTGGTAAAGCCCGTACAGGATAAAGTTTATAATGCCGTACAAAAGATGGCCATGCAACGGGGATACGATTTTATTTTGGATAAAAGTGAAGGAATTACCGTTATATTTGCCGACCCAAAACTGGACAAAAGCGAAGAAATATTAAAAGATCTTGGGGTAAAAAACTGATTCAGTCATCTCTCCGAATGTTAAAGATTTCTGAATAGACAACGAACATCTTTAGAAAACACTCATAAATAAACATCAACGTAAAAAAAATGAAAAAAATTGCAGCAATTATTGTTTTGGCTGTTGGCCTTTTTACAGGATCTGTTCAAGCACAAAACAAAACGGGTTATATCAGGGTTGACGATATGGTATATTTAATGCCTGATATCAAGAAAATTGATACACTTCTTACTATTTATCAGAATGACTCTTTACCAAGAACCTACACATATCTGTTAACACAATATCAACGCTATGATAGTATTGCTAACGATTCTGTGGGCCAGCCATTAGTGGTTCGCCAGGGTGCTTCCAAGCAAAGAGCAGATTTTCTGGAAGATCTTCAAAACTGGCAAAGCTCAGCACAACAATTGTTTGAAGCAAAACAAAACAGTCTATTACAACCGGTGTACGAAAAAGTAATGGCCGCCATTAACGAAGTGGCAAAAGAAAAGGGATATAGTTATATCTACAACAGGGAAGCTCTTCTTGTAGCTCCTCCGGGAGATGATATTCTCCAACTGGTAGCCGATAAATTAAAAGTAAAATTGCCGGCACCAACAGCCCCTAAGACGGCTGTCCCCAAAACCAATTAATAACAGATAATAAGATTTGATTAGGGCTGTCACACTAAAATGCGACAGCCTTAATTATTTTTGCTAATGACTTCCTCAACTCCCCTGGGTGTTTTTGATTCCGGTTACGGCGGATTAACAGTATTAAAAGAGATCGTTAAAGAATTTCCGCAGTACGATTATTTATACCTGGGTGATAATGCAAGATCTCCTTATGGTTCCCGTTCTTTTGAAACAGTTTATCGTTATACGCTGCAATGTGTAAACTGGTTCTTTAGCCAGGGATGTCCATTGGTTATCCTGGCTTGTAACACCGCTTCAGCAAAAGCATTAAGAACGATTCAGCAAAGCGACCTTCAAAAAATTGGTCCGGGAAAAAAAGTATTAGGAGTAATACGGCCCAGCACTGAAGTAATCGGTAATTTTTCTGAGTCAAAGAATGTTGGCATTTTAGCTACCAATGGTACGGTAACCTCAAACTCTTATGTGATTGAAATAGAGAAATTCTTTCCCGGACTGAAAGTTTTTCAGCAAGCCTGCCCCCTGTGGGTGCCCTTGGTAGAGAATGATGAATATAAAAATCACGGTGCAGATTTTTTTGTAAAAAAATATATAAACCAATTATTAGAACAATCTCCTGCTATTGATACCATACTGCTTGCCTGCACCCACTATCCTTTGTTGCATGATAAGATCAGGGAATTCACACCTGCCGATATTAAGATTTTATCTCAGGGAAAGATGGTAGCCAGTAGCTTGGCTGATTATCTTCATCGTCACCCTGAAATTGAAAGCAAGATTAGTTCAGGAAGAACAAAAAAATTTTATACTACCGATTCTACCGAAGACTTTGACCGGCATGCCCCTAATTTTTATGGGGCTGAAGTAAAATCGGATCATATCGATCTTGAAGCATAAAGGCGCTGATGCTCAGGGTAGTGAAAAAAATCCTGGTAAGATCGGGAATATAATTCCTGGAGAGTTGAGCACAATTTGCAATGGTTAGAATAAAAATAGCAGGGGAAATAAATATCTTAATTCAGACTTTATACTTCAGGTCTCAACCCCTACCTTTGCCGTCCTTTCACAAGCTGAGGGAAGTGGTGTTCCCCGGGGTGTTTTGGAAAAATCTGTTTCTCCACGGATATTTTTAAAAAGGAAAAATTAAAAATTATGCCAGGTAAAAAAAGAACATATCAGCCACATAAACGCCGCCGGAAATCAGTTCATGGCTTCCGTAAACGAATGCAGACTGCTAATGGCCGAAAGGTGTTGGCAAGTCGCCGAAAAAAAGGACGTTCAAAACTGACCGTTTCTGACGAAAGAAAAGCAAAATAGGAACCTCTACAGCCTTTCAATATAAGTCGCTGAGGTTTTCAAATAATTCAAATATTTATATAGCCCTGGAAAATTCCGGGCTATTTTTCTTTTTAAAATAATCTGTGGCAAAACAATTCACACTTGGAAAAAAGGAAAGGCTGAAAAGCCGGAAGCAGATTGAACGGTTGTTCAGTAAGGGAAAGAAATTTATAGTGG
>DATDPZ010000010.1:0-8173 GCA_035292525.1 Chitinophagaceae bacterium
CAATTAGATTATCACCTGATCCCAATCAGGAAAATGGCAGAAAAACTACTTGACCTGCTTAAAGAGAATTATTCTATTGAAAAATAAAATGTATATGGAAGTACACCACCATTCACACACAGCCCGGCGCAAATGGACCCATTATTTCTGGGAGTTTCTTATGCTGTTCCTTGCAGTTACATTAGGTTTCTTTGTAGAAAATCAAAGGGAGCATTACATTGAAAAACAAAGAGCAAAAGAATTTGCACAGTCGCTGACGTCCGACCTGAAACTTGATATTATCAATTTGACTGATATGATCTTGGTTTATGACAGTGTTATAAAAAATACTGAAACATTTATCCAACTCGTTGATAGCTTTCCCGGGGGAGAAGTGCCGGGCGGTACACTTTATTATTATGGCAATTTTGTAAATATGAATTACCGCATGGCATTTTACACAGCTACAATTGAACAACTGAAAAGTTCGGGAAGCCTCCGTTATTTCCCATTAAATTTACGTAATAAAATTTCAAGCTACGATCAAAATATACAGGAGTACAACCTCAGACAGGGTAACGAACCTGTTTACAACATTGAAACGAGAAAATACTATGAAAAAATATTCGATCAGGCGGTTCTGAAACGATTTGAAAAAACCGGCAATGCCGATACACTGTTCAAATTAAGTCAAACAAATTTCCCATTATTGATGGATGACAAATTGTTGCTGAAACAGTTTGCCAATAATTGTTACGGTCGAAAGGAAGCCTGGCGGAACCGGACAAAATTCATGTTGATCCCGATAAAAAAAATGGCAGAAGATCTGGTTAAATTGTTGGCGAAAGAATATCATTTCAAATAAATATTTATGGAAGTACATGCACATTCTCATACCCCAAGAAAAAAATGGAGCCACTATTTCTGGGAGTTTCTGATGTTGTTCCTTGCTGTGTTCTGTGGGTTTTTAGCAGAAAATCAGAGGGAGCACATGATCGAGCACAGGCGTGAAAAGCAATTCATGAAATCTTTATTATCTGACATAACAGAAGATACGACCGAGCTGAACAAAAGTATTTATCATGTATCATTAACTAACATTTACCAGGATAGCATTCTTTTATATATCCATAACCGGCCACAAGACTATGTATCAAAAAAATTCCTTGATACTTTTAGTTTTTTCGGACTGTCCCGACTGTCCATTGTATTCAATGAAGTAACAGCTTCACAATTAAAGAATGCTGGCAACCTCAGGTTGATCCGAAATCAGAGTACTATCCGGAAAATAGCACTTTACTGGAAGGAAGAAGAAAATACCATAATTAACCTGGATCGATATTTATTATACCGGAACAGGGGACGGGAAATTGAAGAAAAGCTTTTTGCGTTTTCAGATAACGACCTTGTTGAAGCGGGTCTGATTACCCGATTACCATACGGTGCCAGAATTATTCAGCCTGATCCCGTGCTTTGGTTTGAGTATGCTAATATCATAAGTCACTGCAAGATCACTACCAGGCAATACATTGGCCAGCTTAAGAAACAATTGGGTTTATCAAAGGAACTTATCTCATTATTAAAAAAAGAATATCACCTGAAATGAAAGAAGCTGCCAACCCCTTATCATTTAATTATAAGTAAAACAATCAATCCGACCGGGTCATATGTAAGCCAGAAACTATAAATTTAAAACTAAACATGGAAGTTTACCCCCTTTCTCTCATCTCTCCTTCATCTGCCGTTACCGGCAGTAAAACATATCCAATAGCTTTTAACAATAAGCAGTAGTCATTTAAAATACAAATGCACAACCCCAAACCAACTATTACATGTCAAATACAAAAACAGAAGAAGGATTAAAACGGCTGGTAGGTGTGCAGGGACTTGCACTTGCTATTGTTAATAGTGTAATTGGCGCAGGCATTTTTGCACTGCCTGCCATTGTTGGTATTGCCATGGGTGCCTTTGGAGTGTTCAGTTATATATTCTGCAGTATGATGCTGGCTGCCGTTATGCTTTGCTATGCCGAGATCGGAAGCCGTGTTACCAGCAGTGGTGGTTCTTATGCTTATGTGGAAGCAGCTTTTGGCGACTTTGCCGGTTATATCATCAACTGGTTATTCTTTTTTGGCTGGAGTGTTTTGAGCAGCGCTGCATTGATGAACATTATCGCGGATTCACTGGCAGTACTATTTCCTGTTTTTTCCAATCCATTATTAAGATCTGTTTTCTTCTTTGTTTTGATTGGATTTATGGCATTGATTAATGTACGAGGTGTAAAACAAGGTATTGGTTTTGTCAAAGGCCTTGCCATCATTAAATTATTGCCCTTGATTGCTATTATCATTTTTGGCTTGAGCCAGGTAAAAATTGCCAACCTGCAATGGGAACAGATTCCAGCTTTAAAAACATTTGCTGACACAGCACTTATCTTGTTTTTTGCATTTGCCGGCTTTGAAACATCGCTAGGTGTGAGTGGCGAATTTAAAAATCCTAAACGCACGGTTCCGATGGGAATTTTCCTGGGAGGTTTAACGGTACTCATAGTTTATATGTTAATACAAATGGTTACGCAGGGCATACTCGGGACCGCCATTGCCGACTTTAAAGATGCACCGCTTGCAGCTGTGGCCGAAAAAATTGCCGGACCCATTGGAGCAACCATATTACTGATTACTGCTGCCATTTCCTGTTTAGGAAGTGTAAGTGGCGATGTGATGGCAACCCCCCGTTCCTTATTTGCCTGTGCAAATGACGGCATGTTCCCAAAGTTCCTTGGCAAAGTGCATCCTAAATTTGCCACTCCCCACCTGGCAGTGATTACCTACGCTTCCCTGATTTTTTTGTTTGCCATATCCGGCGGATTTAAACAATTAGCTGTGCTGGCCAGTGCCGCCATACTGCTTGTTTATCTCGCAGTTATTTTAGCCACCATCAAATTAAGAAGAAGGAAGCAACAAACTGACGAAAAAACATTCAGGGCACCCGGTGGTTTGATTATTCCTTTTATTGGTACGGCAGCCATTATATGGTTGCTGACGAGTTTGAGTAAATGGGAAATTTTGTCAACTGTAATTTTTATAGCTGTTATTTGTGTACTCTATTTTGTAATGAAGAAATTTAAAAAGATATGAAAAAAGTAATCCTGTCATTTACAATCTGTACACTACTCTGTATAATGCTTTCTGCACAGGTAATTGATGTGCACATGCACAGCTATACCGAAAAGAATTTTTGGGTGGGTACCGCCCGCAATGGTTTTGCTTCCAGCGAAACGGCACAGAAAACCCTTGAAGAAACCATTCAGCAAATGAATAAGAACAATATTCAACATGCTGTGGTATGCGGCAGCATGGAGAGCCTGGAAAGATACACAAAGGCCGACAATCGGTTTATACCCGGTTACCAGGATTATGAAGATACCCTGATACCCATAAAACAATTTGAAATTTATATACAAACAGGTAAGATAAAAGTGTTTGGCGAAGTAATGGCCGTTTACAAAGGTCTTACCCTGGCCGATTCAATTTACCAGCCATACCTTGCCCTCTGCGAAAAATATGGCGTGCCGGTAGCATATCATTCCGGTGGGAGTTTCCCCAATGCCCAGCAATTGGGCTGGCCCAGGTACAGAATAGCATTGGGCGATCCTTTTTTGATTGAAGATGTTCTGGTGAAGTATCCAGAATTGAAACTGTACTTAATGCACGCCGGTGAAAATTTTTATGAAAACACACTCAGGATGATGGATGGTTATCCAAACCTCTATGCCGACCTGGGTGTGGAACTCTGGCTGCATCCTTTGACAAAAGATTACGGCACCAAATTTTTAAAATCAGCTAAAGAATATGCTGTTCTTGACCGGGTAATGTTTGGATCGGATCAAATGGTATGGCCCGAAGCCATCAGCAGCTCCATTCATTTTTTAAAATCAATGGACTTCTTAACCGAAGCCGAAAAAGAAATGATATTGTATAAAAACGCAAAAAAATTTTTTGAAATTAAAGATTAACCCATAAACAGAATGTATGAAAAAAATAAAAATTCTTTTTATAGCTATTGCCTGTGCAGTATTGCTTCATGCACAGGACGGTACCATTTTTAAACTTGCTGCTAACCACCTGGCGCTTTCGGTAAAAGACGTAAACCGCTCTGCGGATTTTTATAAAAATGTACTGCTGCTTCCGGAAATAATCAACCGTGCAGAAATAGCAGGAATCCGCTGGTTTACGCTGGCAGATGGAAGAGAACTGCACCTCATCTCTGTTATAAAAGAAAAGGTGAGTATAAATAAAGCGGTGCACCTCGGCTTGACCACTAATTATTTTGATGGTTTTGTAACAAGATTAACAGATTTAAAAATCCCCTATTCCGACTGGCCCGGCAAACCTAATACGGTAAACATAAGGGCAGATGGTATTAAACAGGTTTTTTTTCAGGATCCTGACGGATACTGGATTGAAGTGAATAGTGTAAATGAAATTTCTGCTGAGCAAATAAAAAACGAAATATGGCAACTGGAAGAAAATTACTGGAAATATGTAAAGGAAAAAGACATCAAATCATATATAACATTATGGGATGATCATTTTATGGGTTACCCCAGCAATAATATCATTGGTGATAAGGCACATATCACCGATTGGTTAGTGGAATTATATAAGGATAAAAGCGGTGTATATAATTATGAACTCACCCGTAAAGTAGAAAATGTATTTGATGATATAGTCATTGCCTTGTATGATGTAGCACAAACCTGGACCAATGAAAAGGGCGAAGTGGTTAAACGAAACAATATCAAAATCACCCATACCTGGAAGAAAACTGATAAAGGCTGGCTGATTATTGGCGGCATGGGCGCAAATAAATAAAGAGTAAATGGAAGAAAATGAAAGGGGAAGAAAAAAATACCATCCGGAGAATTTCCACCGGAACATCTGGTAAATTATCAACCGGCAGTCGGATGGTTCAAGACGATCAAAATTATTGATACCTGAAACCCTGAAAAAAAGTGCGGAAGATTTAATATTATATTTAAAGAAAAAATATAGCCTGAAATAAATTATCCTGCCGTTGAAAAAAAATGACAGTATGTGTGAAAAACCCGTCGTCAGGCGGGGTAAATGCTTTTTAAATAATTTGAAGTAACTTATACTACTGATTAAAATTAGTTGTTGCAAACTGTTGGGGCTGGTGACTTTTAATTAAATATTGAACGTTGTTTTTCATCAAAAATTTAAAATAAGAACTATATGAAAAATAAAATACCATCCTTCCTTGCAGTCATACTGTTTTTTTCGTCAGTTCTTACTGCCCAGGTGCCTGTTAGAGAAGAACCACGACACAAACCCGTTTTGGAAAACAACTACCTGCGTTTGCTAGATGTATGGCTACCACCAGGTGATACTACTTTGTTTCATATTCATTCCACTCCTTCCTTTTTTATTTATTTAAACAAAGCAAAGATCAGTTCCCAGGTAAAAGGACAGGGCTGGATAAATGACGAATCGGTAACAGGATTTGCATGGTACAATCCTTTTTTTCCCGATACACTAATTCACCGTGTGTGTAATGAGGATACAGTCAGCTTTCATGTTAACGATATTGAAATCCTGTCTCCGTTTACTAAAAACAATGCAGGTAATTTAAAAGCCCTCGACTTCCCGGTTTTGCTTGATAATGAAAAAGCATTTGCATACCAATTGCACAATTCGAATATTAAAAAACAAAGCATCAGTGGTCGTGGGCCTATGGTAGCTGTATTGGTAGTTGGAGAAAAAGTCATTTTTCAAAACACAAAAACAAATCAAATCAAAGAAATAAAAACAGGCGAATATTTATATATCGAACCAGGCACCTCCTTTTATTTTTCTACTAAAGATGGGAGGGAAATAAATATGGTGCTTTTTGAAATAAAATAATCAATTAATTTTTATACAATGAACCTACTATCAGCTATTGCGGTATTTATTTTTTTTCAATTTTCCCTCTGTGCACAAAAACCCCGTGCAAGAGACCTCGGAATTCCCTTTGATGGAATGCCGGGAAAATTTAACGCCATCACTGATGTAAAAGGCGTGGAAGTGGGTTACAGCACCATCATCTCCGGTGAAGGAAAAAACATAAGAGGAAAAGGACCTGTACGTACCGGTGTTACTGCTATTCTCCCTAGAGGCAGAAACAATAATCCGGTGTTTGCCAACTGGTATTCTTTAAATGGAAATGGAGAAATGACAGGTACCACCTGGGTAACTGAATCGGGTTTTCTTGAAGGACCTGTAATGATTACAAATACCAACAGCGTAGGTACAGTGAGAGATGCTGTATTGAAATGGTATGTAAAAACCGGATGGTATAAAGAAGATTTCTGGTACACTTATCCCGTAGTGGCAGAAACCTATGATGGTTTCTTAAATGATATTTATGGCTTTCATGTAAAAGAAGAAAATGCATACGAGGCATTGGACAATGCAATATCCGGATTAATAAAAGAAGGTAATGTAGGTGGTGGTACAGGCATGATGTGTTTGGGATTTAAAGGAGGTTCAGGCACTTCATCAAGAGTAGTTACAATAAAAGATTCCACCTTTACATTGGGAGTGTTTGTACAGGCTAATTTCGGCAGAAAAAGAAATCTCACTATAACTGGTGTGCCGGTTGGTAAAGAATTAATAGATACATTGAACAATGAATTTAAAGCACCTCCGTCCTATCAGCCAGGTGATGGATCTATAATCGTTGTTGTTGCTACTGATGCCCCGGTTTTACCACACCAGCTAAAAAGAGTTGTGCAACGGGTTTCATTGGGTATTGGTCAAGTAGGAGGACAAGGAACAAATGGTTCCGGCGATATTTTTATCGCTTTCTCTACTGCTAATCCAACGGCTTTTCAACGTGTAAATTTTACAAAAGTGGATGCATTATCCAATGACGAGATCAATCCTTTATTTGAAGCCACCATACAGGCAACAGAAGAAGCCATCATCAATGCGATGGTGGCTGCCGAAACCATGGAAGGGATCAATGGCAATAAATCTTATGCGTTACCTCATAAACTTGTAATTGATATTTTGAAAAAATATAACAGGATAAAATAAATTATACATAAATGAAAAAAACATTCTTATTATCGCCAGCTTTATTAATCCTGTTTGGATTCAATCTTTTCTCTGCATCAACACAGGAAGTAAAAGTGAACCAACAACGGATGGAAAACCGGATACTTGAGCTGGGAAAAATCGGTAAAGATGCTGAAGGCAGAAATTACCGGGTGGCTTTCAGTAAAGCCGACCAGCAGGGAAGGGAATACGTGATGAACATCATGAAAAAAGCCGGGCTTGAAGTAACTATAGATTTCGGCGGCAATATCATTGGCAGAAGAAAAGGAAATGATCCTTCAAAAAAACCAATCAGTTTTGGTTCACATATTGACATGGTACCGGATGGAGGTAATTACGATGGCTGTGTCGGTTCCATCGGTGCCATTGAAGTAATAGAAACTCTGAATGAAAATAAAATTTTTACTGATCACCCCCTGGAGCTTATTATTTTTTCCAATGAAGAAGGTGGGCTGATCGGCAGCAAGGCATTGATCGGGAAATTGACAAAAGAAGGATTGGATGTTATAAGTCAGAGTGGATTAACGATGAGAGAAGGAATAAAAGCGATTGGTGGCGATCCCGACAGATTAAATGAAATAATTAGAAAAAAAGGAGACCTGGCCGCTTATCTTGAATTGCATATTGAACAGGGCGGCATTTTGGATCAGGAAAAAATAAATATCGGCGTGGTGGAAGGGATCGTAGGCATTGAAGATTGGGAAATAACAGTAGAGGGATTTGCCAACCATGCCGGGGCTACACCAATGAACAACAGGCAGGATGCATTACTGGCCGCATCAAGATTGGTGATTGCAATAAATGAAGTGATCAACAGTCATGAAGGACGACAGGTGGGTACGGTGGGAAAAATTTCTGCCCTACCCGGTGCCTTCAATGTAATTCCCGGAAAAGTAAATATGAGTTTGGAGATCCGGGATCTTTCGCAGGAAAAAATATTTATGCTGTTTGGAGAAATAGAAAAGAGGGCAGCCGAGATTGCAATAAAATCAAACACTAAAATTTCTTTTAAAAATTTAAATGTAGCGGCCATTGCTGCCCCGATGAATGAACTGATAAGGGAAAAAATAATT
>DATDPZ010000011.1:0-5859 GCA_035292525.1 Chitinophagaceae bacterium
AGTTATCAAATATCAGTAAACCTTAACCATAAACAAAAAGACTATTGTGAAGCCCTGTAAAATTTTAAGAAATTCTTTATTTTACCCGAAAAATAACAGATTTGGAAAATTGGTTATTAACCCTACATTTGCGGAAAATTAGGGGGTTGGGTAAGTGCAGAATTTTTAAAACCGAATCCTGAAAATCTTAAAAAGTATAAAATGTTCTGGACTTTAGAATTAGCTTCATACCTGGAAGAAGCGCCATGGCCGGCCACAAAAGACGAACTGATAGATTACTCTATCCGAAGTGGTGCTCCTCTTGAAGTGGTAGAAAATCTGCAGGAACTGGAAGATGAAGGCGGCGAAGTATATGAAAGCATTGAGGATATCTGGCCCGATTATCCAAGCCAGGAAGACTTCATGTTCAATGAAGATGAATATTAGTTTGGCAGTAAGCTTTTAATAATAAGCAACCAGACTCTTAAATTTGTAAGCCTCCTTTATGGAGGTTTTTTTTACTCAGCTATATTGCTTTGCCGAATACATCCCTTTAGGATTATCAGCATGTATTGTTTCTTATACTTCTGGGTTCTGTTCGCTTTTCATCATTCACGACTCACTTTTTAAACTCAGGTTTCACTTTTCCATTTGTTCAATTACCTCTTGTGTAACACCAGTAAAAGAAAATCCGCCGTCATGAAAGAGATTCTGCATAGTGACCATCCTGCTCAGATCCGAGAACATCAGCACACAATAATTAGCACAGTCTTCCGCACTGGCATTTCCCAAAGGACTCATTTTTTCTGCATACGAAATAAACCCGTCAAATCCTTTTACGCCGCTACCTGCAGTAGTCCTGGTAGGAGATTGAGAAATGGTATTTACTCTTACTTTATTTTTAACGCCGTAATGATAACCAAAACTTCTTGTTACACTTTCCAGTAAACTTTTAGCATCGGCCATTTCATTATAATCCGGAAAAACTCTTTGTGCAGCGATATAGGTTAACGCCACAACACTTCCCCACTCATTCAAGGCATCAAGATCCCAGGCTGTGCGCAACACCCGGTGCAAACTCATGGCAGAAATGTCCAGCGTTTTTGCATTCCAGTCATAATTCATTTCCGTATAGTGTTTTCCTTTTCTGACATTCAGGCTCATGCCTATTGAATGCAATACAAAATCTATCTTCCCGCCAAAATGCGCCATGGATTTTTCAAACAAATTCTTAAGATCATCCATGTTGGTAACATCGGCAGCAATGACCGGGGCTTTCACTGTTTCGGCCAGTTTGTTAATTTCGCCCATGCGCAAAGCAACCGGGGCATTGGTTAATACAAGCCGGGCTCCTTCATCAAAACATTGCAATGCTGTTTTCCAGGCGATGGATTTTTCATCCAAAGCGCCGAATACAATTCCTTTTTTCCCTTTTAGCAGATTATTTCCCATAGCTTTTTATTTTATAGCGGTAAAAATAAGAAGTTATTTTTCAGCTAATCCGGATTCATTCAATTACTCTTTAAAAGAATGCAGGAAAATAAAAGTGAAATCAGTTGGCAACCATTTCCCTTGCATTTTCCAGGGCGGCGGCTGTTGGTTTTTCGCCACTGAGCATTTTAGCAATGGTGGTTATTCTTTCCTCCATGGATAATGGCCGGATATTAGTTTTGACAAGGTTCTTCACAATTTCTTTGTAAACAAAAAAATGAGCATCGGCCTTACCGGCAATCTGAGGCTGGTGAGTAATGCAGATCAATTGTCTTTTTTCGGTGAGGGCTTTCATGATAAGACCCACCTGCCTGGCTGCTTCTCCGGAAATACCGGTATCAATTTCATCAAAGATCATCGTTGGAAGATCTATGCGTTTGGCCACCTGTGATTTTATACATAACATCAACCGGCTCAATTCCCCGCCGCTGGCCACTTTTTTTACGGGTAAAAATTGACCGCTTTTGTTGGCATCGAACAAAAATTCAATACTATTTTTCCCATGTGCATTTAACTGTTCCTCCTCTTTTATTTCCACCTTAAGTTTTGCATTCGGCATGCCCACCTGTGCCAATAATTTATTAACTTTCTCTTCTAAAGGTTTTGCCTGTTTTTTCCGGCCATCAGAAATTTCTGTTGCAAGTTGATTTGCTTTTTTATATGCAGTAGCTACTTCTTTTTCCATTTGTAAAATAGCTTCATCAATACTCAGTACAGCCTGCAATTTATTTTCAAGTTCTTTACGTATCTGTAATAATTCTCCTGTACTTTTTACGCCATGTTTTTTTAAAAGCTTGTACCCGGTAGAAAGCCGGGCATCCAGTTGCTCTGCTTTTTTTGCATCAAAACTGATCTTATTGCTGATGCTATCAACTTCATCTGCTATATCCTGCAGCTCTATCTGTACGGATTGAAACCGCTGAAGGATGGTGGGCAGTTCCGGGTGAAAAGTAACGTAATGTTGCAATTGTTGTACTAAAACTTTTAACTGCTGCACCAAAGGATTTTCGTTTTCTTTTAATTCATTGACCACCTGTACCAGGGTATTTTTTATTTCTTCTGCATGAGTTAACAGCTTCAGTTCGGCATCTGTTTCTTCTAATTCATTTTCCCTGAATCCTGCTTCATCAAGTTCATTAAACTGAAACCGGTTGTAATCTGCTTCTTTATCAAATTGCAGCTTCTGTTGTATTAATTCTTCGCCGGCTTTTTGAAAAGTTTTCCAATTGGCGAAGGCAACCTGATATTCATTGATCAGCGATGCATGACCAGCCAATGCATCCAGCACCTGTCGCTGAAAATCAATCTGACCCAGTTGTAAAGTATCAAACTGCTGATGCAGATCTACCAGCAAAGAGCTTAAAAAACGAAGTTGCTCCAGCACAACCGGAGTGTCATTTACAAATGCCCTGGATTTCCCATTGGGTGCAATCTCCCTCCTGATCACTAATTCTTCTTCAGCATCCAGTTCATTTGTCTTTAAAAAATCTTTTACTTCTTTTCTTTTCTCTGATATAAATATTCCTTCCACCACGCATTTTTTTTCTTGATTCACCAGCACAGAAGTATCTGCCCGTTCACCAAGGATAAGCCCCAATGCTCCTACAATAATTGATTTGCCTGCTCCTGTTTCACCGGTAACTATATTCAGTTTATGGTTGAAATCAATTTCCAGTTCATCAATGATGGCATAGTTCTGTATAGATAGTTTTTTTAACATGCGGTTTTGCAATTTAAATCAAAAAACCCCACCCCTGTTAAATCGGGATGGGGTTTGAAAAATATTTTTATTTAAAATTATTTTATTTCAACTGAAGCATGCAGGTCTGTATCCACTAATACACGGCCGCAGTTTTCACACACCATGATTTTTTTATGCTGCCGGATCTCGCTTTGCTTTTGAGGTGGAATGGCATAGAAACATCCGCCACAGGCATCTCTTTCTACCTGTACAACTGCTAATCCATTACGGTAGCTATGCCGCAATTTTTTATAACTGGCCAATAAGCGGGGATCTACAGCATCTTTGGCTTCAGCTGCCAGTTTATTAAAATGCTTTTCTTCTTTTTCTGTTGAAGCAATGATTTTTTCTAATTCTTCTTTCTTCCCTCCTAAAACATTTTCTTTGGCTGCAATCGCTTTTTTCGCTTTTTCAAGTGCCACCGCTTTCTCAGCGATTTCTTCATTAGCGTCTTTGATATGTTTTTCTGCAAGCTTAACTTCCAGTTGCTGCATTTCAATTTCTTTATTGATTGCTTCAAACTCACGATTATTTTTTACATTATCGCTTTGCTTTTCGTATTTTTTAGCAAGGGCCTGGGCTTCTTTAATAGCTTCTTTTTTTTGTTCAATGAATTCTGTAATTCCATTTACTTCTTCTTCAATACGGGTTTGCCTTGCATGCAATCCCTGGATTTCATCTTCCAGGTCAGATACTTCCATGGGAAGTTCGCCTTTAAGAATTTTTAATTCATCCAGCTTTGATTCAATTTTCTGAAGGGTAACCAGGGAAGTAAGTTTTTCCTGAACAGAATACTCTTTTACTTGTACTTGTGCCATTTTTAATTCCTTTTTTTAATGAGATGTTGGAGGCTTTACCGGGCTTCCGTATTCCATTTTAAAAATACTTTACCGGGTTTGTATTCACCTCCGTTTTAAGGACGGCAAAGGTAGGGAATTTTTGTTCCAAAATTTCCTGTAATAAGCTGATGGTGAACTGCTCACTTTCATAGTGTCCGATATCGGCAATGACCATCCTTCCATTTGCATCAAAAAATTCATGATATTTTAAATCTGAAGTAATAAAAAAATCAACCCCGGCTGCCAAAGCTTTGGGAATCAGGAAGCTTCCGGCGCCTCCGCAAACGGCTATTTTTTTTACAAGGCCCCCTTTCAGTTTTGTATGTTTTATTATTTTAAGATGAAATATTTCTTTAAGCCGGTTTAGAAATCCTAATTCATCTGTTGATTCTTTTAATTCGCCAACTATTCCCGATCCAATGCTTTGAACTGTGTTATCGAGGCTGACAATATCATAGGCTACTTCTTCGTAAGGATGAGCTGAAAAGAGACTTTGAATAATTCTCTTCTCTAAAAAAGAAGGGAAAATAATTTCGATCCTGATTTCGGGCTCCTGGTGCTGTTTCCCTATTTCCCCGATAAATGGTTTTGTACCTTTTCCTGCTTTGAAAGTACCCGTGCCCTCTGCATTAAAACTACATTCTGAATAGTTACCAATTTGACCTCCCCCGGCTTCAAAAATTGAATTCCTGACTTTTTCTGCTGATTTTACGGGAACAAATGTGAACAACTTTTTCAGTATCTCTTCTTTTGCAGAAAGAACAGTTCGTCTTGTCAAACCAATCAGGTCCGCAATTTTTCCATTCACCCCACCCGGTACATTATCAAGATTTGTATGAATTGCATAAATAGCAATATCATTTTTTATTGCAGCAATTACTGCTTTTTCAACATAATTTTTGCCATTTATTTTTTTTAGCCCGGAAAAAATAATAGGATGGTGTGCCAGTACCATGTTGCATTTTTTCTTTATCGCTTCCAATACCACTTCTTCTGTTGCATCCAGTGTAACCAGAATGCCACTGCATTCCCAACGAATATCGCCGGTAATCAGTCCGGTATTGTCATATGACTCCTGCAAAGAAGGTGGAGCAACTGATTCCAGATAAGAAGTAATCTCAGCTATTTTCATAAATTAAAGATAGGAAAGCTTAAAAAATAATAAAGATTACTTTGCTGTTGAAAAAGAAAGTTTTCATAAACAAAAAACTTTCGTAATTTTTCTTTCCTTTCCCTTCGAAGATGTTACCTCCCTATATTTGTAAACTTAAATTGTTTGCCATGCGAAAAAGAAAAATTTATGGTTATTTCCTGCTGACCATGCTCATTGTGTCCGGACTGGCCGGAACGCCTTCAGGTAATTCTCTGACAAAAAAGGAGAGAAAGATGGCAATTGACCATATGAAAATTACAAAGGCTGGCCTGATCAATTCGATAAAAGGATGGAATGATGCACAACTAAACTTCAGGACTGCCCCCGATAAATGGTCTGCTTTGGATTGTGTATACCATATAGCCGCTACAGAAAACGGGCTTTGGCAACTTTTGGAAACCACCTTAAAAGCTCCTCCTAATGCTGAAAAAAGAGCAGCTATAAAAATGACGGATGACCAATTGATTAACACCATGCAGGACAGAAGTTTTAAGGTTAAAACTTCGGAACCTTTTGAACCAAAAAATACTTCTTATAAGACCCTGGATGCTGCTCTTTCTGATTTTAAAGACAAAAGATCAAATCTTATTAAATATATCAGAAACTCAACAGAAGACATGAGGAATCATGTGGCCGAAACACCTCTTGGCTGGCTG
>DATDPZ010000012.1:0-3329 GCA_035292525.1 Chitinophagaceae bacterium
CTTACATTGTTCACCAACCGCCAATCCCATTTCATAAACTAATCGCTGATCACTTCCGGAAAATGGTCCTTCAGACAGTGCTCCTAACGTCAGTTGAAATGGAAATTTTGTAACACTATCCAGCCGCATACCCAATCCCCATTCTGCGTCAATGGTAATCATGACCGGAGTTTTTGCAATACGTTGATAATAGTTGGTAAGATTAGCTTGTCGTACAGGTCCTCCCTGGAAAAAACAAAGTGCCCCAATATTATATCTCTGAATATCGCTGGTTACTTTTGCCACATGATCTGATCCCAGGTTTGAATGAGCCCGGACAACCATCAACTGGGCAATCCGTTCTTCTTTGCTTAAAGAATTAAAAACGCTATCCACCCATTTACCGTCGGATGAACTATTTCCTGTTTGTGCTGAAAAAACTAAAGGAAGCAACAGAGAGTTAACTAAAAACTGCAGCGCTTTGACTTTCATATGGTTCAAAAATTATTAATGATAAAGCATAAAATTAATTTATTCCTGCTTTACAATAGCTGTTAAATTTTATACATAAATAATTCAGCATCGTCAGGCCTGTTCTGCTTCAATTTTTTTTGATACATCCAAAATATCTTCCGGAGTAGCAAATACAGAGTTAAGTAAACTTGTAAAATAATATTTTAAATTTCCGGGACAATATATTGTTATTTTTCGGGAATGATAAATATTAAAACAGATGAGTCTTATAGAAAATAGTAAATAATCCAGCCATAAAAAAATGATTGATTACTGAATCCGCCGGGCTTCATGACAGCACTGTCAAATCCCGTATTTTTGGCGTTAAAGAGAATCATTGTGCCTGATAAAATAACCTTACTGCCCGATAATATAGCCAACCAGATTGCTGCCGGTGAAGTGATACAACGACCGGCCAGCGCGGTGAAGGAACTAATGGAAAATTCGGTGGATGCCGGTGCCACTGAAATTAAACTCATCATTACCGATGCAGGAAAATCACTGATCCAGGTAATTGATAATGGTAGCGGAATGAGTGAGATGGATGCCCGGATGTGTTTTGAAAGACATGCTACTTCCAAGATTCAGACAATTGAAGATCTCTTTCATATAAAAACAATGGGGTTTCGTGGAGAAGCCCTGGCTTCTATTGCTGCAGTGGCCCAGGTAGAACTAAAAACTAAAAGACCGGGCAATGAAACCGGTATTTATCTGGAAGTAGAAAACAGTGTGGTAAAAAAACAAGAACCTGTTGCCACACCTATTGGTACTTCTATTTCCATGAAGAATCTTTTCTTCAATGTACCGGCCCGCCGGAATTTTTTAAAAAGTAATGCAGCTGAAATGCGGCATATTGTGGATGAGTTTACCCGTGTTTCTTTAGCATTTCCTCAAATTATTTTTTCACTTACGGCCAACAATCAGCAAATTTTTTTCCTGGATAACGGAAGTCTTAAACAACGAATTATTCAATTACTGGGAAATAATTACACGACAAAGCTGGTCACGGTGAAAGAGGAAACCGACTATTTGAATATTTATGGTTTTGTTGGTAAACCAGAAACAGCCAAAAAGACCAGGGGTGATCAATACTTTTTTGTCAATAACCGGTTTATCAAAAGTGCTTATCTTAATCATGCTGTGATCAATGCTTTCCAGGAAATGATTGGTAAGGATAGTTTCCCGATGTATGTGTTGTTTATTGATCTTGACCCGCAACAAGTGGATGTAAATGTGCATCCCACCAAACAGGAAATAAAATTTGAAGATGAAAAAATAATTTATGCTTTTGTGCAGGCTGCAGTAAAGCATGCACTGGCCCGGTTCAGTGTTTCCCCTACTCTTGACTTTGAGCTGGATGCTTCCATTCAGCAATTGTCCTCCATCCAGCAACCTTTTACCGAAGAAAAAAAATCAACGGCTGCTACCTCTCCTATCTATGAAGGATTTACAAAAAAACACCAGTCGCATTTTATAGAACCAACTAACCGGAGCGAACTGACTCACTGGAAAGACTTTTATGAGAGTCCCGGGTCCGGAGTCCGGAATTCAGCGCCAGAAGAAAATGCTCAACTATCAATGCTCAATGTTCAATTTCCGGGTAAGGAACAAAAAGCGACCGGGTATCCCTTCAGTATTGAACATTCACAATTGATCCAATTGCATAACCAATTTATTCTTGCGCAAACAGCAAATGGATTTATGCTGATCAGCCAGCAAGCTGCCCATGAAAGAATCATTTATGAAAGGCTACAACTAGCGGCAAAAGGAAAACCGATAGCCACACAGCGCAGCATGTTTCCCGTTACTATTGAACTGGCACCGGCAGATGCGGTTGTACTGGAAGAATTAATGCCCGATCTGCAACTGATGGGTTATGTGATAGAACCATTTGGCAAAAACACCTTTTTGATACAAGGCACTCCTGCCGATATTATCCAGGGAAATGAAAAACAAGTGATCGATTACTTACTGGAGCAATACAAACATTTTAGTGCGGATATCAAATTTTCTAAAAAAGAAAAACTGATCCGGTCATTGGCCTGGCAACAGGCTATCAAGTCCGGCACTTCCTTATCTGAAAAAGAAATGAAAGCATTGGCAGAAGACCTGTTCAACTGCACTTCGCCTAATTCCTCTCCCGGTGGCAGCCCCACTTACCTGGAGTTTAAAAAAGATCAACTGGAAAAAATGTTTGGTAAATAGCTTTTCATGCTGCATTGATAAATTATCAATTCCAGGAGCAATTTCTGTAAAATGTTAAGAATTTATTACAATATGTAAATTATTTTTTACTTTATGTAAAATATACTTTACATTTGAAAAAACATTTTATTATGCAAAACAAATTATTGTTACCAAACAAATACAAAATACTGGGCTGGGTGCTGTTGATCCCGGCAACCATCCTGGGAATTATATTAACCATCTCAGGCTTTGATGAAGACTGGATCACGGCAAAAGTGTTTATCTTTTTCACTGACGAATTTTTTGGTGAAGGCAAGAAATTTACATTTATCAAAACCAATATCACCAATACAGTTGTTGGTATTCTGTTTATTACCGGAGCTTTGCTTGTCGGGTTTTCAAGAGAGAAAAAAGAGGATGAATATATTTCCAACCTGCGGTTATCTTCCTTACTCTGGGCAGTTTGGGTAAGTTATACTTTACTTCTTTTATCCTTTGTCTTTGTATATGGATTGGCTTTTTTCCATGTCATGGTCTTTAATATGTTTACAGTCATGATCATTTTTATTGTGCGGTTTAATTATATCCTTTATAAAAATTCAAAATCAGTGCCTGATGAAAAATAATATTAAAGTAGAACGTGCCATCAA
>DATDPZ010000013.1:0-4176 GCA_035292525.1 Chitinophagaceae bacterium
CAGCAATCTCCCGGTTGCTGAGGTTAGCAATATTGGCTGCTTCGTATCTTTCTACAGCAGCAGCAAAATTTTCATGACGGTAATAATATTCGCCCAGGTGAAAGTTCATTTGTTGTACCCGGGTATTATTTTTTTCCAGGTCAATAAATTCGATGGCTTTCTCTTCTACCCTGCCTTCATTCTGTTTCAGGGCACACACCGTGGTATAATAATTTATTTCCTGTGAAACTAATGCATCATTGATCAGGTTGGTTTCCATCAATGATTGCTGTAATTCCTTAAACAAGGGATAAGCGAGGCTAAATTGTTCTTTTTGAAAATACTCCTTCGCCTCATTGAATTTTTCATGGGGATCATTGAAAATTCTTGTTTGTTGGGAAGAAAGGGATGAGACAAAAAAAACAGTGGCCAGTAAACCGAGATATTGATTCTTCATATTTGAATGTCCTTTAACCGATGGTGGTTTAACGATGTAAATATTCAATTTATTTTCACCTGTGCCAAACATCATTCCAAACAACTGTGGATAAGTGGGTATATAGAAAAGGTTTAACAATTTATTGGTTAAATCCTGGTTGGCGGCAAATTTGGTAATATTGTAAAAAATATTTTATGAAAAAAATATTCAGTACCCGGTATGCTGATTTTTCTTTTAACCTGGCCATGCTTTTACTCAGGGCCGGGTTTGGATTATTGTTGTTTTATAATTATGGTTTATCCAAACTCATGAAATTTGAAGTGAGAAAAGACAGCTTTTCTGATCCGCTGAATATCGGGAGTACAAATAGTATGATGCTGACCATTTTTGCTGAAACTTTCTGTACGCTATTGCTTGCCATCGGACTCTTATCAAGGCTGGCATCTTTAGCGCTGGTTGTATTTTTTATAGTTATCCTTTTCGTAGTTCAGAAAGACGAACCCATGAAGGAAAAAGAAACTGCCCTCCTGTTTCTAATGGTGTTTTTAACTACTTTGCTCTGCGGCCCTGGTAAATGGAGTGTTGATAATTTAATCGGCAAATAAAAAAATAATTGTAAAGACAAGATCAATTTTCTTATTTCATTAAAAAATCCCAACAGTATTAATAATGTTTACATCTGAAACTAAAGTAAGGGTAAGATATGCTGAAACCGACCAGATGGGTACGGTGTACCATAGTAATTATTTTTATTATTTTGAAGTAGCCAGGGCCGAATCGATCCGTGAAATGGAATTTACCTATGCAGTCATGGAGAAAATGGGTATAATGATGCCGGTTGTGGAATTACAGGCCAGTTTTCTCCGTCCGGCTTTATACGATGACCTCTTAACCATTAAAACGTTTTTGAAAGAATTGCCCACGGGTCATAAAATTGAATTTCATCATGAAGTATTCAATGAAAAAAATAAATTGCTTTGTACGGCAAAAATCAGTTTCTTTTTTATGGATAAAGAAACCAGGAAAAAAACCACTATACCGGAACGCCTGAAAAAAAACCTGGAACCCTATTTTAAATAATATTTTATTAATGGACAATTTATCCCCTGCATCTAACCCATCCCTGAATGAGCTTCCAAAACCGGAACCCGAAGCACCAAAAGTAAGAGTGAATGTTTGGGTGAAGTCGTTGAGCAGCCTTGCACTTTATCTTATCATTGGTTATTTTTTCTTTAATAAAAACTGGACCCTGGTTTTCATCCTTACCGGTGTTGTCATCTTTCATGAACTGGGACATTTTTTTGCCATGAAATTTTTTAACTACCAGGAACTGGGTATTTTTTTTATCCCTTTAATGGGGGCTTTTGTTTCTGGCACAAAGCAGGAAATATCTCAAAAACAATCTGCAGTCATATTAATGGCCGGGCCTGTACCCGGAATACTTGTTGGAATTATTTTTTTCATTTTAGCTCAGATCTATGGAATCTATCTTCTTGAAATGACTGCCTGGATTCTCATATACCTCAATATTTTAAACCTGATACCGGTTTATCCACTCGATGGCGGGCAGTTACTGCATCGCTTATTTCTTGACAACTTTAATATTATCGGGAAGATATTTGTTATTATCTCTGCTGCCCTGATGGCTTATTTTGCAATCAGTATAAATTTTTATCCCCTGCTTTTATTTCCCGCTTTCATGATCAGCCGGATGATTACTGAGTTTAAACAGGAACGTCTTACAGCAAAAATTGAAGCGGAAGGAATAGACCTGATGAAATCCTATAATGAAATCAGTGCTGAGGATTACTGGCATATCAGGAACCTGGTTATTAAATATTATCCATCATTGAAGGATGTACCTCCTTCACCACCCTATGAATTTTCTCCCAAAGAAGACCAGGTTATCAGTATTATTCAAAATCTATTGCAACGATCCATCTCCCAGGATCTTTCCCTTGCAGGAAAATTATTTATCCTGCTCATCTGGGTTGGCTGTTTTTCTGTCCCACTTATATTAGGACTTCCCTTGCGATTTTTTTAAACCCGGTTATAATCCCCTTTCCAGTTCTTCACCGCCAATTTAATTTCTTTCATTGATAAATTTTCTTCTACCGCTTTTTTTGCTAACCCGGCAAATTCGCTGTCTGATGCAAAACGAAGAGCAATAATCTGTGACATACGCAACCGATTGTCCAATGGCTTACCGGTTATAATAAAATGCCTGAAATTTTCTTCTGCCCGGATAACCCTGTCCTGCGCTTTTAAAGCAAAGGCACGGTTATACCAGTAAAGTATAATCAGCACCAGTGTCATTAATAATATTAAAGCTGCAGAATAATGCGTATGAGCATCGGCGTGTATAAGGTTCACAATACTTCCGCCAAGTATAGCAAAAAGTAAAAATGAGGCAATAAAATGATAAAGCGGAACATATCTTACATGATTTTTAAATTCCTGAATATCTTCTGGCATATTTGTTAGTTTATCCTCACTCCTAAAAGGGAGTAAGAAATTAAAAAATGAAATTAAGTAATTAAAAACTATCTATTGCTTAAAATAAAAAATCAGAATGCCATTCATCATCACCGGGAAAAACAGGAATGGTTTTATTTCAGATTATTTAATACCCGGTACATCTTATTTACCAGGGCTGCAGGTGATCCGTTATAATTATTGACAAGGAAAGAAAAAATATACTCTTTGCCATTCTTTGCTTTGTGATAACCGGCAAATCCTTTTACACCGCGGATGGTTCCGCTTTTCATCATCATCCCGTTATATTCCGGAAGAGAATTATAAAATCCCGGAAACCATTCCCTGGACCGGGCATACTTTAATATTTCAACCTGTGCATGTGTAGTAACCCGGTTAAGGGGAGATAGTCCCGACCCATCTACTATTTTAAGTTCATCCGGAACCAGCTTTTTTTCTTTCCAGAAATCCTTCACAACAACCACTCCAGAATCGGTGGAGCCTATTCCCTTTTTCAGGTAACCAATTGTTTTTAACAGCGCTTCGCCAATCAGATTTACGCTTTTTTTATTGAACCAATAAATAATTGAATCAAGGCTGGGCGAAATATGAGTGTATAAAACAGTGATCTGGTCTTTCCCAATCAGTGGCTTATTTAAAATCTCCAGGCTATTGTTGCTTCCGTCAATTTGTTTTTCCTTTTGCAACCATGTATTTAAAGAATTAAAAAATATTTTAGCAGGTGCAGTCATACTTGCTGAAATAGAAAAACTGCTTTCATTGACCGGTATGCTCCCCCTGATTAAATAATTACCGGTTCCATCATTGGGATAATAAACATAAGCATTATCGCCGCTTCCCCTGGCTGCAGCTGTTAATTTTGAAACCAGTTTTTCTTTCAGCGGCAACGCTTCTTCCGGAATCAGGGAAATGATCCTTACTGAATCACCAATGGATTTACCAGATTGCAGCAGTATATCCAGCTGATTTTCCCTGTAATTTAATTTTTGAGCTCCTGCTCCGTAATAATTTCCAATATCCTGCCAGATCCAACCATCAGGAATACTTTCTGCATCCCACCCGGAATTATCTATGATCACTTTGGCGATCTTTTGAATCTCTTTTTTGATTAAACCATTTTTAAGGTTCTTAAATAAAGTATCATTTGATACAGATGACCAGCGCCAGCTACCAAAAGTGGGATCACCGGAAGGGAAAATATAAAGCCGGGAATCCGGTTTCTCATTAATTCCAAATTCAGTTTTATACCTGAAATCTTTCCC
>DATDPZ010000014.1:0-5071 GCA_035292525.1 Chitinophagaceae bacterium
AGTTGATGATCGCTTCCAGTTCCTGCATCAGTTCATCATCTTCGATCATTTGTTCATAAAGCACTTTCAGCTTTTCTATTTGCAAACCGGTCAGTTTTTTGGGAAAATGCTCCTGTAGTATTTTTTTATTTTCCCGGAAGGACACCAGGTTGTTGTAATGAAAGATCATGTCGGCCAGTTGAGGGTAAAGTTTACTTTCATTAAAGTATTTGTTTACTTCCTGCAGGTAGGCAAGCAGTGTGTACTTTTTCAGTTCAAAATCAATATAGCCTTCAGCAAACCAGGTTTCAGATAATGTTTTCATTAGTTACTGTTTAGGTTAGTTAGTGTAAATTAATAAAAAGACTTCGAAATTAAAAAGTAGGTTTACCTTAGGCCTGTTAAAATCAATATATGTTAAGTGTTTTTCTGTTTTTATTCATCATATTTTATTCTTCCTGTACTACGGTAAAATATTATGTAGTACGTCATGCTGAAAAAGCAACCGCTTCAGAGGGCACGGTTATGAGTACCCCCAATGATCCTCCGTTATCATCAGCAGGAAAAGTGAGAGCCATAGAACTGGGTGAAGTGCTGAAAAGCCGTCAGATCATGAATATTTACTCCACCAATACAATTAGAACTATCAGCACAGCACAGCCTTTGAAGAATTTAAGAGGCTTACCTATTGAATTTTACAACACAAGAGATTCCCTTGATTATTTTATCGAAAAATTAAAAAACATTAAAAAAGGAAACTCTCTCATTGTGGGTCATTCCAATACGGTGGATAATATAGTCAATAAATTATGCGGCGAAATAAAAATAGCGGCTGATCTTCCGGATTCGGAGTATGACAACCTGTATTTAGTGATAAAGAAAGGAAAGAAAATGTTTTTTGAGAATAAAACATACGGCACAGCCACCAATTAAAATGCCAGATAGAAACACTGGCTTTTATAAATTCTTTCTGAGTTAATTTGAGTAACCTGTGTCTAAAAATCTCTTTCCCCGTTAAAGTTCTCTAACTCTTTTGCCACAGCAGTTAAGAAAGTAGCGCCCAGGCTTCCATCCACAATGCGATGATCATAGCTCATACTTAAATACATCATATGGCGGATGGCAATGCTGTCTCCATGTGGAGTTTCCACCACCACCGGACGTTTTTTAATTGCTCCTACCGCAAGAATCGCCACTTGTGGTTGATTGATGATCGGCGTACCCATCAGACTGCCGAATGTACCTACATTGGTAATAGTAAATGTACCGCCAGATGTATCATCAGCATTCAACTTTCCGTTTCTTGCATTCTCCGCTAAATTATTTACCTGTCGTGCAAGCCCCACCAGGTTCAGTTGATCGGCATTTTTTATAACGGGTACAATCAGGTTCCCGCTGGGAAGGGCGGTAGCCATTCCCATATTAATATCTTTTTTGATGATGATTTTAGTGCCATCGAGTGAACAATTAACCAGCGGAAATTTTTTAATGCACTTTACAACAGCTTCGATAAAGAGGGGGGTAAATGTGATCTTTATTCCTTCTCTTTTTTCAAATTCTTTTTTCACTTTATTTCGCCACATCACCAGGTTGGTGACATCTGCTTCTGTAAAGCTGGTTACATGCGGGCTGGTCTGCTTGCTTCTTACCATATGTTCGGCAATCAGCTTACGCATCCGGTCCATTTCAATAATTTCTATGTTTCCGGAGTATGTTGTGAGTTGAGAATTTTGAGCTGTGTGTGGTGCAGTTTCATTAATTACGGTCATTTCCTGGTGGCTATGTATAACAGGTTGCTGGCTCGAAGTTTGGGGTTGATAGCTGGAAGCTTTTCCGTGTTTTCTTTCACTTACATATTGTAAAATATCTTTTTTGGTCACCCTGCCTTCATTACCCGTACCGGGAATATTTTCCAGCTCACTCATGCTTACGCCTTCGCTGGCTGCTATATTAAGTACAAGAGGAGAGTAGAACCGGTTACTGTTTGTGGCTGATGGCTGATGGCTGAAAGATGATGATTGCGAGGAAACTACTTCAGCCATCGTTTCATATTGTGGTTTAGGTATTTCAATTTTTGGCTGAGGGGCAGGTCTGTGGGTTGAAACTGTTTCAGCAGCATCCGTTTTTATCCTGGCGATCACCGTTCCGACAGGCACAACATCATCCACTTTAAATAAAATTTCACTGATCACACCCGCTACCGTACTGGGTACTTCACTATCCACTTTATCGGTAGCAATATCCAGTACCGTTTCATCCATATTCACTGCATCACCCGGCTGTTTATGCCACTTCAAAATTGTAGCTTCCATGATACTTTCTCCTAGCTTGGGCATTACCAGATCAACTATTGCCATAAATATTTTTTTGTACTAAACAATTTTAATTCTGATTACTATCCCTTTTTGTCTCCAAAGGAATACCAGGGACACTCACTAGCACCACCTGATCACTATTCAACTATTAGTCTTGTCTTTTAACAAATCTACTTCCTTATACAGAGATGTAGAAAGAGCTTTGGTTCAAAGGTAATTATTTCCACCTAATCACTTCCTTCATTAACTGGCAGCTTTTCCAGGATGAATTTCCGCAGCAAATTTAAAGCGGCCTGTGCAGTCATTTCAATATTCCGCATTCTGTCAAACCTGAAATACATTTTTTGAGTAATTATTTTTTCATTGTTTCCGACAGCAATCCATATGGTACCCACCGGTTTGTCAACCGAACCACCACCCGGGCCCATAATGCCAGATGTGGCTATGGCAAAATCTGCATTCATTTTTTTAAGTACTCCTTTTACCATTTGTATCACCGTTTCGCTGCTAACAGCTCCTGCTTTTTTCAATACTTCAGAAGAAACATTCAGTAGCTTCTCTTTCGATTCATTTGAATAGCTGATCACACTACCATTATAATAAGACGATGAACCGGGAACAGATGTGATAAGATGTGCGATATAGCCACCGGTGCAGCTTTCTGCCGTAGCCATTGTTTTAGCATTTGCTTTCAGTATATCTCCAACTATTGTTTCCAACCCTTCATCTTTGTCGGATACCAGCACATCATTCAGCAATTCTTTTAATTTATTAAAATAAGGTAACAACGCTTGTTCCATTTTGTTTTTATCCTCACCCATAGATGTCAGTCTTAACCTGACCATTCCATAAGCAGGTAAATAGGCCAGCTTAATAGAAGTTGGGAGTGAGGTTTCAAAATCCATGATCCTTTCCGCAATAAAACTTTCTCCCATTCCGGCAGTGAAAATTGTTTTATGAACAATAGCCGGTAAAACAAATTCTTTTTGCAAACGGGGCAACACTTCATTAATCATCAGGCCTTTCATTTCATAGGGAACGCCGGGTAAGGAGATGAAAATTTTATTTCTGGTTTTAGTTTCTTTCTCTTCCGTAGAGTTGTTTTTAAACTCCCCTATAGGGTCCGGCCGGCTAAACCACATGCCCGGCGCAGTTCCTCTTGCATTATGTAATACAGTGCAAACATCCGGAACTTCAGCCTGCTTCAGGTTTCGTTCCAGCATGGGTCGGTTTAATTTTGTGAAAATATCTTTAACATGCTGCAGCACATTTTCATTGATGATCATATTGCCACCAAAGTATTTACAGAGCAGTGGTTTTGTAAGATCATCCGCTGTAGGGCCCAACCCTCCCGTAATAAAAATAATAGCTGACTCTTTGCTTTCTGCATCAAGGGCATTCCAGATATCATCCCAGGCATCCCCTACGGCAACTCTTTTTTTTACCCAGATACCAATTTTGTTTAATTCCTGTGCCATCCAGGCACTGTTGGTATCGATGGTCTGGCCGATTAACAATTCATCGCCAATAGTGATAATGGAAGCGTTAATTTTTTTCAAGAAAAATAATTTGATGGCAAATATCTGTTATTGTTCAATACGTAAATCTTCATAAATATCTTTTAGCTGGAGTGTGAGATTGAATGAAGTAACGGGGAAGCTGTCAATCGGTTGATTGAATTCGGTCAGTCGCCAGCTATTATCTGCCTGGCGCAAATAAACTTCTATACAAATAGATGTAGAATCAATAAGAATATACTCCTGCAAAGTTTTTATACTCCGGTAAAGGTGAAATTTTTTACCCCGGTCGTAATCTTTGGTAGATGCCGAAAATATTTCTATTATCACAGTGGGATTCGTAAGATTATCAGTGTAAACATCAGGTGTCTCTGTTTGGCCACATACAATTGAGAAATCCGGATAGGTGTAGAGTAAGTTGTCAGGAATATAAATCCTGAAATCGCTGCCGTAAAGTTTGCAACCTTTACCATGAAGAAATGGTGCAATTAACCTGTTAATGTTATAAGCGATATCCTTATGTTCAGGCGATGCTCCTGATATAGCATAAACTTCCCCCTTGTAATATTCATGTTTTTCCCGGGATGCCCTTTCCATTTCCAGGTATTGTTCCGGGGAAACATCATTAAACTTCGGCGCCGGTTCTTTAACTTCATTTTCCATACTTTAAAGTTAATTCTTTTTAGTTTTGGTTAAAAGGGTTGTTTATGAAACGGATTTATTTATTGATTGTTGGTTTTTTTTTACTGAGTGTATGTTCATTCGGGCAAACAGTTTCTCATAGGCTGCAACAATCATATTTAGCATTTGAAAATGACAGCCAGTTGAAAAATGCAATCAGTTCGTTGTATGTAATCGATGCAAATACAGGACAAATTATTTTTAATAAAAATTCAAGAGTTGGATTGGCACCTGCTTCCACTCAGAAAATTATCAGCAGCGTATCGGCTTATGAAATATTGGGGAAAGATTTCAGGTATAAAACTGAATTTGGAATTAATGAGAAACAGGATTCCCGGCTTTATATTTTCCCTTCCGGCGATCCTACTTTTGGTAGCTGGCGCTGGTTATCTACATCAAATGATACTTTATTTAAGAACCTTAAAAATGGTTTAATCAAAAAAGAAATTCATAAGATCACCAAAGTGATCATAGATAATTCCGGGTGGGATGCAGAAAGTATTCCTGATGGTTGGATCTGGCAGGACATTGGAAATTATTACGGGGCAGGGGTACAAAAATTCAATTACAGGGAAAACC
>DATDPZ010000015.1:0-2457 GCA_035292525.1 Chitinophagaceae bacterium
CAATACCTGGGAAGCGAAGACAACCTGAGAGGCTATCGAAAATATCGGTTTGCCGGCCGCTCCAAACTGTATAATAATACTGAACTAAGACTGGCATTAGCAAATTTCAGAACCTATCTTTTTCCGGGAGTACTCGGCATCCTTGCTTTTTATGATACTGGAAGAGTTTGGGATGATTTAAATACGAGTACCAAATGGTTAAGCGGATATGGCGGCGGCTTCTGGATTTCTCCATTGAAAAGACTTGTATTTTCAATTTCATATACCGTATCAGAAGAAGACAAACTACCACTCATAGGTTTGGGGTGGAAGTTTTAAAACCAGATAAAATTTATTTCGCAAACTAGTTATTTAAAACAAAGACCGGAAGTCAAAGCAGTTGACTTCCGGTCTTTTAATTTCAAAATGTTCTATTGCTTTTAAGGGTTAATATTTTTTTAGAATGCTTCACTTTTAAAAACTAAGGTTAAACCTGGTTCCTATTGAAAAATTGAAAAGGTGCTCTTCCTGTGAAAAACCAACAGTGGCAGATACAATTGCTAAATTGAAAGGAACATAATACAAGCCACCTCCAATAGAATGATGCCACCGACCGGAAGCTTCTTTTTTTAACCAAACTCTTCCCAGTTCATTAAATCCAATAATTCCTAATGATCCGGGCAATATGTATGATTTTATATCCGTAAGCTTCAAACGAAACTCCAGGCTGCTGTAAAAAGTGGAAGTGCCGGCAAACCGGTTTTTACGAAATCCCTTCAGAAAATTATTAGCGCCAAGTGTAAAAGCCTGGAAGTATTCATAATTGTCATTGAATATATGTCCTGCTCCCAATTGAATAACAGTTACCAGTCGGGCAGGATCACTTAAGCTGGCATAGAGAGCCATGTCAGAACTTAACTCTGTAATGTTGTTACTCGTTTTTGAAAGACCTGCCATAGAAGAAAGTTCTGTATTCCACTTAACACCGCGGGTAGGGAACAGTTCATTATTCAAATTATTAAGCTGTATAGCCAGCTTACCACCCAGGTAAGTTTTATTCTGATAAACATTTTTCGGATCAAGCCCAACGAGCAAAGGGTTTTCCAATACTTTACCGGTATTGTTTTCGGGGTTGTTCCAGTATTGATAGAATACAGGACCTGCCAATACTTTTACGGTTTCAAAAAATCTTTTTTGAAACAATAATTGTGTTTCCATGTGACTATACATGACCCTGTAATAAGTAACGGGTTTTGTGGGGTCCCTTTCTGTGTTATTGCCAAGGCCAAAAAAATTATTGATTCCCGGGGTCATTGCTTCGCTCAAAACAACAAGGTCTAAATTGCGGATGACATGATTGAACTCCCCGGAATAGCGAAACTGGAGACCACCCCTGTTAAGAGCAGACATGGCAGTAAAACGCTGAAAAGAGGTAAAGGGTTCATTTCTGAAACCAAATATTTTCTTGGAAAACCCAGCCCCAACTAATAAACCATCATCATTGTTGACGGCTGCTACAATACCCGGAAAACTACTCCGGTCATATTTAAAGCCAAGAATGTTATAATAATTAACTGTGGGTTCTTTTGAAAACATAACCCTTGAGTTTTTCTTGTTCTGTATATAGTTATTGGAGTCAATCATGTCATATAAATAATTCTGAACTTTTCCTTTAATATTAAAAGTGTAGTTACCCCTGCCTCCAATTACCCTGATCCTGATACGGGAATTAACGGTACTGTCAATATCAAAAAGATCATCATCATTCAACCCGTATAATCTTATTTCTTTTGTCACCTTTTGATCAAAGGTTCTGTTGAACATAACAAAACTGGTGTCATTATTTTCTTTCCGGCCATATACTTTTACATTCAGCCCTTCGGGGATGCTGGTCAGTTTAAAGTATTCTTTTTGATTGCTCCCTATTACATTTACATTTTTAGAAATAAACCTGTAATACGTCATGGCTTCTTTTTTCAGTAAGTCACGCCGGCTCAAAAGTTTTTTGGTTAGTACAGGTCCGCTGATTGAATAAATTTCCGGCGGTAATTTTTTAATGGCAGCAGTAATCACTGAGTCATTTAGTTTTTCCACTACTTCCGAAATTTCTTTTTGCCATTCTGTTGCGTTCAGGCCAGTAAGAAATACACGGTCAAAATCTCTGGAACTTTCGCCCAACCAGTTTACCGAAGGAATATCATAACGAAAACCTTTTAAGAAAGGGAAAAACTGCATACTGATCAGCTTCATCAAAAAACCATCAGAATAGAACATGGCCTGGTCACGGTCGCGGGGTATGGGCAAATAAAGTTTTCCCATACCGGTATCACCAGTTGCCCATTTCCATTGTCCAAAATGCCGGTCAAAATCGGCAACCAGTATGTCCAGTAACCTGGCTCTTAATACAGCGGGCTGATCTATCCGGTGATCGCTTTCTTCCATTATTTTCTCAAAGACCTTGTTAGTGCTTTTAACTTT
>DATDPZ010000016.1:0-3042 GCA_035292525.1 Chitinophagaceae bacterium
ATCCCAGATATCTGATACATGTAAATTATCAGGATCGCCAAAACATACATGGTAGCTTCTTCCTTTTGGGGCTCCGGCACCCGCTGCATTTAATTGCCTGATTACCTCATCGTATTTGGCAGCAGTAAAATTTTTTGGAGTGAATCTTAAAACGAATGACATAGTTGTAGATTTTTGATTTAATAATCCGGTGTTGAAATCAATTTGAAATCTAAGCTTTTCTTTTAAACTAGTATCAATTAATTTTCTGGCTGTATAATTTTAATAAGGAATCTGTAATCCTTTATTTTTGAAAAAATCCATAACAACTAATGAAACAGCAAATTGTCCATATTACCCTTTTGGTAAATGACTATGACGAAGCCATAAAATTTTATACTGAAAAGCTTCATTTCGATCTTATAGAAGACAGAATACTCAGTAAAACAAAACGATGGGTGCTGGTTGCACCAAAAGGTTCAGGTAGTTGCAAACTACTGCTCGCAAAGGCAGCAAACGAAGAACAAAAAAGCAGGGTAGGAAATCAAACCGGGGGTAGGGTCTTTTTATTTCTATATACCGATCATATTGAAAGAGACTATAAGAATTTACTTCAGCATCAGATAAAAATTGTTCGGGGGCCGCAATTAGAAGAATACGGAACCGTGCTGGTCTTTGAAGATCTTTATGGCAATCTCTGGGATATGATAGAACCACTGCGAAAATAAAATTGAAAATCATTTTCCCATCCCCCTGTCAGAATCCGATTGTATCTTTAACCCTATATGAAAACGGGGTATCTGAAGCAGCATATATTTAAAACAGGATTTCTTTTTTTCTTTAGCAATATCCCTGCTTTATTATTTTCCCAATATATCCTGAACGGATCTGCCAGTCAGAATAATTGTAATTGCTACACTCTTACAACGGCTCAGTTTACACAAAGTGGCAGTGTGTGGAATGCAAACAAGATTGACCTGAACAATTCTTTTGATTTTATTTTCAATGTCAACCTGGGTTGCCTTGATGCGACCGGCGCTGACGGAATTGTGTTTATACTGCAACCCATCAGCACCAGCATTGGAGCCACCGGAGGCGGAATGGGATTTGAAGGCATCAGTCCTTCTATTGGAATTGCTTTGGATACATGGGAGAATACGATTAACAATGATCCTCCATTTGACCATATCAGTATCCAGGCAAATGGAAACATAACGCATGGAGCCGACCTGGCAGGGCCGGTACAGGCCTGGCTTTCCAGTCCCAATATTGAAGATTGCCAATGGCATACGCTTAGAATAAAATGGAATGCGGCTTCTTATAAAATGGATGTTTTTTTTGACAAAGAATTCCGGCTTAGCCTGGTGAATAATATTGTGGCAAATTATTTTAATAATGATCCGCTGGTATATTGGGGATTTACAGGTGCTACCGGCGGGGCCTACAATCTTCAGCAATTTTGTACTTCGCTCAATCCCGATTTTACAAGTGGTACTATCAATAATGCAGTTTGCAATGGTACGGCAATAAATTTTTCTGATAACTCCGTTTCGTTTGCACCTGTTCAATCATGGTATTGGGATTTTGGAGATGGAAATAGCAGCACTGCTCAAAATCCTCCGCCACATTTATATTCAACCCCCGGTGTGTACGAAACAAAACTCGTCATTAAAGGGTTGGATGGATGCGTCAGCGATACGTTAAGAAAAAACATTACCGTCGGTTCCAAACCTCTTGCAGCTTTTGAAGTTTTTGATACATGTTCCGGAAAAATACCCAGGGTAAATGATCTTTCTTCCAATACAGTTGGACTTATCAATCAAAGAACATGGCTGCTGGATGGACTCCAGGTAAGCAGTTTTCAACAACCTCCCTTTTCAAACCTGGCTGCAGGAACGCATCAGCTTAAACTGGCAGTACAATCAGAATTTGGTTGTGCTTCTGATACAGTTTCTGAAAATTTTATAATCAAACCTTCCCCTGTAATAGAAATGATGGCACCCAGTGGTTGCCAGAGAGAACCCATTTTTTTTTCTGCCAGCCAACGGGACAATACTACTATTATTACACAGTGGAACTGGAGTTTTGGCGATGGCAGTAATGCTGTTTTACAAAATCCGGTTCATACTTATGCTTCTGCAGGAAGTAAAACTGTTAAACTAACAGCCACTGCAAGTAACGGATGCAGTTCACCAGAAATGATCAAAGCAATTAATATAGCTTATATAAATTTATTGTCGCTAAACGATACAACTATTTTGCCCAATACACCCATAAGGCTTTTAACTACGTGGCAGAGTAACACAACCGGTTCAATTAATTTTAACTGGACACCTGCCACCGGTTTGTCGGATACCCAAATTTCCGGGCCCCTGGCATCTATCCAGAATGACATGACTTATATTCTCACTGCTACTACAAATGAAGGTTGTGTAGTAATGGATACCGTTAACCTGAAAGTCTTTAAAGGATCAGGAATTTTTGTGCCTACTGGTTTTACTCCGAATAACGATGGGAAAAATGACGTACTCAGGCCCGTTTATTTTGATATAACAAAAATTCATTTTTTCAGAATTTATAATCGCTGGGGACAAATGGTATTCAGTTCAACGAAACCGGGAGAAGGATGGGATGGAAAAATAAATGGAATACCACAACCTGCAGGCACTTATGTCTGGTTACTGAAAGCAGAAGATCTTGCAGGAAAATTGTATGAAATGAAAGGAATATCAACAATCATCCGGTAGAAAATATTTTTTTATGCTAAAACAATTTTTTAGGATTATTAATTTTTCATTTTTAATTATTAATTGCCTTACTGCAACTGCACAACTACGCTGGGTGAATGTGGATTCTTTGTATCAGCCTCTGCCAGCATCAGTTCATGTTTTTAAAACAACTGACTTGTTGGATGGAAAACCAAATATTGCTTTTTATGTAATAGCTGATCTGAAAGGCCGGAATATTTTGTTTGACACAGACACTACTTATAAAAGAAGATTTACTCCGGAACAATTTTTTCAAAAAAATAACCAGCCGCTGCTGGTAGTAAACACTACTTTT
>DATDPZ010000017.1:0-11039 GCA_035292525.1 Chitinophagaceae bacterium
ATGAAGCTGACCGACTGATTCAGAATAAGTACCCCCATAAGTATGATTAAATTTTTTACCAGGTATATCAAAACTCACATAGGAAAAATAGCCATCCTGAAATACTACTGTGAATGTGGTGTTTCCTTGTTTTGATGTCCAGGCTCCTGTAATTCCTGACTGATTTGAAAAATTATTTTCTACCAATAAAATTGTTATCAGTGAAAATGAAATGGCGAAGATCTTTTTCATAAAATTATTTGTTGAAAAGATACGAATGTTTATAAAACTTAATTGGGAAAAATACCAACTTCTGAATCCGCCTAAGAGGCATATAAACTCTCTGATTTCAGAAAAAAAAATTTTACAATGAAAATGGTTTGCGCAACAGTAAATTCCTCTAAGGGGGGATTTAGGGGTTAGCATTTTCAATCTCCATCGTATTAGCCCCACCTTTACCATTACATCTCCCTGGCTTCTCTGAAGGGTAGAACATCAGCCTATGTTTTGAATAACCATTGCGGATGCACCACCTCCTCCGTTGCAAATACCTGCTGCACCATACTTCGCCTTATTTGCTTTCAACACATTAATTAAAGTAACAATGATCCTGGCACCGCTGCAACCCAAAGGATGACCGATAGAAACTGCTCCTCCATGTGCATTCACTTTTGAAGGATCCAGTTTCATTCGCTTTGTATTTTCAATTCCTACTACTGCAAAAGCTTCATTCAGTTCCCAATACTCAATTTCTTCCATTTTTAATCCTGCCTTTGATACTGCTTTCGGAACTGCCAACGAAGGGGTGGTGGTAAACCATTCCGGCGCCTGCTCCGCATCTGCATAAGAAAGAATTTTTGCGATGGGTTTTAATCCCAGTTCATCCGCTTTTTCTTTACTCATTAGCACAAGGGCTGCAGCGCCATCGTTCATAGTAGAAGCATTGGCTGCAGTTACCGTTCCGCCTTTTTGAAAAGCAGGATTCAATGAGGGGATCTTATCAAATTTTACATTATAGGGTTCTTCATCTTTTGCAAATAAAACAGGATCGCCTTTCTTTTGAGGAATTTCAACCGGGATTACTTCATTTGTAAACTTACCATTCTCCCAGGCAGCCTGGCTGCGTTTATAACTTTCAATTGCAAATGCATCCTGGTCTTCACGACTGATACCACAGGTGCTGGCACAAAGTTCCGCCGCATTTCCCATAGCCAGTCCATCATATACATCTGTGAGCCCGTCTTTTGCCAGTCCATCAATCATTGAAACATTGCCGTATTTATTTCCCCAACGCATATTTTCTGAATAAAATGGAACATTGCTCATACTTTCCATACCACCGGCTACTACAATGTCAGCATCTCCTAATAAAATACTTTGAGTGGCCTGTGCAATGGCCTTCATTCCACTGGCGCAAACTTTATTAATAGTAGTACAGTTAACTTCATTTGGTAGTCCTGCAAACTTTGCCGCCTGTTTTGCCGGCGCCTGTCCAAGATTGGCCTGCATTACACAGCCCATCAAAACATCCTGTACCTGCCCTGGTTTTACAGTTGCTTTTTCCAACGCTGCTTTAATTGCTTTTGCACTTAATTGAGTTGCAGAAAAATTTTTTAATGAACCTCCGAAACTTCCGATGGGAGTACGAACTGCCGAAATAATATAAACTTCTTTCATAATGAGTTATTTGGTTTTATAAGTTAGATAATTATGTAAAAAGAAGCCACCATGGAGATCCCAACGGAATAAGGGACTGAGATGATTTAAACTTCTTACATGGTTTGCTTAAAGTTTATTTTTGCACAGCAAAGATAACGATAACGATTGTTAGCAAACATGGTATTTGATTAAACAGTATCTTTTATAAATTTCAATTTTTGAACAAAAGAAATTGTGAATTAGTAAAGAACCACAGATTTGATTTGTATCCTTCTTTATACTTTGAAACCCCATTTTTTTTAAAAAAACCCGTGAATAATGTAAATTTTTTAAAAAGTCTTGTAACATCACTGTATTTAAGGATTCTTAATTTTATTGCACCTGTAAATAAGTATTTTAAACGAATAAAAGGGTGCTATTGCCTTTGGGTAAATACCGGTTCAGAAGCCCCATAGAATTTGAACAGAGAAAATATTGGACACTTAAAAAAAAGACAGCTAATACTGTCAAATATTCCGGATCATGTACGAAGTAACATTGAAACCAGCACGAATAGAAGTGATGCAACACCTGGCGAAAAAGATTGACAGCATCATTGAAGAATTTCTGAAAAAAATAGATGCTAACTGGCAGCCTGCCGATTTTTTACCTGATAGTACCCAAGAAAATTTCACCCTGGAAATAAAAGAACTGCAGGCAGCATGTAAAGATCTGCCAGGTGATTATTTAACTGTATTGGTGGGGGATGCTATTACAGAAGAAGCCTTACCTACTTATGAAAGCTGGCTGATGGAGGTAGATGGAATCACAAAAATGGAACCGCAGGGCTGGAGTAAATGGATACGGATGTGGACAGCTGAAGAAAACAGGCATGGTGATTTGCTGAATAAATTTCTTTATCTCTCCGGCCGTGTTAATATGCGGCAGATGGAAATAAGTACCCAGTATTTAATTGCTGACGGAATGGATAGCGGCGCAGCAAAAGATCCCTACAAAAATTTTGTATATACTTCTTTCCAGGAGCTGGCCACTAATATTTCTCACCGGCGAACAGCTACATTGGCCAAAAAACATGGCAATGATCAGCTTTCCAGGATCTGTGGCGTGATTGCTGCCGATGAAGCCCGTCATGCTAAAGCCTATAAAAGTTTTGTAGAAAAAATATTTGAAATTGATGCCAGCGAAATGATGCTGGCTTTTGAAGACATGATGCGCAAACGCATTGTGATGCCGGCTCATTTTCTTCGCCAGGCCGGCGAATCCATAGGCAAATCATTTGCTCATTTCAGTGATGCGGCCCAGCGGCTTGGTGTATATACCAGCCGTGATTATACCCACATTTTAGAATCGTTGATACAGGAATGGAATATTGCCAATATCAGCAACCTGACCGGGGCGGCTGAAAAAGCCCGTGATTATTTAATGAGCCTGCCCGATCGGTTCAGAAAAATTTCTGAACGGGGTTTACGGGCCCCGGTGGAGTATCAATTTAGTTGGGTTAAGTAATTAATGGGTCAGGCACAGGCCAACTCATCAAAAGAATATTTTAAAATCTGCTTTATTTATAAGCACTGTCAAATGAAGATTATTCTTTTCCGGTTTATTAAATCTGTATTTATGAAAATCTTTTTTATACAATATGCCTTTAGAAATAAGGGTTAATTTATTTATTCAAAAAAACTCAAACATGAAAAAAACATTTTTATTCTTAGTGGTTTTATTTATAAGTGTATCACTGTTTTCACAGAATAATACAACTGATAAAGAAAAAAAAGACAATATGGGTCAATCCATAAAAGAAGTAAATACTTATTACAGGGATAAGTTAAAAGAAATTAAAGCCGATCCTGCTTTAAGTAAATCAGAAAAAAAACAACAACGCAGCGAATTAAAAGTGCTGAGACGGGATCGCATTCATGAAATAAATGATGGAACAGCTAAAAGAAAGAATGAAATAAGAGCAGAAAGAAGGGATGAGAGAGTAAGAGAGAAAGCAGTAAAAAGGAATACAGTAAGGGAAAAAAAAGTCAGGGAAAATAAAGGGAAAAATAATTGACTTTAAGAATTCAGTATTTGTATGATTAAGTTGGATGATCAATTCATTCTTCTCTGTTCTTCATCAGGGGCTGAATTGAGGTATCGTTTGTCATTGAGTTTTTTTTCCAAAATTTTGTGAATAAGTAAGTTTAAATGTACGCCGGGAAAACCTGAAATAATTTACCACATAAATATTTTCTGCGGGAATATCTGTTATCCCACTCCGGATTTGAAGTAAAAAAAAATTCTTTCCTTTGAATCATCATTTATCGGTAAAAATTATTTGCTTAACTCTTCAAATAGTATATGAATAACCAAAAAGATAAAGTAGCCTATATAACCGGCGGAAGCAAAGGCATTGGATATGGAATTGCAAAAACATTGCTGGACAACGGTATGAAAGTGGCAATTACCAGCAGAAAAATGAGTGCAGCCAGGCAGGCTGCTGAATCATTGAATAATGATCTTTCAAAAGTTTTAGCGCTGGAGTCTGATGTAAGTTCTCTTGCAGCAGAAGCAAAAGCTGTTCAGGCAGTGCTTGATCATTTCGGACAACTGGATGTTGTCATTGCCAATGCTGGTGTTGGTCATTTTGCAAATATTGAAAGCCTGACTGAAGCTGACTGGAAGGAAACCATTGATACGAATTTAACCGGTGTTTTTAACAGTGTAAAAGCAAGCCTGGAAGCGATTAAAAAATCGAAAGGATATATCATTACCATTGCCAGTCTTGCCGGCACTAATTTTTTTGAAAATGGTGCAGCCTATAATGCCAGTAAATTTGGCCTGGTAGGTTTTACACAAGCTATTATGCTCGACCTGAGAAAACTTGGCATTAAAGTAACGACGATCATGCCGGGATCAGTAGCCACTTATTTTAATAACCATATTCCTGAAAAGGCCGATGCCTGGAAGATACAACCGGAAGATATTGGCCAGTTGGTGCTGGACCTTTTGAAAATGAACCCACGAACATTGCCCAGTAAGATAGAAGTAAGGCCGGCAATACCCGGTAAATAAAAATATTGATCAGCTTTCGTAACGATTCAACCTGTTTTGAAGCATAAGAATTTCTTTTTGCATTTCTTGGATGCGATTTAATAAATGAGTGATGGTTTCAATGCCTTCGGGATTAATATCCATTTCATATAAACGTATCATCTTTTCCAGTTGAGGAAGCTGGTTTAAGGGTACACAAATTGTTTCTTCCACTGTAATAACTTCTATCAACCCGGCCTCCTTTAATGAAAAAATAAAGGATTGCTCAATTTGATAATGAATACATAATTCATGTACCGGTATCAACTGCTTTGATTGCATATTAAAATATTTTACCTGAGCTGAGACAGTTCCCTGAAAAGTTTTTTCTCCTGTTCTGTCAGGTTGGTGGGTAATTTTATTTCATAAGTAACATAAAGGTCTCCGCTCTGACCCTCTTTTTTGTAAACCGGTACACCCTTCCCTTTCAACCTGATACTGGTACCATTTTGTGTTTCAGGGTTTACTTTCAATTTCACTTTTCCACTCAGGGTGTCAATGGAGGTTTCTCCTCCTAATAAGGCTGTGTACAGATCCAGGGCACTGGTAATTTGCAAATCATTGCCTGACCTTTTAAATACAGGATGTGGAGATATAACAAATGTAATGTAGAGATCTCCGGGAGGTCCACCGTTTACGCCAGGTGTACCATATCCTTTTAACTTTATGACCTGCCCGTTTTCTACACCAGCCGGAATGGTAATGCGGATATTTTTTCCATTCACCGTCAGAGTTTGTTGCCTTGTTTCCATGACATCGGGAAGGCTGAGTTGTAATTCGGCCTGGTAATCCTGTCCCCTGAACCTGGCCTGCTGACTGCGATTTGATTGGCCAAACAATGATTCAAAAAAACTTGAAAAATCCTGGCCCTCTGCTTTTGAAAACTGACCAGCATTTTGTGATTGACGCTGCGATTTACGCTGTTGTTCAAACTGATCAGCATGTTGCCAGTTTTTTCCATACTGATCATATTTTTTTCTTTTTTCGGGATCGCTTAAAACTTCATTGGCTTCATTGATCTGCTGAAATTTTTGTTGGGCATCTTTATCGTTTGGATTCAGATCCGGATGCAGTTTCCTGGCTAATTTCCGGTAAGCTTTTTTAATGTCTGCATCTGTTGCATTTTTATCAATCCCCAATATTTTATAATAATCTATAAATTGCATAAAGGAGTGTTTAATTTTATCATTAAGGGGCTTCGACAGAGGTAGTCTCTATTACTAAAATGAAAAGCGGTACCATTTATAAAATAAGTTGAGTTTGTTCACAAAAAAATCTTCGGATTCAAACAGGAAGAGAGAAGTGTTGTAAATACAAACTAAATCATTTCCATCTTTTTTTGCTGTTTATTTTTCTCTTTCTACAGAGATAGTACATTCTCCTATTAAAGCTGCCATAGCACCTACTGCAGCAAATACCGGGGCCAGTACGGCACCCACCACTCCCAGTGTAAGGGGAAATGACATAATTTCTTTTCCTGCTTTATCATGGATAGAAATCTTTCTTACATTCCCCTCTTCAATTAATTCTTTAATTTTTTTGAGAAGTAATTCTCCTTTTACTGTAAATGTTTCTTTAAATGTTTTTGACATAATCATTATTTTTAAGAAATTCAAAGTTCGTTTATTAAAAATTCAAAAAGTGATTATAGAAAAACATTTAACGTCCGCTTTCGGATATTTTGACTTTACCGGCAGGAGCATTTCCGTTACCGGCAGAAAGTTTTATGTATATTTTTTAATAAAAATACAAGATGTTCTAAGAATCCTGCCTGCCGTCCGACCGGCATTCCCAATAGAATTAATTTTAAGGAATTATGCCTTGTTTATAAAATTTCGCAATTAATTTAAAGGTTATTTTATTTCTCAGGTTTATTTACCGTAAATTTAAATTAGCTTATTCTTCAGAAATCATGTTCTTATGCCTGCTTATGAAATAGAAATAATTCTGAACCGTCAATTGGCAGATAGTTTTGCCATTCCTGTATTTATTACAGATACTACCGGCAATCTCATTTACTATAATAAACATGCAGAAGATGTGCTGGGAAACAGGTATGCCGAAACAGGAGAAATGCCGGTGGAAGTATGGTCAACCATTTTTACTCCGATGTATGAATCGGGAAAATTAATACCTCCTGAAGACCTCCCCCTGGTAAAAACCCTGAAAAATTGCCATCCTTACCATAAATCATTCTGGATAAAAAGTCTGAAAGGGAATTTGGAAAAAATATCTCTGACATCTTACCCGATTCTTGACAACTCAGCCAAATTTATTGGCGCTGTTGCTATTTTTTGGAAATTAACAGACGAATGAAAATTAAATTAAGGGGAGTTCGTGGTTCCATACCCACTACCGGCCCTGACACAGAACATTATGGAGCTAATACTTCCTGTACAGAAGTGGATGAAGAGGGATGGATGCTGGTGCTGGATGGGGGATCTGGTATGCGCCAGTCAAATACAGGGCAATCCCCCTCCAATAAACGGATAGATATTTTATTAACCCATCTTCATTTAGATCATATCCAGGGGCTTGGTTTTTTCAAACCACTTTTTGATCCGCAAATGGAAATACATATATGGGGGCCAGCCAGCAGTACCCAAAGTTTACATACAAGACTAAGTTTATATCTTTCTCCCCCTTTATTTCCTGTTCATATCCGCGACCTCCCCTGTAAGCACACATTACATGAAATTGATAATTGTGTATTTGAAATAGGACCTTTCACCATTCAATCAGGATATATCATACACCCTGGACCTACTTTGGGATTTCGAATCAAGGGACAACATTCTGTATTTACCTATATGCCGGACCACGAACCGGCCTTGGGAAGAAGCGGCATATTGAAAGACCGGAAATGGGTATCTGGAATAGACCTGGCAGCCGGGGCCGATTTATTATTGCACGATGCACAATACAGTTTGCAGGAGTACAAAACTAAAATCGGCTGGGGACATTCTGCAATGGAAGATACTTTACTGTTTTCTTCTTTAGCAGAAGTAAAACATCTGTTAATGGCACATCATGATCCTTCTCACTCTGATGAACAACTCGACCAGTTATTTACCGATTTAAAAAGGACAAACGATTATTCTTCTCCGTATGAACTGGCTGCTGAAGGCATGGAGATTGAATTGCCTTAAAGTAAATCAGGTATCTGTTTTTTTGATACCGGCAGATTTATATACTCCAATACATTTAAAAACAATAATGGAAACATTTCTTTGAACTTAGTCTATATATTTATTATTGAGCTGTATTAGTAAATACCGGCTATTAGTAGTAGCTTTGCGGCTCTTGATGTTAGTGCTCTCCCTATTGGTGTAGTATAAATTCTCCCCCATTGCTGTGAAGGCTTAACGTAAGGCAGGTAAAGTATCATACAAATTTGATAGCCTTACCATAATTTTTAAACAAATATTTTTTACAATTGTCATTTAACAATTTACAGCTCATAGAGCCTGTATTACAGGCCTTGAGCAAAGAAGGATATATACATCCTACCCCTATCCAGGAAAAATCTATTCCCATTATTTTGCAAAAAAGAGACCTGCTGGGTTGTGCGCAGACAGGTACCGGTAAAACAGCTGCATTCGTCATTCCCATTTTACAAATGATGCATCAGTTCATGCTGGCGCAGGAACAACCACAGCATAAGATCCGGACTTTAATTTTAACGCCTACCCGGGAGCTTGCCATTCAGATTGGCGAAAGTATAAAGGCTTACGGAAAATTTTTGCCCCTGCGCCACCAGGTAATTTTTGGCGGTGTATCCCAGCATACCCAGGTGCAGAATATTCTTCGCGGAGTGGATATACTGGTCGCCACCCCGGGTCGTTTGCTTGATCTCATGCAGCAACGGCATATTTCATTAAACGATATTCAATATTTTGTATTGGACGAAGCAGACCGGATGCTTGACATGGGTTTTATTATGGATGTAAAACGTATCATTGTTAAACTGCCGGCTAAAAGGCAAACACTTTTTTTCTCGGCTACCATGCCAAATGAAATAAAAAAATTAGCGGATATTTTATTAAAAAATCCGGAAAAAGTAGAAGTAACCCCTCCGGCATCCACCGTGGAACTGATACAGCAATCTGTGTATTATGTGGAAAAGCAAAACAAAAAATCTTTACTGATCCAGTTATTGCAGGATAAATCCATTGAATCGGCTTTGATATTTACACAAATGAAACATGCTGCCGATAAGCTGGCACGATCACTGAATATGGCTGGAATAAAAACTGAAGCAATTCATGGTAATAAAGCGCAAAATGCAAGACAGAGTGCATTGGAAAATTTTAAAAATAAACGCACCCGTGTGTTAGTAGCTACAGATATTGCAGCACGGGGGATTGATATTGATGAATTAAGCCATGTTATTAATTATGAACTGCCGAATATACCGGAGACTTATGTACATCGTATTGGCAGAACAGGTCGTGCAGGAGCCAATGGTGTAGCGATATCTTTTTGCGACTGGGGTGAAAAGATTTTTTTAAGTGATATTGAGAAATTGATTAAAAAACCAATACCGGTTGTGAAATCTCATGCTTATGATGTTACAATGATGCATGATATTCCCAAACAGGCGAATACCGGCGTTGTTTCAAATTCATTTAATCACAGAAGAAAACCCGGGAAAAGAAGCCGTGCTTTTACACAAAGGGCTTAACATTGTTCCTTTATTGATAGCTCGTGGTTAATACCTGTAGCAAACGGCATTGATGTTCATACCGGCCCCTACAGAGGCAAACAGGATAGGATCACCGGCGGAAAGTTGATGAGATTCAACTTTATTTTTAAGTACAAGGTCAAGTAAGGTCGGTACTGTGGCAACAGAACTATTGCCCAGCCAATGAATGCTCATGGGCATTATATTGGCTGCAGGTTTATTTATACCATAAAGTTGATAAAGGCGTTTAATGATTCCTTCATCCATTTTTTCATTTGCCTGGTGAAGGAATACTTTTTTCAGATCAGTAATATCTATATTACTCTTATCCAGGCAGTCTTTCATAGCAGCGGGAACATGCTTCATGGCAAATTCATACACTTTTCTTCCTTTCATTTTAATATAGCGGATACGGGGATCGCTTTCGGGATAATAGGACCTGGCCATATTAATGTGTTCAATTTCTTCAAATGAAAAAGACTGAGCAGAATGAGCTAAAATACCCGGACCTTTTTCTTCCACTTCCCTGTATTCAAGTATGGTTGCCCCGGCGCCATCACTGAATATCATGCTGTCGCGGTCATGCATATCAATAACACGGGATAAAGTTTCTGTACCGATGACCAATGCTTTTTTTGCAATACCGGCTTTGAAAAAAGCATCGGCCTGGATCAATCCCTGGATCCAGCCAGGGCATCCAAAAAGAATATCATAGGCTATGCAATTGGGGTTGCGGATATTCAAATTATGTTTAATCCGGTTTGCCAGCGATGGTACGGCATCCGTTTGAATCGTATGTTTTAACACGTTGCCGAAGTTCTGAGCGACAATTAGCTGATCAATTTGTTCCGGATCTACTTTGCTGTCATGGATAGCTAACCGGGCCGCTATACTGCCAATATCAGAGGCATTGAGGTCATCTGTCGTGTACCTGCGTTCCTGGATTCCGGTAATCTGCATAAATTTTTCTACAATAATTTCTGATGGAATTGTCAATGGCAGGTGATCATCAGTATAAAAAACCTGGTTGGTAAAGTCCTGGTTTGACTGAATAAGAGGGGGGATATAGGAGCCAGTTCCAGTGATCACAGATCGAAACATACCGGTAATATTATTTATCAATTAAAGATCCGTTCAATTTATATGGCTAATATAATACAATATCCATAACTATGATAAGATTTGAATCACTTCCATTTCCGGTTTGAATTTAAAATTAATTTTTTTTCTGCAGAGCAAAATATCATTACAGCATTAAGCCGGTCTGGATGATTCCGCTGCCACTTCTGAAGGACCTGCTTCATTGTTTTCATCAGGGGGAGTGATATTCTTAATGGACAACTGGGTTTCTTTATTCATGGAAAAAAAGAAATGCTGGTGCTGAAGAATCTTGCGGATTTCTTCATTTTCCTGCAGTGCAACAGCAAACTCCCTGGCAAATGGGGTATGTTTTACTGTATTATCAATTCGTCCATTTTTCAATTGAATACTGCTGAAACTAAAATTAACTTTCCTTCCACCGGCAGCCCTTGAAAAATCAGAATGATTCATGTTTAAAACTTGCTCTTCATTTACTGATTTCTTAAGAAGAATATTAATGACCGGAAGATATTTTTTCCAGGTTTGTGAAAACATAATTCAG
>DATDPZ010000018.1:0-5577 GCA_035292525.1 Chitinophagaceae bacterium
CGCCGCCGCAATGGCGCCATAACTGGTTACCCTTCCTCTTGGTATTTGTCTTGCCACTTCATGAACCAGTTCAAAAAAACTTTCATCCTTTTTACCGGAAGGTTTTACTGATTTTAATTTAGCGGGTAATTTTTTATTTGATAACATAAGTAGAAGATAATTTTTAAACTGCTGATTCTTCTAAGCCTCTTTTTAAAGAAGAGATGGCTTTGGCAAGGGGTTTATATCAACTCCTTTTACTTCCTGTTCTTTTAAATACTGTTGTAAAATTTTATCTGCTTCTTTTTCAGGAAAAATTTCAGGCAGGGAAAATTTTAAATAATGAATCCTGTTGCTGCCTGCAATATCCAATAACTCATAATGCGTTTTTATTTTAAGTTCTTCCGGTATTACAGGCAATGCATTTACGTCATTCAAATCTTCGATCAGGGTGCATCCGTATTTTTCAATGACCAGTTTCGTAAAACTATATAATGCCGGGCTATCTGTTTTTAAATGTATTAATCCGCCGGGTTCAAGTAGCTGTTTGTAAAAACGCAAAAATTTCGGATGTGTCAATCTTTTTTTCGCTTTACCTGTTCTTAATTGAGGATCGGGAAAGGTGATCCATATTTCTTTTATTTCTCCCGGAAAAAAGTGATCAGAAATTTTATCAATCTGAACCCGGAGAAAAGCTGCATTTGTAAGTTGTTGCTGAATACATTTTTTTGCCCCCACCCAGATGCGGTTACCCTTCAGGTCAACACCAATAAAATTTCTTTCAGGGTAAAGCGCAGCAAGAGCAACAGTGTACTCACCTTTGCCACAGGCCAGTTCCAGTGTGATGGGTTTATTATTTTGAAAATGATTTTTCCATTTACCCCGCATATCCTGCGGGTATTGCAGCACATTGGGAAAAGATTTCAATTCCTCAAAACGAATAAGTTTTTTTTGTCCCATGGGCGGCAAAGGTAGCCAGTAAATAAAAAGGAAATTGTATTTTTGAACAAACAATATTTATGGCCGAAGCATTTAAATATTTAATTGATGAAAATGGGGAAAAGACCTCCGTGCTTGTACCAATTAAGACCTGGCAAAAAATAAACAATGACTATAACAAGCTTCAGAATAAGCTCAACGTATTAAGTGGGATCAAAAGTGGTTTTGCTGAAGTGAGGGAATCTAAAAGAACGGTAAAAAAATTACAGACTTTAAAAGAGTTTCTGCGTGAAAGTAACCGTTAGAATTACAAAGAATTTTAAAACAGAAGCAAAACCCCTGCTTAAAAAATATCATTCCCTGGCCAGGGATCTCCTGAACCTGGAAAAAGAATTGTTGGTTACACCAAGACTTGGTGTTTACCTGGGAAATGATGCATACAAAATCCGTTTAAGAATTACAAGCAAAGGAAAAGGTAAAAAACGGAGACGCCCGGGTCATTTCCCTTGTAGAAACCACGGTAATTGGTTTTGCTGAACTTATTTCAGAAGAAGAAATCACCGTGAATTTAATTTCCATCTTCAACAAAGCTGATGTTGAGAATATTTCTGATAAAGAACTTAGAGATTTAATAAGAAATTTCAGAAACCAGTAAAAACCTTAGGAAGGTTATTTTTTATAGAAATCAGTAGTGTAAGCAATTACAAAAACAAAAAAGCCTTCCTGTAAAAACAGAAAGGCAAATTAATCACATGAGAAAACTGTAGCTGTAGGGGGAGGGTTCGAACCTCCACGGAGCAGTTAGCCAAAAAGCAAAGATTAGTGGTCAACCCTGGTCGGCCTTACCATTGGTAACGTCGGCTCTACTTTTCGTTTATCCTGTGATCTCCACCCCCGAGACGAGGGGGCATGTCTGCCGGGCTTGCGCCATTTCATCACCCCACAGTGTATTCAACCTTTTTTAAGAGCTTGATGGAACAAAAGTAAAGGATACCGGGTATCTGTTCCAAAATATTCAATGATTATTTTAAAAATTTAGATAATAATCAATAATATTGTAATTGATTGAATAATACATAAAATCATATTGTCAAATGGCTGCTAAATTAAATCTTGACAAACTGGACCTGCAGATCATTCAGCAAATGATGAATGATGCAACAATCTCCTATGTTGAATTAGGAAAGAAACTTTTTGTTTCAGCCGGCACCATTCATGTCAGAATAAAAAAACTTCATGATGCCGGTATCGTAAAAGGCAACCGCCTTCATGTGGATCTGAAAGTGCTGGGTTATGATGTTATTGCTTTTATCGGCATTTATTTAAAGGAAAGTTCTTTGTATGATTCTGTGGCCAAAGAACTGAATAAAATACCGGAAATTGTCCGGTTGAATTATACAACAGGCAACTACAGCATGTTTGCAGAAATTGTTTGCCGTGATATTGAAGAACTCAGGTTTGTCCTTCATGATCAGCTACAGAAAATAAAAGGGATTGAAAGAACGGAAACATTTATTTCCCTGGAAGAAAGCTTTAACCGGGCTGTGAAAGTGAGTTGAAAATAAAACTCACGTTCACCTTATTCTAAATAATCTTATCTTAGTTTTTCTATCAAATAAATCGAAATGAGAAAATCAGTGGTTTGTGTTTTTGCGGGTATTGCCATCCTGTTTATAATTACAGGTAGCTGTAAAAAAAAGACTACACCGCCACCGCCACCACCACCAACTGAAGCAACTTTGGCAGTGACGCTTACCCCTCCTGTTAACTCAGTGCAGCCGGCTGCACCACAGACAGATTTTCCTCTTACTGTTTCTATTACATCTACCATGCCTGCCCAGGGAGTAACCATTGTTATTTCAGCGAAAAAAGACGATGGCTCCGGAGCCGCCGCTTTTTTTAACAGCTCCACAAACAGCAGTATAGCTAACAACTCGTTTACCATAACCGGTACACCCACCAATGTTGTTTGTTTAACTACTGTTACGGTGACGTCAGTCTCTAAACCAACTAATACCTGGACAGGATCCTACCGTTATTCCAGGAAACCCTGATCATTTTACTTTTCTTCCTTTCCATTCAAAATAACTAAACCGGCCCAGCCAGCCGGCAATAACCATGTAAACAATATGCACGGGTTGAAAAATTAAAAACAGGCGAAGGAGCTTTGTTTTATTGTAGAATTTTGCCACCGGATAAATAAACGCTGACTCAATAATCGTTTTTCCAATCAGTAAAGCAAATAGCCCCGGCCATAAAAAAAAATTCCAGAAGCCGGCAACAAACAAAATAAAAAGAAACAGGTTAAAACAATATACAAGGAACAAAGCGCCGAAGATCTTTGGATCATGGTACTGTGTCGCTTTGCTGGCCCACCTGATCCGCTGGCTGAAAAATTCTTTCCAGGTTTTTGCGGCATTTGTTTTTACGATTGCTTCTTTGGAGAGCAGGTAAAAATATTGATCTGGAAAACGCTTAACAATTTTATTCATCAGCAGCATATCATCACCGGAAGCAATATGATCTATGCCGCTAAAACCACCCACTTCATAAAAAATTTTTTTTTCGTAAGCGAGGTTGGCGCCATTACACATGTTGTGTATTTTTTTCTGAACGGCGGCAGCTGTGATTCCCTGCAATGTCAGGAAGTCTAATAATTGAAAGATTTGCAGAAAATTATTTTCATTTTCCAGCATCACGGGTGCTGCAATAAAAACAGCATTTTTTTCTTCTTTGAAAGCAGCAATCGTTTTTAACCAGTTTGGCGGCGCCACACAATCGGCATCGGTAGTAACGATCAAGTCGCCTGTGGCTGCAGCAATTCCTGTTTCAAGGGCCTTTTTTTTATAGGAGTTAATATGCTCAGCTTCTTCCCTGATAAGTTTTGCAAAAGGAAACCCCTTTACAATCTCCGCTGTTTTATCTTCAGAATGATCATCCACTACAATCACTTCATAAAGATGGCCGGGGTAGGTCTGTGCCTGCATAGAAACCAACAGCTTGCCAATATTTTCATCTTCATTCCGGGCAGGTATGATGACGGATATCTTTGTTTCGGCCAAATCACTTTTGGGTACAAAAACAGGAACCTGCCGCCATCCGGCCCGGTAGTATAGAATAAGAACACTATACATTATAAATAGCGCTATGGAAATATAGAGGAGGATCATCTCTGCATTAACAAATCTAACCAAAGCAGGGCGTTGAACAAGTTGAATAATTCTTCTTGTTTAGCGAAGAAAAAATCTTCCAATATTTTTTTGGTTGATGCCGGGATATCTCTACCTTTGAATAGTTGTATAAACAACTATATGCCAAACAACCATTTTAAAAAAGGAGAGTTATACAGTTTTATTACGGGTAAAGCTTCTACGGCTATTGCCCGCCGGCTTCAAAAAAAACTGAATGATGCCGGATTAAATCTCACCATTGAACAATGGAGTGTTCTTTATCATTTATGGAAAGAAGATGGCAAAAGCCAGCAGGATTTATGTAATGGTACTTTTCGTGACAAGCCCAGCATCACCCGCCTGGTTGATAATCTTGAAAAACTAAACCTGGTAAAAAGAGTAGCATCTGAAAATGACAGGAGGATCAATAAAATTTTTTTAACAAAGCAGGCATTGAAATTACAGGAACAAACCATGTTGCTTGCTGAAGAAACACTGAATGAAGCTTTAGAAACCGTGCCGGTAGAAAAAATAGAAGTATGTAAGGAGGTTTTACAAATTGTGTATGATAATCTGAAATAGCAGCCTACCTATCCCGATAACTATCGGGACCCGAAGGGAGGGCATAACATGGCACGAGGCTAACTTATTTAAAGTTCTTTTTCTGTATTGTAGGGAATCCATATTTGTATCACAGGTTAAAGCCAGGTACAAAAACAACAAACCATTAAACACTTAAACTTTTAAACTCTTTAAACATCATTTTATGAACACCGAAATAAAACAAGCAGCAACAATTAAAGGAGGAGAATGGCTGGTGAAAGAATCATCAGCTTCTGAAACATTTGCTCCCGAAAATTTTTCAGAAGAACAATTGATGATCCGTGACATGTGTGACCAGTTTTTGGATAAAGAAATTTACCCGATACTGGACCGTATTGATAGTCTTGAACCCGGCTTGATGAAAAGCCTGCTGACAAAAGCAGGAGAGCAGGGCTTGCTGGCCACTTCTTTTCCGGAAGAGTTTGGAGGTCTTGGAAAAGATTTTATTACCTCTACTATTATTAATGAATATTTAGGAGGAGGCCACTCTTTTTCGGTAGCCATTGCAGCCCATACGGGTATTGGCACTTTACCCATTTTATATTTTGGTACGCCGGAACAAAAACAAAAATATCTTCCTAAACTTATTTCGGGAGAGTGGGCAGGTGCTTATGGCCTGACAGAACCAAACAGTGGCAGCGATGCATTGAGTGCAAAAACAGCCGCAAAACTTAGCCCCGACGGCAAGCACTATATACTGAACGGACAAAAATGCTGGATTACCAACGGAGGATTTGCAGACATATATACTGTCTTTGCAAAAATAGATGGGGATAAGTTTACCGGCTTTTTAATTGAAAGGGGAACAGAAGGATTTACACAGGGTCCTGAAGAACAAAAAATGGGAATCAAAGGTTCTTCTACTGTACAATTATATTTCCAGGAT
>DATDPZ010000019.1:0-8350 GCA_035292525.1 Chitinophagaceae bacterium
AAAAATGGCAGATGTGCAGAAAGGATTACCGGAAGGAGTGGCTTTTAAAACAGCTTACGACAGAAGTGAATTAATTGAAGCGGCAATTGATAATATTAAATTCAAACTGATTGAGGAGATGTCAATCGTTGCGCTGATTGTTATCATTTTTTTATTTCATTGGCGCAGTGCACTGAGCATTATCATCCAGATCCCGATCACGATTGCAATCAGTTTTATTTTACTTAACATGTTTGGAATTTCATCCAACATTATGTCCCTGACAGGAATTGCACTGGCAATCGGCGTCATCGTGGACAATGGAATTATTATGAGTGAGAATGCTTATCGCCATTTATCCGATTGGCAAAATAATCCTAACCCTAAATCCTAAGCTATGAGAAAACTATTTAATAAACTAACCGGAAGAGATAATTATAACCGGATACCGGAACTGGAACGGATGCGGCTGATAGAGAAAGCCTGTAAACAGGTATCAAGAGGGGTATTCTTTTCTACTATCATCATCATTACATCTTTTTTACCGGTGTTTTTGTTAACGGGCCAGGAAGGAAAATTATTTCATCCGCTTGCATTTACAAAAACATTCATAATGGTTGTAGATGCTTTACTGGTTTTGACACTCGCCCCGGTACTGATTTCCTTTTTTATGAAAGGCAGGTTCCGGCCCGAAACAAAAAACCCGGTTAACCGCATTTTGGAAAAAATTTATGAACCGGTTATCAGAACCTGTATTAAATGGAGAAAGACAACAATTGGTGTTAATATAATAGCATTAGCAATCAGTATTCCTTTGTTGATGAGCCTGGGAAAAGAATTTATGCCGCCACTCGATGAAGGATCCATTTTATTTATGCCGGTTACCTTGCCCGATGTATCCAACAGCGAGGTAAAAAGAATTCTGCAGGTACAGGATAAGCTTATCAAATCTGTTCCTGAGGTAAAAAATGTTTTAGGTAAAGCCGGCAGGGCCAATACGGCAACTGATAATTCTCCCATCAGTATGATCGAGACGATCATTTTACTGAAACCACAAAAAGAATGGAGAAAAGACATAGATAAAAATGATATTATTAATGAACTGAATGCAATCGTACAGATTCCCGGTGTAACCAATGGATGGACCCAACCGATCATTAACCGCATCAATATGCTTTCTACCGGTATCCGTACCGATGTAGGATTAAAAGTGTATGGGCAAAACCTGGATACCATTTATTCTTTTGCCGAAAAAATAAAAAAAGAACTGGAAGGTATTGATGGTGTAAAAGATCTTTATGTAGAACCCATCACCGGCGGAAAATATATTGATATCAAAGTTAAAAGGGAGGAAATCAGCCGCTACGGGCTCAGTGTGGATGATGTAAACAGCGTGGTGGAAATTGCTTTGGGCGGCATGAGGCTCACCACTACTATTGAGGGTCGTCAGCGGTTTTCTGTGAATGCAAGATTTGGCCAGGACTTCCGTAACAATATTACGGCACTAAAAAGATTGCAGGTACAAACCATGCAATTTGGTCCCATTCCATTAGAAGCAGTAGCAGACGTAAATATTTCAGAGGGACCGCCCATGATCAATTCAGAGAATGCCATGTTAAGGGGTACTGTTTTATTTAATGTAAGGGAAAGAGATCTTGGCAGTACGGTAAATGACGCAAAGGAAAAACTCAATAATATGATCACCAAATTGCCCCAGGGATATTTTATGGAATGGAGTGGTCAGTATGAAAACCTCATACGCAGTGAAAGAACGCTGAAGATGATCTTGCCGGTTGTATTGCTGATCATATTCCTTTCCATGTATTTTGCCTTTCATTCAGCAAGAGAAGCTTTTCTTAGTCTGATCTCTATTCCGTTTGCATTGATAGGAGGCGCCTTTATGATTTATTTCTGGGGAGTAAATTTATCGGTGGCCGTTGCTGTGGGTTTTATAGCCTTGTTTGGACTGGCAGTGGAAACCGGCATTGTTATGGTGATTTATCTAAATGATGCCATGCTACAACTGGTAGAGAAAAAAGGAAATTCAAAAGAAACAATCACAAGACAGGATTTAAAAGAATATGTAATTGCCGGTGCAGCAAAACGGTTACGTCCCAAGCTGATGACAGTAAGTGTTTCGCTTTTTGCATTAATACCAATTCTCTGGAGCCATGGAGTAGGAAGTGATGTGATGAAACCGATTGTATTACCTATGGTAGGAGGAGTGCTTACATCTGCTACTCATATTCTGTTGGTAACACCACTAATATTTTTAATGGCAAAAGAATTTGAATTGAGAAAATATGGAAAGATTGAAGTGTTGGAAACAAAACATTAAAAACAGACAATGGATTTAATATGAAAAAACTATTAATAATTTTTGAATGTATGTTGATAGTACTGCTTACTCAATCGCAGCAGATATTAACCATACACGATATACAAAAAGCAGTAGAAACGAAACATCCTACACTAAAAATGCTGGATGCGGATGCCCGTTCAATGGACGAAGCAGCCAAAGGCGCTTACAGTTGGATGCCCCCGGAATTGGGAGCAGGTTTTTTTCAAACTCCTTACAGTCCGGGCAAATGGAAAACAATGGATGGACAACCCGGTATGGGTATGTTCATGATATCGGGACAGCAAATGTTTCCCAACCGTAAAAAGCAGGATGCTGAATTTAGTTTTATGAAAACTCAATCTTTGGTTGAATTGCAGAAGAAAGAAGTAGTAGTGAATGAACTGTTATATACGGCCAGAAAAAATTATTATGACTGGATCGTATTGGAGAAAAAAATAAAAGTGCTGGAAGAAAATGATAAACTGCTCCGTTTCATGTTGGAAAGTGCAGAGATTCGTTACAAAAACGGATTGGGTAAAATCAGCGCTTATTATAAAGCAAAAGCTGCACTGGCAAATGTGGAAAATATGAAACTGATGCTGGAGAATGATATAGTGCAGAAAAGAATAGCGATCAATACAGTCATGTACCGGGATGCGGATGCATTATTTAAACTGGATACAAATTATGTATGGATAGATTTTAACAGAAATATGTTTGATTCAGCAGCTTTGATGAAACAGCGAAGTGATATTAAAGTAATTGACAAAAGTATCGAAGTAAATAAACTGGAACGGGAAGCTGAACTGGCAAAGTTGAAACCTGAATTTGGTATTAAGTATGATCACATGACCGGTTGGGCCCGTCAGCCATTACAGTTCTCCCTCATGGGGATGGTAAAAATTCCCATGGCTAAATGGTCTTCAAAAATGAATAAGGCAAAAGCCGAAAGCCTGGTTTGGCAAAATGAAGCGTTGAAAAATCAACAGCAGATGATTATCAATGAAGTTTCAGGTATGGCCCATTCCGGTTTTACAGAGCTGGAGCTGAAAAAAAAGCAAATGATTTTATATGAGCAGCAGATCATTCCTGCTTTAAGAAGAAATTTTCAAACCATGCACCTGGCCTATGAACAGAATACCGAAGAGCTTTTTGAACTATTTGATGCCTGGGAAGCTTTGAACATGACACAGATGAATTACCTGGACCAGTTACAGGTCGCTTTACAAATGCAGGCGGAACTGATGAAATTGCTGGAAATAAAATAAATTCAAAAAATGATGAAAAAAATATTTCTGAACAAATGGAGTTGGTCTTTATTTATTACCGTTATTTTATTGGCCTGTAATAATAAAGTAAATGAGACGGCAGCGCTTTATACTTGTCCCATGCCGCAGGACTCTGTCTTCAGCAATAAACCTGGTACTTGTCCCAAATGCGGGATGAATTTGATAATGGTAGAAAATAGCGATGCTCATAAAGGGCATGAAGAAACAATAGAAGGAATTGAAAATTTCAGTGGCTATACCTGTCCCATGCACCCACAAATACACAGTGATACAGCCGGCACTTGTACAATTTGTGGTATGCAACTGGAAAAAGTGAAACCGGAAAATGAAGCCAGGTCAGTTTCATTAGACGTATTATTGAAGCCGGCAAATCAACAGGTAATTGCAAATGTTCCGATGGTTCACCTGGTGGAGAGAGAAGAAAATATTGAAATGGAATCTTATGGGTTTGTTACTTATGACACAAGACAACTGGGTGTTGTTTCATCCAACATATCAGGCAGGATTGAAAAGCTATATATTAAATACAGGTTTCAAAAGGTCAATAAAGGACAAAAAATAATGGACATATACAGTCCTGAATTACTTACTGCACAGGAAAACCTCCTGTTCCTCATAAAAAATGATCCTGAGAATACGATGTTGGCAAATGCTGCCAAACAAAAATTGTTATTACTTGGTATGAGTAATCAGCAATTGGAAAAAGTAATTGAATCAGGTAAAGCAACATTCACTGTTTCTGTTTTCAGTAATTACAACGGGCATATTCAGGAAAGTGGCGCTGAAGAAACTATGATTAAAAACACTGCATCCAACATGAAAGATGATTTACTTACTACAGATGAACTTTTCCTGAAGGAAGGAATGTATGTACAAAAAGGGCAGAATATTTTTACCGTATTTAACCCGGATAAAGCATGGGCTGTTTTAAATATTTTTCCGGGGCAGGCGGCTATGGTAAAAGCAGGAGATAAGGTGCGCATCACACCGGAAACTGATCCCAAAAAAGATTTCATGGCCGCTATCAGTTATATCGAACCATTTTACAGGGAGGGTAGTAAAACATTGACAGCCCGGGTGTATTTCAATAATTCAAATCCTGGTATTCCGATAGGCAGCCAGGTTAGAGCAACGGTATTTGCCGGTTATCGTTCCGCCAGCTGGCTTCCCGAAGAAGCCGTACTATCACTCGGTTTGGATAAAGTAGTATTTGTAAGAAACGGGGAGTCTTTTACTGCAAGAAAAATCCAAACGGGTATTATCAATAAACACCTGATACAGGTATTGAATGGATTGAATAAAAATGAAGCCGTGGCAGCCGATGCACAATACCTGGTAGATAGCGAAAGTTTTATTAAAACAAATCAATAAAAATGGAAAAGTATGTAGTAGCTATATTGACCTTATTTTTTGTTATAGTCTCATGTAAAAGCAAGACTTCAACAAAAATGAATAGTGATGAGTATTATACATGCAGCATGCACCCGCAGATAATGCAGGACAAACCCGGTACATGTCCTATCTGCCATATGGATCTCATTGTAGTGAAAAAAACAAATACTGCGTCTGATGAGATCATGTTAAATGATGAACAAATAAGGTTGGGAAATATTCAGTCGGATACCATCCGTAATGGAATGATTGCTGATAAAATTGTGTTGACTGCCACATTAAATACAGATGAATCAAAAGTGAATAGTGTGAATGCCCGGATTATGGGTCGTATGGATCGTTTATATTTTAAAAATGCAGGTGATTATGTTGCAAAAGGAACTCATCTTTATGATTTATATAGCGAAGAATTAAATAATGCCAAACAGGAATTCATTGCCGCTTTGGAAAGACAACAATCTCTCGATAATTCTATTATTGATTTTAACCGCCTGTTACAAAGCGCCAAAACAAAATTAATGTTGTGGGGAATGAATGAAGCGCAAATTGAAGCACTGGGCAAGTCAGGGAAATCTTCTCCTTTAACTGCGTTTTACAGCACTGCTTCAGGTTATATCACTGAGCTTTCAGTTATGGAAGGTCAATATGTAATGGAAGGCAGTACGATTGTAAAGCTGGCCGATCTTTCCACTTTATGGGCGGAAGCACAGGTATATACTTCTCAACTTTTTGCTATTGAAAAAAATGCTATTGCTACTGTTGAATTTCCGGATTTACCCGGCAAAGAAATCAAGGGGAAAATAGAATTTTCCAACCCGGAAATTGCAGCAGATACAAGAGTCAATTTAGTTCGTATTATCATTCCAAATTCAAATGGGATTTTAAAACCCGGTATGCCGGCTTATGTTACTTTTAAAAATAAAGAATCAACAGCGCTGACCCTGCCGGCAGATGCAGTATTAAGGAATGGGAAAATGAATATTGTATGGATACAGACCGGGAAAAATAATTTTAAAATGAAAATGGTGGAAACCGGTTTGGAAACTGAGGACCGCATAGAAATAAAATCAGGTTTGCAAAACGGAGATGTAGTGGTCATGAGCGGGACTTACCTGATCAACAGCGAATATATTTTTAAGAAAGGCGCCAATCCGATGGAAGGTATGAATATGTAAAACAACAACTTTATACGAAAGTGAAAATTTTTAAATCTATAAGTCAATTTTTCCTGAAAATTATTAAAGCCATCTTTATAAGAAAAAAAGATTGTTGTAAATAATGCCAGCCACTAACTTTATACCTGCATTACGGTTTAACTGGTTAACCCGGTTTTATGATGGTTTACTGGCCATCAGTTTCCCGGAAAAGAAAATGAAAACCACTTTGATTGACCAGCTTGGGTTAACTGGAAACGAGGCAATACTGGATTTTGGTATTGGAACTGCAACACTTTCCATAATGATAAAGCAGCGTTTCCCAAGCGTAAAAGTTACAGGAGTGGATGTTGACAAAGAAATTTTGAGAATTGCAAAAAGGAAGATCAGTGGTTTGAACCTGGAAATTGATTTACACGAATATGACGGATCACAATTACCTTTTCCGGAATCTTCATGGGACAGAATAATATCCTCTTTGGTTTTTCATCATATCCCAACTGAAAATAAAAAAATCGTGTTGAAAGAAATTTACCGTTGTTTAAAACCTGGCGCTGAATTACATATTGCCGATTTTGGAAAGGCTGCTACAGCTTATACGAAATTAGCATTTGGTCTTTTCAGAAGGCTGGATGGTGAAGCAAATACACGGGTGAACAGCAAAGGACTATTACCTGATTTTATTCAGGAGGCTGGTTTTGTATATGTGGAGGAGACAAAATATTTTAACACAGTTTTCGGAACAGTACGCCTGTTAAAAGCTGTAAAACCCGTTTTTTAATTATAAAATGTAATTTAACTGACATATCCAATAATTGGAATAAATACATTTACATTTGCATCATTGAAATGAAACCAGACAAGACCATAAAAATCAAAGCATTTATACTAATGTCTGTATTTTCTTTAAGTACGGTCATCAGTTTTGCCTGTTCTTTAGGTCTTGATATGGGCTACAATAACGGGCATCATACTAAAAAGAAGAAAACAGCACATGAATGTTGCGAAAAACCTGTAATTACTTCTGAAAATCAAAGCTCAGAAGAAAAAGATGATTGTTGCACAAATTCTGTTATCAATTTTCAATTGATGGCAAAGAGTATTACTCAAAACAATATTGATTTTTCAGTACTATTTTCTCAACTTCATCATGAAGCGATTGAGTTTTTGATTGCACTTAAACAGTTTACTATTTCTTCAGAAATGAAATGGGCTGTCTTCCGAACTGATCAGTTGCCTCCTCCGGACATTCGTGTGTCCATACATTCCTTCCAGATCTGATATTATTTCTATCACATTCTATATGCATGAATGTGTCTCTCTGTGTACCTGTATAACCAGGAACTTCAAAAACACTTGTTATAGAAATTAAATTTATGTTCAGAAAAATATCCATACTTGTTTTTTTTACAGGAATAATTGGCCCGGCTTTTTCCCAAACTGTTTTAACGGTGGAAGAAGCCGTAACAAGGGCCATTGCCACAAACAGGGATGTAGCAGCTGCTAACCTTTCTATTATTCAACAGAAGCAATTAGTAAAATCTGCGATTAATCTTCCTAATCCTGAATTTTTCTGGGAAAGCCCAACGGGTAGCTTTTATACCGGCAGTATTACCCAGTCTTTTGAATTTCCCACTGTGTATGGAAAACAGGTGCAATTGCAAAAGCAGCAGGTAATAATTGCTGAAAAAGATCAATTGCGTACACAAATTGATGTCGCTTATCGAGTACGATTATTATACCTGGCTATACAATACACCGCAGCATTACTTCATGATCTGAAATTGCAGGATAGTGCATTCTATCAATTGCAGGTTTCTGCACAAAGACAATTTGATGCCGGGCAAATTGATTATCTCCAAAAAGCATTTACCGAAAATGAATATGGTGAAATACACAACCAGCTTCTGCAAACGTCAACAACATTATCATCACTTGCAGAACAATTAAAATATCTGACATATACCAAAGAAGCCATTGCAGTTACAGCTTTACAACTTTTATCAGTTCCGGAAGGGTTATTGACAACAGCAGATACATCTTTAGTGAATGATAATCCAACCATATCCTTATTACAACAAGAAATAGAAGTAAACCGCAAAAATCTTGAGTTACAGAAAAACAAAGCATTACCCGGTCTGGCTTTTGGATATTTCAACCAGGGTGAACGTAATACGCCAACTTCATTACGATTC
>DATDPZ010000020.1:0-2648 GCA_035292525.1 Chitinophagaceae bacterium
GATTCAATAAAAGTGTTTAATCAGGAATGATTAAATATTTCAAAAGAAAAAATGCATTTAGTTTCCGGATTCTTTGTTTATTTTTTCAGAAGCTTCTCTTGCCTTTTGTTTAAGCCCTTCTAAATCATTTTTGGTATAATAACTTCCATTCAGTATAAGGCCCTCGATTTTCCGGGTATTGGTAATATCGGATAGCGGATTTTCAGAAAGGAGTAATATGTCTGCATACTTATTGGGTGCTATGGTTCCGAGTGAGTCAGTTTTATGTAGATATTTTGCCGGGTTCAGCGTGGCGGATTGCAATGCCTGGAGAGTGCTTAACCCGGCATTGTTCAACAATACCAATTCCTCATGCAGGCTAAAGCCAGGAATGCAGTACGGATTGGTAAAATCAGTACCGGCAGTAGATCATGGACATTATATGTCCTATCTCCAAATGCGTGATGGAAAATACGCTTGTGTCCGGGATATGAGTGTCAGCTCAACACCCGCTAAGCCATCCATGTAAGAAGGGGAATAAATTATTTTATAATTATTGGAACAGATGGAGCCTGTAAAATACAGCCTCTTTTTTTAAAAAAATTTTCAAAATGAGAATGGAGGACAAAAATGAAAATAACAGGAAAAATTATGGTGTAGAAGGAACTGAATATGAAAAAGAGAATAATACAACTTTTTATTTTATCCAGCCATGAATTAAAATCATATGACAAATTGATAATTCTCATAAGTGAAGCCGCACAATCCTAATATTTTTTAAAAAAATTACCATATGGAACAACATCTTTTTCAGCCTTCAACCAGGGTTGCAACTTTGCCCTCAGATAATACACTTCTTTTATGGAAAATTCTACAGGCATTATTCTGGCTAATTGGAATAGTACTACTGCTGATTATGTTTTTTGCTCCGCCTGTCGGTGTTACGTTATTCTGGAATATCTTGATTCCAGTGGCTCCTGCGCTTTTAGTGGTTGGCACTGGGATATGGAGAAATGTTTGCCCCCTGGGAACTACAGCTTTATTGCCCGATAAAACAGGGTTATCAAAAAAAATAAAATTATCTTCTGCTAAACAGACTGTTTTCCAATTGATAGGTGTCATATTACTAATGCTGATTATTCCATTGCGTCATGTAATATTTAATATCAGCGGGCAAGCTACTGCCCTGATCATACTGTTCCTTGCTGTACCTGCCTTGCTGATGGGGTTCATTTATGAGAGAAAGAGCGGATGGTGTTCCGGCCTGTGTCCTGTACACCCTGTTGAAAAATTATATGGTTCCGGTGTCGCATTTTCTTTACCCAATGCACATTGCAATGAATGCGTAAAGTGTTCTGTACCCTGTCCTGATTCTACGCCTAATAACAAGCCATTTTCATCCCGTGATGCCGGAGTTACAAAAGCAACCGAAATTTTACTGGTGGGTGGCTTTCCTGGCTATGTATGGGGATGGTTCCAGGTTCCTGATTTTATCAGTGCCGATGGCTGGCAAAATTTATTTCTGGTATATGGTTATCCTTTTCTGGGTGCTGCAGTTTCAATAGGGCTATTCATCCTGTTAACCGTTTTTTTTGAACGACATCAGAAAAGAATCATCAGCAGTTTGTTTGCTGCAACCGCTGTATCTTTTTATTACTGGTTCCGCTTACCTGTATTATTTGGGTTTGGAGAACTTGACACTAATGGTATGCTGGTGGACCTTAGTAATAGTTTGCCCGGCTGGAGCATGACCTTACTCACACTGATCACAACAGTATTCTTTTTCTGGTGGATGGTTTTCCATAAAAAAAGAAGAACCAGCTGGTCAGTAAGGCCGGAATATGCAGGACAATAAATGATCCCTTTGCAGCGATTTTATTTTTATTAAAAACCGGTATGTAACAGAAGGAGTAATCTTTATGGGGTTTCTAAATGTACTGATCGCACAGGTAATCCCAGACTCTAAAGTATAAATAAAATACCCGGGGTTTGCCCACCTCATTTCTCTTTTTTGAGAATACCTTTTGGCAAACCCCCGGGTGAATATTGAAATGAATACTAGTTACATTGCCCAAGCAATAGCCAGATGATAACAAATACGACAACGGTTCCCAGGCAGCCTCCACCTAATTTTTTAGCACCGAATCCTGCAATTAGTCCCTTTAAGATATTATTCATTTTAACTATTGTTTGAAATGATTTAATAGCTTAAGCTTCTGCTTCAGCAGCTTCCATGTTGATGGCGGCAACAGCAATTATTGTCAATTTTTCATCTGCCGCTTTTTCTTCGTTTAATGTAGTCAGCAGCAGATTAACAACTTTGTATAACCCAAGTGTTTCGGCAAACTGGCGAAGTGTACCATAAGTAGCAATTTCATAATGTTCTATTTTTTGTACTGCAGAAATTATTCCGGCATCACACATAGCACCCGGTTCACAATCTTCTATTATTCCTTGTGCTTCTTTAATCAGCCCCTCTATCGCTTTGCATTTTCTGGTACTTGCTTTTTTGTCTATTGACTCAAACACCTGTTTAATACGTATCACCTGGTTTTTGGTTTCAGCAAGATGATTTGTCAATGCATCTGCCAATTCCCCTGAAGTTGCACTTTTAATCAACTCAGGAAGCACTTTGATCATTGCTTTCTCGGCCCAATAAATATCTTTCA
>DATDPZ010000021.1:0-2814 GCA_035292525.1 Chitinophagaceae bacterium
AAGGATTCAACTATTGACAGTATAAAAAATAGTAATCCCGGAAATATCAACCAGGCTGATCCGGTAAAGGAAAATATTGAAAAGAGTAAAAATGTTTTGACAAAGCAAGAGAAACAGGTTGATCTTTTAAAAGAGAAAATAATCCCTGTAAAAAAAGAGAAGCAAATAAATAAAGTTTCAGATGTGGTTGTAGCCAAAACAAACAGGGATTTGGAAAAGCCCGTTTCTTTTCAAATTAAATCAATCATTGATGAACCCAAAGAAATTAAAATTTTAAAAGACAGCTCTGTTGTTAAAATTAATGCAGCAACTAAAACAAGCGACAGTATAGAAATTGCTGCAGTAAAAATTGATACTGCAACTCCAAAAGAAATTGAGAAAATCAGTGATAGTATAGTTAAAACTGAAAACAAAGTTCAGAAGGATTCAATTCAGAAATCCGAATCAAAAACCGATACAATGGCTGCAACAAAAAAACAACCGGCCATTTCAAAAAAATGGAAATGGGGAGTGCAGGTTACGCCGGGTATTTCTTCATTTGTGAACCAGGCTTTTTTATTTTCTGCTAATAAAAGTGCAGATTTTAACAATTCACCATCTTCAGGAGGTGTAACTGTTCCTCAACCGGCCAGGCCATCCAAAAGAGAATCAGGCTTTGCATTGCAGCTAGGGGGATTTGTAAAAAGAAATATTTCCAGAAAAGCACAGTTGTCTTTGGGATTGCAATACAGTTTTTACAGCGATCATATTCTTATTGGCGGCAGAAGAGATTCCATCCTGAATTATACTCCTCAATCAATGACATTAAATGATGCATCCAGAGTTTATGGAACGGCTAATTCGTTCAATAATTATACAAACCATTATCACTTTATAGAACTGCCGGTTGAATTACATGTACAGTTAAATAAAAACCCGGACAAACCTTTTTTCCTGGATATGGGGTTTATTGCCGGGCAATTGATTTCCACTAATGCACTGGTGTACGATACAGCTTTTGGGGGTATTTATTTTGATGGCAAAAAACAACTGAATAAAACACAGTTCAGTTTGACTTCGGGCTTTTCATGGACTATTTCTTCTAAAAAAATACTTTGGAGTATCGGACCTCTTATTAATGTTCATCTGAACCGCTTGCTGGATAATTCATTTGAAAGCGAAAAATATTTATTCATGCCCGGCATCCGGACCAAAATTATTTTTCCAGGAAAAAATTGATGCCCGCCAGAACGTGCCGTATTAAGTATTGCGGGTATTAAAAATTTCGCTACGGGCAGGCAACGAAATCTTTAAATCAGTTGTCAGCCTTTAAAATCACAGTTATGAGAATCAAAATTAATCCCTTCAGAGTTTTTCTGGTTGTTTCCTTATTATTTTTATTAAACGGTTGTGTAAAAGATCAATGCACCAGTAGCTACAGCTATTGGGAACCTGTGTATAAAACAAAAGCTGAAACCAGGGCCAATATCAAAAACAATGCAGCCAGGGAAATTGAAAGGCCCGGTAAAATTTATATCCGGGGAAACTATATTTTTTTAAATGAGATTGACAGGGGCATTCATATCATTGATAATACAAATCCTTCAGCTCCTCAAAACATTTCATTTATAGATATTCCAGGCAATATGGATATGGCCGTGAAAGGAAATATCCTCTATGCTGATTTTTATACCGACCTGGTGACCATTGATATTACAGATCCCCGCAATACAGAGGTTAAAAAATTTACAGAAAATATTTTCCCGGAGCGATTTTGGGGAAATGGGTTTTCTTCAAACCCGGCAGCAGTAGTGGTGGATTGGATAAGAAGGGATACGGTAATAGAAACTAACTGTGGAGGTAGTAGGGGCTTTTTTGAAGTATTTAAAAGCTCGGATGTTTTATTTATGGCACAAACCAATAGTGCAGCAGGCGGTGGTTCTGGTGGCTCACCCTTCGGTGTTGGCGGCTCTATGGCCAGATTTACCATCGTCAATAACCATCTTTATGCAGTTTCAGAATCTTCTTTAAATGTTGTTTCTATTGCAAATGCCATCGATCCTGTTTTTAGTAACAAAGTGAATATCGGCTGGGGTATAGAAACCATTTATCCCTTCAATAATCGCCTCTTCATCGGTTCCAATACAGGGATGTTTATTTTTAACATCAGCAATCCGGCCCTGCCTGTGCGGGAAGGTTCTTTTTCACATGTACGCAGTTGCGATCCGGTCATCGCTGATAATACTCATGCATATGTTACACTGCGTTCAGGAAATGCCTGCCAGGGATTTACCAACCAACTGGATGTTTTGGATATTTCCAATTTTAGTCAACCCACTCTTGTCAAGACTTACCAATTGAAAAATCCACATGGCCTTGCCAAAGATAGAACCACACTTATTATCTGTGATGGCGCAGGCGGTCTAAAGTTTTACAATGCTTCCAATGTAAATAACCTTGTTTTGCTAAATACCATAAGCGGTTATGATGCCTACGATGTGATAGCAATTAACGGATGGGCTTTGGTTGTTGCAAAAAACGGTCTTTACCAGTACACATATAATTCATCCGGAACTGCAACGCAACTGAGTGTATTAGCCGTTAAAAATTAATTATCATGGTAAAAAAATATCTTATAGTTATTGTATTTATTTCAATAAATCTTTTTCTAAATGCCCAGGAGAAAAAACCAGCATATCAGTTTCATTCTATCAATTCAGTAGCGTTGGTGAATGGAAACAATTCGGTATCTGCCGGTCTGCAATCTGTAAATGGATTTAAGAAAGGTTCATGGTTTGCAGGAGCAGGTGTGGGAATTGATTATTATTTATACCG
>DATDPZ010000022.1:0-5119 GCA_035292525.1 Chitinophagaceae bacterium
AACTATTGTACTACAGAACAATGTGGGAGCCCTTCGACAAGCTTCGGGTAAATCCGTTAACTGCCATATCTATTATTTAAAGCCTTATTAAAGATGAGGCTTTTTTAAGACCAGAACTTTTTACTGTTATTCTTTTGCACAACCATGATGCAGCACTGTCGTTGCAATTGATATTTTTCAGATGAAGCAGAAAATTAGCGGCGGCTGCGGTTAGGCTGCGCGACGGCTCTCTAGTACCGTCTGTGTTGTTTCTCCAGAAAGGCTAGTAGGCGATCGAATGTCGCGATAATTACTGGATCCCACATTGCCCCATCAAATCCATGCCCGCGGTCGACCATTTCAAAGAATTGGTGCTGCACTCCATGTCGCTCAAATTCTTTGGCCATCAAAACAGATTGCTCAAACGGAACATCTGTGTCCTTATCCCCGTGAAGAAGCACCGTCGGCGGATAATCTTTGGTAACATTTCGAAGTGGACAGAATGAGTCAAATAATCTCGGTTCCGTGTGTGGATCATGCCCCACCACTTCCATTGGCCAAAGGCCTTGTTGACGTGTGTAAAGATAGAAAGGACCCCGGTGGGTGCCCAGATCGTCGGAAATAAGCCGCGTCCCGACGGCCTTGTATGCCTCCTCCTTTGACACGGGAGGCTGCCGGTTGTAAAACGAGTCAGGCCGGCTATACCATTCGGCAGCAATGTCACCATAGCCGTAAAAAGATACTATTGCCATAGGCCGAGGATTCAGCCGGAAGCCAGCCATCAGCGCCAGATACCCTCCCGCCGAATGTCCGATGACAGCGATGCGATTCGGATCAATCCGAAACAGCTTTGGACCCTCGATCCGTACCCATCGATATGCATCTTCAAGATCCACGAGTATCTGACTCAACTTAGTCTGAGGTGCCAACCGGTAATCTATCGCAATGATCGTATAACCAGCGTTTAGATATCTTTCAGCCTGGCCTTGGTTCAACCACCTCCGGCTTCCCATTATCAGTGCGCCACCATGTAGCCACAAAATGGCAGGCCTGACACTGTCGTCAGGTTTCCGGTAAACGTCTGCGCGAATGCGAAGATCTCCTATGGCCTTATAAGTGTAGGTACTTCTTACAATCTCTTGGCCGTCAGTGTTAAGGCCGGCAATTGACAAGAGCAGAACTAAAAATCCTATTCGTGTCATAGCCTGAAATTTTATTGAAGGTAGAGATTATTTAGAGAATTTACACCTGTTTTCCGCACTTTTTAAAAATGTCTTCTGAAACCCTTTATTTTACTGAGTTGGGTATTGGAAATGGGTGTCCCGATGTTACTTTTAGGGATGTTTTTAAGGAAAAAGAAAAATAATTCCGGAAGTACTTCAGTGCAGATTATATCTAAAGCGAGGGGTAAATATGCATTGGTAAAAACAATTGGTTCTGCCATTAGTGAACAGGAAATACAGAAGTTATGGTATTTAGGCAAACAGGAATTAGAACGCTTGGCGGCCAATCAAAATTGTTTGTTTCTGAAAATGACACCCTTGTTGAACAGGTATTTGAAAACCTGCAAAATGCGAGCATACGAACTGCCGGTTCTGAATTAATTTTCGGGAAGATATATAATTACATTGGCTTTGGAGCTATCAAAGAACAATTATTCCGGCATCTGGTAATTGCCCGTTTAGCTTTTCCATTAAGCAAATTAAAGACGATTGAATACCTCTATCGCTATCAGGGTGTAATGCTTGATATTGATGCTATTTACAGGTTTTTAGATAAGTTGAACAGTAAGTTCAAACAGCAGGCCGAGCAGATAGCATTTACCTATACACAAAAGATTTTAGACGGTAATATCAGTGTGGTATTTTATGACATGACAACCCTGATTTTACCGGAGGCCAATGGATGTACCGAAAGCCGGTGTTTGCTTTGAATGATGATTACTGATTTTTTCTAACTGGTCTTACTCGTGGTTAAAATTGTTGACCGGTGATTTTAATAGTGGCTTTTATTTTCTTATTCTTTTTTTCTTTTTGTCGCCATCATTTAGTGTTGTTCTCTTTGTAATACAAAGATCCATTACTGAATTCGCAAACAATTGATGATATAAATGGCAAGATCATTTGTCTTGAATGGATACAGATTGCCAGAACAGGATGACATCCACCTTTGTCATTTTTCCGACAGGGATGTTTTTAAATAAAAGCTATTATTGTATTTATAAAAAACTAAATTCGGATTGGCTTTGCTGCCAGTAAACTCATTTAACCATGTGTACTGTCACTTTTATTCCATTGAAAGACCGTGTTTATCTTACATCAAACCGAGATGAAAAGATAAGCCGGAAAAAAGCTTTTATACCTGAGCCGGGCAGGTACAACAATCAGCATTTTCTGTTTCCAAAAGATGCAGATGCCGGAGGCGCCTGGATCCTGGCAAAAGAAAACGGGGATGCAGCTGTTTTGCTGAATGGAGCATTTGTTAATCATGTTCACCAGCCTCCATACAGAAAAAGCAGGGGTATAATTTTATTAGATTTAATGGTTGAGGATAAACCAACCGCTCATTTTACAAATATGAACCTGGAAAATATCGAACCATTTACTGTTATTTTAAAGGAATGTGATACCTTAAATGAACTTCGGTGGGATGGGAAAAAACACTATGTAAAAAAATTATCCGGACAGGAGCCGATGATCTGGTCTTCAGCCACATTATATGATCCCCTGGTGATTAAACAAAGAGAAGCATGGTTCTTTGAATTTATAAAGAATAATCCAACGCCTTCACAGGAAGATATTTTCAGCTTTCATCAGTTTACCGGTGGCGGCGATTTACGTAATGATTTACTGATGTATCGTGACGGGGTCTATTCAACAGTAAGTATAACCAGCATTGAATTGACCAACGATCAAACCAGTATGATTTACCTGGACCTGGCGGATGACAAAAAATATAAAAGTGATTTCACCAGAAAAGCGATCCCCGTTAAGTAGTGTTTCGCCGTTTGTCATACCATCCTTTTTTTATTAAATTATTTCATTGGGAATACTGGCCCTTTCATATTGTCTATATTCCTGTTTATATTTATTGGTGCTGGTTAGGAATAAAAGCCAGGTCGTTTTTCTTTTTCAATACTTCCAACCCAACCATCCCGAACGGCGGCTTCCTGATGGAATCAAAAAAAATAATTTATGATTTAATGCCCCAGGAATTTTACCCGGCTACAATTCTTTTTCAGCCCGGAACAGCTTTTCCTGAAATTTCAGATCGTATCAGTAAAGCCGGTATTAAATTTCCGGTGATTGGCAAACCCGATATCGGTATGAAGGGCATGGGTGTAAAGAAACTGGAAAATGAATTTGAATTATTAAAGTATGCAGGAGAATCAAAAGTTGATTTTCTGGTGCAGGAGTTTATTGATTTTAAAAACGAAATCGGAATTTTTTATTATCGCTATCCCCATAAAGAGAAAGGATACATTTCCGGAATTGTGCGGAAAGAATTTCTTGCGGTAAAAGGAGATGGGGAATCAACAATAGAAGAATTAGTCAGGAAAAATAAACGGTACATTTTACAGCTACCGGTTCTTTTCAAAACAAAGAAAGATGAACTAAGTATTGTGTTGAAGAAAGGCGAAGAGTTTATATTGGTTCCCTATGGTAATCATGTTCGCGGAGCAAAATTTATTGACGACAGCCATTTGATTGATGAAGAACTTACTCTTGTTATTGATAAAATATGTAAAAAAATAGATGGGTTTTATTTTGGCCGGCTGGATATTCGTTTTAATACCTGGGATGAACTCAGGCAGGGAAAAAATTTTTTTGTTATCGAACTGAACGGCGCCGGCAGCGAACCCACTCATATCTATGATCCCAGGCATTCTGTTTTTTTTGCGTGGAAAGAAATTATCAGGCATCTGAATATTATGTGGCAAATCAGCCGTATAAATCATAACAGGATTACAAGACCCTATATGAGTACCCGATCGGGATTAAAAATGCTTCGGGAAAACAGCAGGTATATTAAAATGATAAAGACCGCTTCCTGAGTAAGTTTATTTTTTGAGAAGAAATTATTTCCTTTTTCAGTTAAATAATCCAAACAAGCCGCCCGAAATCTCAATTCCTATATAAACTCCATCTGCTCTTGTTTCCACCGGCCAGTGTTTCAAATAATAACCTTCGCCACTTATATTGCGTCCGGTTTGAATATTATATTTATAACGATGTAACGGGCAAACAACATTACCAGTTGCATCTATATGGCCATCGGCCAAGAGGCCGCCGGCATGCGGGCATTTATAGGCAAAAGCAAAAAATTCATTTTGGAATTTTCCGATGCAGATATTTTTCCCTTTCAGCTCTGCCACGGCAATCTGGTTTTCGGAAAAAACAAATTCGTTGATGTGATCTGCTACTTTATGCCAGGTATATTTTTTTTCAGCCATCAGTAAAGAAATCCGGTTTTGTAAGGATACCGCACTTTATAAACTTCTCTTACTTTTTCAAGAATTGTTTTACGGAGCAGATCTATATTTCTTTTTTCTGTTGCAGAAATAAATATTGCATTGCCCTGTGTTTCATTATCCCATCGGTCACGCAGGTCTTCCAGCAGTTCTTTTTTTACAGGTTCTTCCAGCCATTCATCAAATGTAATTTTTTCATACAGGTCCATTTTGTTGAAAATGGTGATCATGGGCTTATCAAATGCTTTTATATCCTGTAAAGTCTTATTTACTACGCCAATCTGTTCTTCGTAAGCAGGATGTGAAGTATCAACTACATGCAGGAGAATGTCCGCTTCCCGAACCTCATCCAGTGTGCTTTTAAAACTTTCTACAAGATGGTGTGGAAGTTTCCGGATAAATCCAACTGTATCGCTTAATAAAAAAGGGGTAGTTTCAAAAACTACTTTTCTGGTTGTTGTATCCAGTGTGACAAATAATTTATTTTCAGCAAACACATCACTTTTGCTAAGCATGGTCATAATCGTTGACTTGCCAACATTGGTATAACCCACGAGTGCCACACGAATAAACTCACCACGATCTTTACGTTGGGTAAAAGCCTGCTTGTCTATTTCGGCAAGTCGTTTTCTTAATAAAGAAATTTTATCACGAACAATCCGGCGGTCT
>DATDPZ010000023.1:0-2291 GCA_035292525.1 Chitinophagaceae bacterium
TGGCTATATAACATTTTTGTTGCTCCCATCCTTTTCCAAATTCGCCCCAGGGTTCCAGGTTTGCATTTACCAGTCCCCATTCATTTAATTTATTTTTTGCCCAGTTGGCAGCCCGCATATAACCGGGTGATGCTGTAAGTCGTGGGCCGCTGATGTCTGTGAGATACATGGCTGTTTCCATTACCCTTGAATTTTCCAACCCTTCTTTCCTGATCTTTTGGACCATGTCCTTATCCGGTTTTTCTTCCTGTGCAATTAACGTAGTAACAGTAAACAGAAAAACAGTGAGAAAATAAAATACTTTTTTCATTTGTGGTAAAATTTTAGAGCCGGAAGTTAAGTGATTTTCTTTCCTCAAAAAATGCATTTGGATGAGTGGGTGTATTTCAGACATGGTAGTGATCAGATGTTGCTGTAATTTTTCAACACTGAGAACAGGTGTTCACTGAGTTTACACTGAGAATCTTTGGGAGAAATCTTTTTCTTATGTTCTTTACGCTGAATTCCTGATGCCAAAAGAAAATACCTGAAGATTTGCAATGAACTGGATAAGTGGTTTCAGCTTGTGGAAATGAAATATTTAATCTGAAGCTATTAATTGAGGAAGCAGTATTGGTTTAATGCAATTATCTTCTTTACGGTCAAAAATTTTATAAGCATGGCTCCCTCCTGTTAATGAAAAACGATGCGTGATAATACTTTCAATTGCATATTGCTGTACAATGCCCTCCCGGATCAGTTTTTCTGCATAAAAATGTGCGGGGCATCTGCCAATTTTGTACACAAGGTTTTTATCATAGGCTTCCACGGGGGAAAAAGGAAATTTTTTTTCTGAATGAACTCCAACAGTGGAAATAGTTCCTCCGGGGCGCAACAGATCTATCGCCAGGCGAAGCGCTTCCGGGCTCCCCACCACTTCCATCACGCCATCTGCCCCACGTCCATCAGTACTTTCAAAAATTATTTCCTTTATGTCCGATTGTGAAGGATCTAATGCAATAGCTCCGAATTCATTTGCTTTTTTTAAACGGCCGGGTACATGATCGATTGCAAATAGTTTTTCGGCTCCTGAATGTTTAGCTGCTACTACGGTCATCAATCCCACCGGGCCACATCCAATAACTACATAAACTCCTTTGGGACGAATATCAATATTATCCGCACAGAAATATCCGGTAGAAAAAATATCGCCCAGCAACAATCCTTTTTCCTCGCTCAGATCGTTACTTAATGCGATCAGCGTAGAATCTGCCATGGGTACGCGGATATATTGCGCCTGTGCTCCCTGTAAACCATTTCCCTGCTGAACCCAGCCAAATAAATTTCCTTTTTCACAGCGGCAGGTCATTCCAATATTGCAATAGAAACAATCTCCACAAGATGTGGTGAACGGACTAAGCACTCTGGAGCCCTTGTGAAAATTTTTAACATTATTCCCCTTTTCTACAACAATACCTGCAAATTCATGTCCCATTACAGTCCCATCATCCAGTCCTGTTTCCCTGCCATGATAGACATGCAGATCGGAACCGCAGATACCCGCCATGCTGATCTGAACAATCGCATCTCCCGGTTGTAAAATTTCAGGATCAGGTACTGACTGATGATTTATTGTTTCTATTCCACCGAATGTAAGGGCTTGCATACTGTGAATGTAAGAAAAACATGTAACGAATTATTTCCTTAATAAAAATTCTAAGTCATCGTCTTGGGAATATGAAATAAAGAAAACTTCTCAGGGGTTAATGTCGCCAGTGGAAAGGCAGTTCTTATTGAACTTTTTTAAAGCTATCGAGCAAGTTGTAAATAAGTTTAATGATAATGTCAGATTCATTGCCTTCGCCTGCATTTGATTCGATCATCACAGACTTCATTTTCTTATATGGATTTTTACGGATTGTTTGAATAGTGATGGTGATTTTGCCAACAGCCGGGGCCCTGTTTTGCATAACATCTTCGTTGTAATATTCTTGTACATTTTCGTACCGAACTACACCTTCATGATCCTGAACAGCCTTCGTAACAGTTCTTGAATTCCTGACTGTTTCAAATTTGGGACCTGTATTTATATTTTTTCCGGCTACCAGCTTTAAATTCACCAGGTAATCAGCTGAAAAACCACTTTTAGAATCGTCATTTGTATTTTTAACAAAAACAACAGCGCTATTTTGATTTAATAAATTAAGATTCTCAACCAATGTATCAATAGTATAATCTTTGAAAAAAGAACTATCTGAAGAATAAACAGCTACTGTTTTTAAAGCGTAGCCTGCTGAAGTGTTTGACTGAAG
>DATDPZ010000024.1:0-13568 GCA_035292525.1 Chitinophagaceae bacterium
GGGCTATCAATGATCTCCGCCGTTTATAACCTTTCGTTTAAAAATTCATGCTGCTTAATTATCTTGTGCCACTTTTATGAAACTATTTTTATTAAGCACCTGCCTGGTTATTACTTTTTTTTCAATTGCACAAAGTAAACCGGACAATGCAAGTCAATACCAGATTCAGATAAAAAAAGCAACCGGTAAAATAACCATTGACGGCATACTGGAAGAACCGGATTGGAAAAATGCCAGTTCCGCAAATCAATTCAAACAGAATTTTCCTTATGACACTTCATTTGCCGGCCAGCAAACAGAAGCCAGGGTTACTTTTGACGACCAATTTCTTTATGTAAGTGCTATCTGTTATCAACCCAAAAAATATACCGTGCAGAGCCTGCGGCGTGATTACCCCAATTCAAGTTCAGATATATTTTTTATCCTGCTGGATCCCTTCCGCGATAAATTGAATGGGTTTTATTTTTCCGTTACTCCCTATGCTGTACAAAAAGAAGGATTACTCTATACCAGTTCCAGTGGCACTGATAATAATTTTGACTGGGATAATAAATGGTACACCGCAGCTACCCGGCATGAAGATAAGTATATTGTGGAACTGGCTATTCCCTTTAAAACACTGCGTTTTAAATTAAATGAATCAGGAACCAATGAATGGAATATAAATTTCTGCCGGTACAATCATACGTTTAATGAACGCAGCAGCTGGGCTCCCATCCCACAAAATTTCAGGATGATTGATCTGAACTTTAACGGGAAATTGATCTGGAACGAACCTCCACCGTCTCCCGGTAATAATTTTTCCGTCATCCCATTTTTACTGGGTGGAAGAAGCAAAGACTTTATAAAAAATACTCCCGCCAATAATGACATCGAAGCCGGAGTGGACGCCAAGATCGGCATTACTCCCTCTCTGAATCTTGATCTGACAGTAAACCCGGATTTTGCACAGGTAGAAGTTGATCAGCAGGTAACCAATCTCAGCCGCTTTGAATTATTTTTTCCGGAACGTCGCCAGTTTTTTCTGGAAAATAGTGATCTCTTTGGCAGCTTTGGTTTCAGAAACGTAAACCCTTTCTTTTCCCGCCGTATTGGTTTGGGCAAAAATGTAAATGATGGCGAAAATGTCAGGGTGCCGATTATTGCAGGTGCAAGACTCAGTGGACGTATCAATAAAGATTGGCGGATCGGCCTGTTGAATATGCAAACCAATAAAAGCGCTGCATTTGGTTTGCCCTTCACTAACTTTTCTGTTGCCGCCATTCAAAGAAGAGTCGGTATCAGGAATAACCTGGGGGCCATTTTTGTAAATAAGGAAGAATTCAAGAACAAGACAAGCCTTACCCGGTTCCATCGCATTGCAGGAATTGATTATAACCTGGCAGGGAAAAATGGAAAAGCAAATGGTAAATTTTTTATGCATAGAAATATTACTCCACAAGTATTGAAAGGGCAATATGCCATGGGAAGTTTCCTTGAATATAATTCCCGGAAATTTAATTATGATATCAGCCTGGAAAATATCGGGGTAAATTATAATGCGGATGTTGGCTTTGTTCCCCGGAATGGATACCTGCGAGCTGAGGGAGCAGAAAGTTTTGTTTTTTTTCCCAAAGGAAAAATAAGTAAATGGGTAAATAACTGGAGGATTGGCCCCGACTTTGATGTTTATTATGGAAAGGTTGATAAACGTGTTACAGACTGGGATGCCGGATTATTTTTCAGGGTGGGCTTTCAAAACGCTGCCGAATTATCCGGTGCATTACTTCGCTGGGATTATACTTATCTCTTTGATCCCTTTGATCCTACTAACCAGGGATGCACTGAATTGCAGACAGGTACCAGCTATACTTACTTCAGCAACCGGTTTAGCTTTACCAGTAATACAAGGAAAAAATTATTTTATTCTTTAAATACAAAGTTTGGAAAATACTTTAATGGCAATTTAAAACAACTGCAGACCACCTGGAATTTACGGATGAATACGTTTGGAATACTCAGCCTTCTTACTAATTATACAAGGATAGATTTACCGGCACCCTACTGCGATGCTGATTTGTGGCTGATTGGTACTAAAGCGGAATTATCTTTCAGTAAAAATGTTTTCTTCAATGCATTTTTTCAATACAACAATCAATCAAATAATTTCAACGTCAATGCAAGATTTCAATGGCGCTTTAAACCCGTAAGCGATTTCTTTATTGTTTATACTGATAATTATTTTGCATCAGATAATCCGCAAACCATTGTGAACAACCGTCATGTTACTGCATTTATGCCCAAGAACAGGGCTATTGTAGCCAAGCTTACATACTGGTTCAATTTGTAATTTTTATAAAGGAAAAACTACTCATCTATCTTATAGAAGGGATGAAGGATTTGTAAATCATAAAAAATTGAAGGGACCTGGTAAAATGTTTCATAACATTACTCCAGTACAAGGGAGTATCCAAAGAACTTTAACCTTTGGATACACAAGGGACGTTAGCCCAGCATTACCCAAAACCGGTAACCAAAAATTAAATCCCTTACTTTTGCAAAACTTAAAAAAAGGAGAAGAGATGAGCATTCTGGTAAATAAAAATTCTAAAGTTTTGGTACAGGGTTTTACGGGTAGCGAAGGCACTTTTCATACCACCCAGATGATTGGGTACGGCACCAATGTGGTAGGAGGAGTAACGCCTGGAAAAGGCGGTCAAATTCATTTGGACAAACCTGTGTTTAATACAGTTTCAGCTGCTACAAATGCAACTGCAGCAGATGTGAGCATCATTTTTGTGCCACCTGCTTTTGCAGCTGATGCAATTATGGAAGCTGCAGAAGCCGGTGTAAAATTAGTGGTCTGTATTACGGAAGGAATTCCAATTCAGGATATGATAAAAGTAAAACACTACCTTGCTGGAACAAAAACAAGATTGGTAGGACCCAACTGCCCGGGAGTGATTACTGCTGATGAATGCAAAGTGGGAATTATGCCAGGTTTTGTTTTTAAAAAAGGACGCATTGGTATTGTTTCAAAATCAGGTACCCTTACTTATGAAGCGGCAGACCAGGTAGCAAAAGCAGGTCTTGGTATTTCAACTGCCGTAGGCATTGGTGGCGATCCCATCATTGGTACCACCACAAAAGAAGCTATTGAACTTTTTATGAATGATCCGGAAACGGATGCCATCGTGATGATAGGAGAAATTGGTGGCGGGATGGAAGCGGAGGCTGCTAATTGGATCAAAACAAATGGTAATAAAAAACCGGTAGTTGGTTTTATTGCTGGTCAAACGGCTCCTCCCGGAAGACGAATGGGACATGCCGGCGCTATTGTGGGCGGAGCAGATGATACCGCTGCCGCTAAAATAAAAGTACTGAAAGAGTGTGGTATTCATGTTGCCATCAGCCCGGCAGACATAGGATCTTTGATGAAGGAAGTTTTGCCCCACTAATTAACTAGCTGACCGATTTAATAGTTTTGAATAATTGAAACGATTCCATTAAAAAATTCTCTCCAGAACCTGAAGAGGATTTTTAGTAATCCGTAATACCTAAACCCCATTTTGGTTAGTGGGATTACCTGTAGTCCCTGATATACCTGGCCAGCTCTTCCCTGCTACTGCTAAAAGCAAAAACATCATTGATGATATAATAAACGCTCTGATCCGTTGTTCTGCCATAAGCATACTTTGCCAGGTCCAGTTTATTATTTTCAGAATTGAATAACTGTAATAATTCCTTTACCTGCCTGCTAAGAAAATAATTTCTGTCAAAGAGCTGCATGGCAGTAGCCATTCTTTTATTTTCAAACCATTCCCTTTGCAGACTTTCCTTTGCCCGGATGAATTCCTGGTCACTCATCACCCTGTTATTATTATTATTATCATAGCGGTTATCACGGCTGTTCCTGTTTTCACGATTCCTGTCCCTGTCATCATTATACCGGTCATCATCCGCCTCGTCATACCAATCATCATTCCGGTCAATACGGCGTTCATCCACCATCACTTTCCCAAAACGATTAACCAGGATGTCAAAGTGATGCCCAACTTTTAAATAAACCCTGCTGTTGTAAATAGTCTCCTGCTTTTTATTGCCATTTCCAAAATTCCAGATGCGGTTATTTTTTTTCTGCTCACGGTAGATCTTCACTGTGTGATAACCTGACCGAAGATCCCGGATTGAAATTCCTTTATCATTCATCTGGTACCGGCGTCCATCCACTTCCACTTGCAGTTTGTTATTGCTGATACTTGAAATAGTGATCCGGGTGTCATCAACGGCAAAGGAAGAAAAAACGAAAAGAGTGCAAAATAAAAATGTAAAAATTGTTTTCATGGTCATTCATTTTTGATTCAAATAAAATTGTTTTCATGTTGGCAATTCCAAACTCATGCCATCGTTATAAACTTTTTTACAAGAAAACGTTAAAGGATTCCTTTAATAATAAGTTCTGCCGGTTAATCTGAATGAAATAAGGAATCAGTAACCGGGAAATTCTATCTTGCAAAACCCGTTTTATGAAATAAGGATGTACCTGCATCTTAGTACGTGATTATTTAATTACCTTGTAAAAAACAACAACCTTTCCATGCAACTATTCAAACCCCTGCTGGTACTGTTTGCCTCTTTTTTTATTTTGCCTTTATATTTTAATGCACAAATTCCTTTAAAGAATTACGGAAAAGAGTGGAAGCTGGTAGAGGAACTGATCACGAAGAAGAATCTTCCAAAATCTGCCCTGGCTGAAGTAAAAAAAATTTATTCCCTGGCAAAAAAAGATAAACAGGATGCACAAATAATAAAAGCGTCTTTATACATGATGAGTTTGCAACAGGAGCTCCGGGAAGAAAATGATATTTTGGGAATTAAGGAAATAGAGAAAGAGATCTCATTAAATAAGGAACCAGTTGTTTCCATTTTTAATAGTTTAATGGCAGAAATTTATCAGGGCTACTTTCAAAACAACCGCTGGCGTTTGTACAACAGAACAGAAACCACGCAGTTTAATAAAGAAGATATCAACACCTGGAGTACCGGCGATTTTCATAAAAAGATTTCCGAACTATATCTCCGGTCAATTAAAAATGAAAAACTGCTTCAGCAAACAAAACTGAATTCTTTTGATGCTATTATTCTAAAAGGGAATGTAAGGCACCTTCGCCCTACTCTTTATGATTTGCTTACCCACCGGGCCCTGGAATATTTTAAAAATAACGAAAGAGACCTTGCCAAACCCGCTTTTGCGTTTGAAATAAACCAGGCCACAGCATTTGATCCTGCTTCAGATTTTATTAAAAGAAATTTTACAACCCGGGATTCTGCTTCGCTGCAGTTTAAAGCATTACAGATCTATCAGAAACTCATCGCTTTTCATTTGAATGATACAAAACCCGATGCCCTGATGGATGCGGATATTCAGCGGCTCGAGTTTGTAAAAGAAAACTCTACCCATCCCGATAAAAAAGAATTATTCCGACTGGCGTTAAATAATATTTCCACTCAATACCAGGATCACCCGGCTGCTGCACAGACCTGGTATCTCCTGGCTAAAGAATACAATGAAGACGCCAATACCTACAAACCATTTGGTGATACCGCTCACCGCTATGCAAAACTGAAAGCAAAAGAAATCTGTGAAAGAGTGTTGAATCAAAAAGATTCATCGGAGGGAAAAATAAACTGCCTGAACCTGTTGAATGAAATTACGGGGAAAGATTTAAAGTTCAGCATAGAAAAAGTAAATGTACCGGGCAAGCCGTTCAGGGCTTTGATCAGCTACAGGAATATCGGGCAACTGCATCTTCGTCTGCTGAAAGCAGATGATAAGCTGAAAGAAAAACTCAGTATTAATTTTGATGAAAAAACATGGACTGAATTGCTTGCCGCTTCACCCATACGAAACTGGCAGCAAAATATTCCTGTTACGATAGACTACCAGCAACATGCTGTAGAAATAAAAGTGGATGCATTGCCTTCCGGCGAATATATTTTACTGGCAGCATCAGATAATTTTTCAAATAACGCTGTCATCGGCGCCAGGTTGTTTTATGTTTCCAATATCAGCTTTGTCAACCAGAATAATAACTATTTTGTTTTACACCGGGAAACCGGTCAACCGCTGGCAGCTGCTATTGTACAGACCTGGGAACAATTTTATGATAGTAAGAATTATAAATACAGTATCGTAAAGGGCAGCCAATACAAAACAGATGCAAATGGTTTTTTCCAGATACCCGGAAATGAAATTAATAACAAAAACAACAGAAGAGATAATAACAAACTGGAAATAAGCTGGAATAATGAACGGTTATTTATGGATGACTGGCTCTATAATTATAATTATTATAGAAACCCGGAAGTGAAAGATGATACAGAAGTAAGTCAAAGAAGAATTTTCTTTTTTACTGACAGAAGTATCTACAGGCCTGGACAAACTGTTTATTTCAAAGCCATTGCCATTATACGGGATAAAGAAAAGGAAAATAAAATACTTCAAAATTTTTCAACCACAGTTTACTTAAGAGATGCCAATAACCAGTTGCTTGATTCTTTCACTCTTTTAACAAATGAATTCGGCTCTATCTCCGGAAAATTTCAATTGCCTTCTTCCGGATTAAACGGACAGTACAATATCCAGGAAAAAGAAGGAAAAGGACAAGCAGAGTTCTCAGTGGAAGAATACAAGCGGCCAAAATTTTATGTAGAGTATGAAAAACTGAAAGGAACTTATAAAGTTAATGATAAAATAAAAGTTACTGGTCTGTCCAAAGCTTATGCCGGCAATGTTATTGATGGAGCAGTAGTGAAATACCGGGTGGTTCGGGAACCCCGATTTATTTATCCATGGTTGTTCTGGCGTTGGTGGCAGCCACCCACATCATCCATGGAGATTGCTCATGGAGAAACAAAAACTGATAAAGACGGAAAGTTCTTCATTGAATTTGAAGCCATTCCTGATAAAACCATTGACAAAAAATTTGAACCGGTTTTTGATTATAAAATTTATGCAGATGTAACCGATGTTAACGGAGAAACAAGAAGTGGAGAGACGATTATATCGGTAAGTTACAAATCGCTTTTATTAAAAGTGAATTTACCCTCTTCATTACCGGCAGATAGTTTCAAAACCATTTCAATCCGCACAGAAAATCTGGCGGGAGAATTTATTCCGGCAAAAGTAAATGTGACTATTTCAAAACTGAAAGAAGAAAAACGACTTATCCGAAGTCGCTTCTGGGAAAGAGCCGACCAGTTTGTGATGAGTAAAGAAGAGTACATCAACTACTTTCCGGTTGATGAGTATAGCAATGAAACTGATTTCAGGAACTGGGAAAAAGAACAGCTTGTTTTTGAAAAATCTGATTCAACCAGAGAAAATTCAACCTTCAACCTGCAACCTGCAACTTTCAAACCCGGATGGTATGTAATGGAGATCAGTACAAAGGACAAGAATGGCGAAGAAGTAAAAGACGTCAAATATATTGAACTGACAGATGACAAATCCAACCAGCTGACACGATCTATATATTTATGGACACAGTTTGATAAAAGATCCATTGAACCAGGTGAAAAGACAACTATAAAACTGGGAACATCCGCCAAAGATCTTTTCCTCATTCACCAGGTTGATAAAGCTTACGATTCGCAACTCAGGTCTGACGATTATAAATTTATTTCTCTTAACGATGAAAAAAAATCTTTTGACTTCTCCGCCACCGAAGCCGATCGTGGTGGCTATGGTGTAAGCTGGTTTTTTATCAAACACAACCGCTTTTTTCAATACACTGATATCATAAATATACCCTGGACGAACAAAGACATGAACATTGAATACGCCACTTTCCGTGATAAAACATTACCCGGCAGCGAAGAAAAATGGAAAGTGAAAATTACAGGATTTAAAAAAGAATTGGTAGCATCAGAAATGCTGGCCAGCATGTACGATGCTTCCCTGGATCAATTTAAAATGCACACATGGACTAAACCTTCCATCTGGCCTTCTTATTCTGCAAAACCACTGTGGGTAAGTAGTCTGAATTTTTCAATGCTTCACTCCCAACATAACTGGATGAGAAATTTATTTCAATATAAAAGCCTGGATAAACGATACGATGAATTGCTCAGCAATCTTTCCCATTCTGGAATTTTTTTGGGATATGGAAGAGACCTGTTTCAAAGAGAAAAACTCAGCGAAGTAATCATGGCATCAGCAGCTGATCAAAATAAAGTTGTTGCTGATCAAATCAACGTTTCCTTAAGCGGAAAAGTTCCCGGTATTCAAATTTCAGAAAAAGCAAAAAATGATTTTATAAAAACCGAATCTTTAGGCCAGGTCCAAATCCGAAAAAACTTTTCCGAAACTGCTTTCTTTTTTCCCGATCTGAGAACAGATAGTACAGGAGCTATTGAATTTTCCTTTACCATTCCCGAGGCATTAACCAAATGGAAATTCCAGGCTTTGACACACACCAAAGAACTGGCTTTTGGATACAGCAGTAAAGAAATGATTACGCAGAAACAATTGATGGTACAACCAAATCCACCAAGATTTTTAAGGGAGGGCGATAAAATGGAATTCAGTACCAAGATTGTAAACCTGACAGAAAAAGAATTGACAGGTATTGCAGAGCTGCAATTATTTGATGCTACCAGCAATGAGTCTGTCGGTGGTTGGTTTATGAACATGTTTCCCAATCAATACTTCACCGTTGCAGCAGGGCAAAGTGTAGCCTTAAAATTTCCGATCGAAGTCCCTTTTCATTTTGACAAAGCACTTACCTGGCGCATCATTGCAAAAGCTCCCCTCTCCACTGGTGGTGAAGTGAGTGATGGTGAAGAGTCAACTTTACCCGTTCTTACTAATCGAATGCTGGTTACAGAATCATTGCCATTGAATATGCGTGGTACCGGAAATAAGAATTTTAAATTTGAAAAACTTGTGAACTCAGGAACTTCTGAAACCTTACAGAACCACTCTCTCACTGTAGAGTACACTTCCAACCCGGTTTGGTTTGCCGTACAAGCCCTGCCCTATTTAATGGAATATCCTTTTGAATGTGCTGAGCAAATATGGAACAGTTATTATGCCAATGCCCTTGCTACAAAAATTGCCAACAGTTCTCCCCGGATCAAAGAAATTTTTTCCAAATGGCTTGAGTTTTCAAAAGTCTCCCCCGTTGGGGGAGATGTAGAGGGGGCTCTTCTTTCCAACCTGCAAAAGAACCAGGAATTGAAAGCTGTATTACTGGAAGAAACTCCCTGGGTTTTACAGGCAAAGACTGAAGAGAAGCAGAAAAAAAATATTGCTTTATTATTTGACCTGGTAAAAATGAGCAAGGAATTAAACAGCTCTTATGAAAAACTGAAACAGATGCAAAGTCCCAATGGCGGATTTGTCTGGTTCAAGGGCGGGCCGGATAATGCTTACATGACCCAATACATTATAACCGGCATTGGCCATTTAAAAAAATTAGGAGTCAATATTGACCAACTGAAGCCGATCCTGAACCTGGCGATCCCCTATCTTGATCTGCAGATTAAAAAGTCCTATGACGAATTAAAAAAACACAAAACAGATCTGGCGAAATATACTCCGGGCTATTATGAGATTCAGTACCTGTATATGCGGAGTTTTTTCCCGGAACAAAAAATACCTGCAACTTCACAAACGGCTTATAATTATTTCAGAAGCCGGGCACAACTTACCTGGGTAAAACAATCAAAGTATATGCTGGGTATGCTCTCACTTGCATTGAACAGGACTGGTGATGCGAAAACTCCTGCTACCATTTTAAAATCATTAAAAGAAACATCAATCAATCATGAAGAACTGGGCATGTACTGGAAAGAAAACAGTGGCGGATATTATTGGTACCAGGCGCCGATAGAAACCCAGGCATTACTGATAGAAACCTTTTATGAAGTGGGAAAAGATACTAAGGCCGTTGATGATTTAAAAACCTGGCTATTGAAAAACAAACAAACCAATAACTGGAAAACTACCAAGGCAACAGCGGAGGCATGCTATGCTCTTTTATTGCAGGGAACAGATTGGTTAACCAGTGAACCTACAGTTGAAATAAATCTGGGTGATACTTTCATTTCATCAAAAGATAATAAACAGGAAGCAGGAACTGGTTATTTTAAAAAAATTATAAATGGCCCTTTAGTAAACTCCGAAATGGGAAATATAACTGTAAAATTAGAGTCTCCAAAAATCTCCCCCGTTGGGGGAAATTTAGAGAGGGCCACAAGCTGGGGCGCTATCTACTGGCAATATTTTGAAAACCTGGATAAGATCACAACAGCCGCTACACCTTTGAAACTGGAAAAAAAATTATTTATGGAAACCAATACAGACCGGGGTCCGGTATTAACTCCGTTAAACGAAAGCAACAATCTGAAAGTAGGCGATAAAATAAAAGTAAGAATTGAACTGAGAGCAGACAGAGACATGGAATATGTGCACATGAAAGATATGAGGGCCAGTTGCCTTGAACCCACCAATGTACTCAGCGGTTACAAATGGCAGGGTGGTTTGGGTTATTATGAAACCACCAAAGATGCCAGCACCAATTTCTTTTTTGATTACCTCCGGAAAGGAACTTATGTTTTTGAATACAGCCTGTTCGTAACGCATACCGGGGATTTCAGCAATGGCATCACCAGTATTCAATGTATGTATGCACCGGAATTTTCTTCTCACAGTGAGGGTATCCGGATTAATGTAGAATAGTTGTTTGCCACGGAAACACGGAAACTTTTATGCTTCCGTGTTTCTGTGGCAATTTCTCTGCAAAGCCATTATTTTTACTTTAATGAAAACAGAATTCATAATTGTCGGGCAGGGAATAACAGGCACCTGGCTCAGTTATTATTTACAAAAAGAAAAAAAATCATTTCTTGTTATTGACAACAACAAGCACAACTCCGCTTCCAGGGTTGCAGCCGGTATTATTAATCCTGTGACAGGAAGAAGAATTGTAAAAACCTGGATGATAGAACAACTGCTGGAACATTTAATTCCGGCCTATAAAGAATTGGGAAAAGAATTAAATATAAAAGCGATCAGTCAAAAAAACGTGATTGACTTCCACCCTACCCCTCAAATGAAACTTGCCTTCCGGAACCGGCTGAAAGAAAATGAAATTTTTCTGAAAGAACCGGATGATGAAAATATATTCAATGAATACTTCTATTATGATTTTGGTTTTGGAGAAGTGAATCCCTGTTACATCATCAACCTCCATGAATTACTGCCAGCCTGGAGAAATATACTAATTCAAAACATTCAGTTACTCGAAGAAAATTTTGAATTCTCAGAATTAAAACAAACAGAAGAAAATATCCGGTATAAAGACATCGAAGCGGAGAAGATCATTTTTTGTGATGGCATCAATTCATTCAGTCATCCGCTTTTCAAAAATCTGCCTTTCTCATTAAATAAAGGTGAAGCTTTAATTATTGAATCAGCAGAAATTCCTTCAACCCATATTTTCAAGAAAGGTATCATGCTGGCGCCTTTGGAAAATAATTTTTTTTGGGTTGGCTCCAATTATCTCTGGGATTTTTCAGACGACCATCCAACAAAAGAATTCAGGCTTCAAACGGAGTCAATTTTAAAAAAATGGATCAGGATGCCTTTTAAAATAATTGATCACCAGGCGGCCATCCGGCCTGCCAATATAGAACGGCGCCCTTTTGCAGGGTTTCATCCATTAAATAACCGGGTGGGCATATTAAACGGAATGGGAACAAAAGGCTGTTCGCTGGCTCCTTTTTTTGCAAAGCAATTAGTAGATAATATTATTTACAACAATTTCATAGATCCGGAAGCTGATCTGAAAAGATTTTCAAAAATTCTTGCCCGGTAAAATGTTTTACTGAAATTAATCCAAGAACTTCAAATCCTTATTTTTGAGTTCCTCATTTAAACCCAACCAAACATGACTGAACAAAGAGATGCAATGTATATCATCCCGGCCCGTTATCGCCGTTTAGAAAATCTGCATATAATATTCTGGCTTTTTAAAGATATCAGCTGGTGCATGAACTGGCAGGCCCTGGGTATTATTATGATTGTTCCCACACTTTCTGTAGCCATTTATATATCCATCAGGACAAGAAAAATAAAATCAGAGCTGGCACATAACCTTGCCGTTACTTTCTGGATTACCGCCAACAGCTATTGGATGATCAGTGAATTTTGGGGATTTGATGAAATACATATTTGGGCAGGCTTTGAAGGAAAACATCTTTCAATGATCCCCTTCCTGATCGGTATTTTTATACTGGCCTGGTATTACTTAATACAACGTACCGGTGAAATACATGAAAAACAGGTAGTGACCCTGTAATCCTTCGTTTGAATTTCCCTTTTCATTTCAAAACATAACTCCCCACCAAAGGAATCCGGAGATGAAGTGGTTGTGTTTTTTTTAAAATGTGTTTTCTGAACAGGTAAATAAATGCGAGTGTTAACATAGTTCGGGTTTTAAAATTTTATTCATAGAGAGTGGATCCTGATTAAGTACACGGCAAAGGGCATCATACAAATCCGGCATATTCTCTTTGAGCCCGTCCGGGTTTTCAAAAAATGCTTCCACGCTTACAGCCCAAAACTCGTGTATGTTGCTGAAAGCATAGCTGCGCAAATAACTTTTTCTACTGGTGATCACATCGGCCAGTATGGGCCCGGTAGTGGTTGAAAATTTTTCATAATTCAACCGGAAATGTTTATCGGCGCCGTACTGAGCAAAAAAATTATTAAACACCAGTGCATGACTCATTTCATGTATCGCCACGTTTATATTATCTGATTTATCGGAATAGCCATACAAAAAATGTTTCCAGGATATATATATTCCATCCGGAACCACATGCCCGATATAAAGTTCTTCATCATTATCCATCCGGTAAGCGTCTGCCAGCACATAAATATTTTTAAAATGCTGCATCCTGTAATTTTTAAGTCCAAGTGTAACCTGCACTGCAGCAGCCGATACCAGGATCGGAATTTCTTCATTTTGTTCCAGGCCAATATAATGAAACTCCTTTCCGTTGATATAATTGTGTACGCGGCTGATATATTTTTGTTTCAACGCAGGATGCAGTTCGTTAAAATAATTAATACGGCCACTAATAATAAAGGAGTAATTGTTATAATCTTTTTCACTTACCACCTCTTCTGAAAAAGGCACAGCTTGCCGGGAAGGCAATGTTCTAACAAAGAGATTGTTCAGATTTCTTAATACAGAAAACATGTTTTCAGGGTTCGGGAGTCTAAATATAGATAATCACTTTCCAAAATGCAAGCTCCCAATGGTTTCTCTTATCTTTGCCGCCGTTGAATATAGGAGTTTTACTATTTTTTATGAGGCAAGCTGAAAAATTACTATTAAGCTTTTCTTGCGACGCTCCGTTCAACACCTGAAATTCTGATCAACAAATCTGAAATCCTGATGTATCGTAATTATACCTGTGGAGAATTAAATTTAAAAAACAAAAACGAAGAAGTTACGCTAGCCGGGTGGGTTCAAACCATCAGGAAATTCGGCTCCATCACTTTTGTGGACCTTCGT
>DATDPZ010000025.1:0-5576 GCA_035292525.1 Chitinophagaceae bacterium
TAAAATTGAATTAGCTAAGGACAATCAGCAATAATTATATAAATTGATGAACCGATTTTATGAATACGCAGCCTGCATATAAAATTTTTCCATTGGGAGACGCTGCGCTTATTGTTGATTTTGGAAACAGCATCAGCGATACGGTCAACGACCGGGTCATTTCTCTTTTCAAAAAACTTCAACAGCAGCCTGTCCGTGGTATGACAGAAGCAGTGCCGGCTTACAGTTCGTTAACAATTTATTATGACCTGTTCAGTTTTTACTATAAAGAGAAACAAGAAAAAACTGTTTTTGAAGAAATGAAAAATAAAATAATAACTTTTCTTGAACAGGAAAAAGAAGTTTATCAATATAAAAAGCGGACGGTTGTCATCCCGGTTTGTTATGATAAAGAATATGCTGCAGATATGGAATGGATCACAGATCATCTGAAATTAACTACAGAAGAGTTTATCCGGCTGCATACTTCTAAATCTTATCGTGTGTTTATGCTCGGATTTTTACCCGGGTTCCCATATATGGGTGAAGTAGATGACAAAATTATGTTGCCAAGAAAATTAAAACCAGAGAATGTAATCGCCGGAAGTGTTGGAATTGCAGGAAAGCAAACCGGTATTTATCCTTTCAATTCACCGGGTGGCTGGCAGGTAATTGGAAGAACTCCATTGAAAGTTTTTAATAAAGCGAATACAGAGCCGGCACTTGTACAAACCGGAGACTTTGTAAATTTTTTTTCAATCAGCAAAAATGAGTTTGAGAATATTAAAAGCAGGAATGCTTGACAGCATACAGGATATGGGGCGTTTTGGCTATCAACACCAGGGAATAAATCCTTCCGGGGCCATGGATAAGTTTGCTGCCTCTCTGGCCAATGCATTAGTGGGAAATAATGTCAATGAAGCCGTTCTTGAAATGCATTTCCCCGCAGCGATAGTTTTATTTGACCAACCGGTAATCATTGCTTTGGCCGGAGCCGATTTTAATGCAACCATTAATGGCGATCCTGTTCCCGTCAATCGTCCTTTATTAGTAAATAAAAGTTCTATCCTGCAATTTCATGCTAAAAAAAATAAAGCACGGTGCTACCTGGCAATTCAGGGAGGGTTCTGTATTGAAAAATGGTTGAATAGTTATAGCACAAACCTGAAAGCAGAAACAGGAGGGATGGAAGGAAGAAAATTAAAGAAGGATGACCTTATTGAATTAAGAGCTGCACCTGCTCTTGAAAAATCTTTGGCTGATCATGACTTCAAAATACTTTCATGGAATGCAAATGAAGTGTGGCAGGAAGACCTTGAAAAAGAAATTCTGATTTTACCGGGAGCCGAATGGAGTTGGCTTGATAAAAAATCTCAACAACTGTTGCTTTCCGGTTTCTTCACGATCACCAACAACTCAGACAGAATGGGTTACCGGTTGAAAGGAGATCCTCTCTTTACTGTTTCAAAAGAAGAACTGGTTTCCTCTGCTATTTGTTTTGGCACATTGCAATTATTACCCGATGGTCAATTAATCGTCCTGATGGCTGATCACCAGACAACAGGTGGTTATCCCAGGGTGGCTAATATTATTTCAGCACAACTGCCCCTGCTGGCTCAAATGAATGCAGGAGAAAAAATTAAATTCCGGATTACAGACCAGGCCACAGCAGAGAAACTATTTATTAAACAAAAGTTACATTTGCTGCAACTGCAAATTGCCTGTAAACTCAGACTCGAAAATTTTATCCATGAAATTAATTGATTTGAATTGTGACCTTGGTGAAGGTTGCGGAAATGACAGTTTAATTATGCCCTATATATCTTCTGCCAGCATAGCCTGCGGGTATCATGCGGGTGATGAAAAGTTGATGAACCAAACTGTAGAACTTTGTTTAAAACATAGTGTGGCCATCGGTGCACATCCTTCTTTTCCTGACAGGGAAAACTTTGGGCGAACTGATATGCATTTAACATTGAATGAGATCTATGACCTAATTACCAACCAGGTCCGGTTGATGATTAAAATTGCAACGGAAGCCGGAGCTAAAGTACAACACGTAAAACCTCATGGCGCCTTATATAATATGGCAGCCAAGAGTATTAAAATATCCTCTGTAATTGCTTTAGCCATAAAAGATATCAATGAAAAATTAATTTTATTCGGACTCAGTGGCAGTCACCTGATAAATGAAGCACAAAAACTGGGGTTAAAAAGTTGCAGTGAAGTGTTTGCCGATCGTACCTATCGCGAAGATGGCCGCCTGACAGCAAGAAGCGATCCGAAGGCATTGATTGCTGATCCTGAAAAAGCAATAGCACAGGTGCTGCAGATGATTAACAAAGGAACCGTGACCGCAACTACCGGAAAAGAAATTCCGGTAACGGCCAATACGGTTTGTTTGCATGGCGATGGTGAGCATGCTGTTGAATTGGCTAAAAAAATTCATACCGCCTTAAAAGAAAATAATATTGCAATCAAAGCTATCTTCTAATACCTCTTCGGGGGATAGGAGCAAAAACTCAGCCATGCTGGGTGCTGCCTTCCTGATGGCTACTTCGGCAATTGGCCCGGGTTTTTTAACTCAGACTTCCGTTTTTACCGAACAACTACTTACCAGTTTCGGATTTGTTATTCTTATTTCTATCCTGTTGGATATCGGCGTTCAGATCAACATCTGGCGTATAATAACAGTAAGTGAACAAAGAGCCCAGGACCTGGCAAATAAAGTTTTTCCGGGACTGGGTTTTTTTCTTGCCCTGCTGATAGCTTTCGGTGGCCTGGTATTTAATATTGGAAACCTGGCAGGAAGTGGTTTAGGTATAAATGTATTAACTGGCTTGAAACCGGAATATGGCGCCATCATCAGTTGTATCATTGCACTTGGCATTTTTTGGTACAAAGAAGCAGGCCGGCTTATTGACAAATTTGTAAAATGGCTGGGCTTGTTAATGATTGGTTTAACTATATATATTGCTTATTCATCCAATCCGCCGGTTGGCGAAGCTTTATACAGAACAATCTGGCCGGAAAAAATAAATGTCATTACCATCGTTACCCTGGTAGGCGGCACGGTAGGTGGCTATATTTCTTTTGCCGGTGCACATCGTTTATTAGATGCCGGCGTGAAAGGAAAAGAGGCGCTGGCCACTGTTTCAAAAAGTGCAGTAAGAGGAATACTCATCACTTCACTGATGAGGTTTGTTTTATTCCTGGCTGCGCTGGGCGTAGTTTGGGGTGGTGTAAAATTAGCTACCGGCAATCCGGCAGCATCTGTTTTTCAATCTGCCGCCGGAGAGCTGGGATATAAATTTTTTGGAGTTGTTATCTGGTGTGCCGCCATCACTTCAGTAATTGGAGCATCCTTCACTTCCGTTTCCTTCTGGAAAACGCTGAGTCCAAAAATTGCAAAGAATGAAAAAATGATCATCAGCATTTTTATTATAGCATCCACTATCATTTTTATCAGTATTGGCAATCCGGTTAAGCTCTTAATTCTTGCCGGGGCAATAAACGGAATTATTTTACCGCTGGCATTGTCCATTATTCTGATAGCTGCTACCAGATTATCTGTCATGAACAATTATAAACATCCGGTTTGGATGCAGGTAGTTGGCTGGGTAGTGGTGCTGGCTATGAGTTGGATGAGTGTGGTAGTTATTCAACAAACAATTCAAAAACTTTAATAATAAAAAAGCCTCCTTTATCCGGGAGGCAATAAATATCTATGGAAAAATTATTCAACCACCTTTACCCCTTTCAGATTAACTAATACTTCTTTTTTCGGTTTTTTAATTTTTGCTATCTCTTTCTTGCTTTTACCTGCATCTTCTGCGTAGTGCTTCAGCATGCTTACTGATGTTTCTTTTATTTCAGCTGTACCTTCTGCTACCACTGTTTTACCAACTATATCAAGTGGCATAGCAAATTCATGATCTTTTACTTTAATCATTACGGTGCTTCCATCAGCTCTTTCTATTTTCGCCCAACAGCCCATGGCTTTGCATACTTCCACTATTTTTCCCTGAATCTTCCCTTCGTATTTGGCTTCGCCAATGTTTTTTTCCAGGTCATTCACACTAATCGGTGATTTTCCTTTTTCAGAAAAATTACCATAAATAACGCCAGGCTTTGCTGGCTCTGCATCTTGTGCCAGCAAGGCAAGACTAATTGCGAAAGTCTGAAGAAGAAATAATATCCGTTTCATGCTGTTACTGTTTTTGAATAACAAATATCGTATTTTTTTAAACCACCGGAATGATTTTACTCAAGTGCTGGTCCTTATTTTAAAGGCTAAGCTCACTACCCCAAAGAATATTTTAAAAATAAATCCAAAATTGTTAGCTTGGATTTGCTAAAATGCTTAGTTTCGTCGTCCAAATAATTTTTTACACCCGGTAATTGAAAACCTAACTTTGGATTATGGCAAAAACAGAAAAAGAAAAAACTACAGATATGACACCCAACAGCGAAAAATTAAAAGCCCTGAAGCTGACCATGGACAAGATCGATAAAGATTTTGGTAAAGGCAGCGTCATGATGATGAATGAAAAGGGAGTGAAGGAAGTTGAATTTATTTCCACCGGCTCCATTGGTTTGGATGTGGCGCTTGGCATTGGCGGATTGCCAAGAGGGCGGGTAGTGGAAATATATGGCCCCGAATCATCCGGTAAAACAACGATTGCCACCCATGTAATTGCAGAAGCCCAAAAAAAAGGAGGCATGTGCGCCTTTATTGATGCAGAACATGCTTTTGACAGTGGGTATGCTCAAAAACTGGGAGTAGATGTAGATAACCTGCTGATCTCTCAGCCTGATTATGGCGAGCAGGCTCTTGAAATTGCTGATCGTCTTATTCTTTCTGGTGCATTAGATGTAGTAGTGATTGATTCTGTAGCAGCATTAGTTCCAAAAAGTGAATTAGAGGGTGAAATGGGTGACAGCAAAATGGGATTGCATGCCAGGCTGATGAGCCAGGCGTTAAGAAAACTCACCGCTACAATTTCTAAAACCAATACGATCTGTATATTCATTAACCAGTTGAGAGAGAAGATCGGTGTTATGTTTGGCAACCCTGAAACCACAACAGGCGGAAATGCTTTAAAGTTTTATTGTTCAGTTCGTCTTGATATCCGTCGTATCGCCCAGATAAAAGACGGGGACGAAGCAGTGGGTAATCGTGTAAAAGTAAAAGTGGTTAAAAATAAAGTGGCCCCACCGTTTCGTGCCGCTGAATTTGATATCATCTTTGGTGTGGGAATTTCCAAAACCGGCGAAATTATAGACATGGGTGTTGAGTTAGGTGTTATTCAAAAAAATGGAAGTTGGTTCAGCTACAATGCTGATAAACTGGGACAGGGCCGTGACTCAGTAAAACAATTATTAACAGATAATCCGGAACTGGCTAATGAAATAGAAGCAAAGATTCGTGAAAAGATAAAAGAAATGCAGACGGCATAGATTTTAGTTTAAACATATTCTCCTTTTTAATATTATCAACCCGGCTTCAAAGGCGGGTTTTATTTTTTTAACAACCTTTAGCATTCTTTTTCCGTTATTAATAATTCAATTTAAATTCCGGAGTATATTTTTATTCT
>DATDPZ010000026.1:0-9957 GCA_035292525.1 Chitinophagaceae bacterium
ATGGTAGCTCTTTCTATAATTTCAGAACCGCTGCCTACAATATCTTCCAAAACATGTTTTATTAATTGTTCACCAAAATACCTGCTGGCATCTTTCGGTAATTCATTTGGCAGATTGCCTACCGCCATCAGGTCAATGGAGTTGGGCAAATAAGGTTCCGTTTTCAAAAGACTTTTTTTATCAATGCCATAAACCGGGTTTTCGATTGGTTGATCGCCAAGGTTGATGGGAACAGAACCGTTGATATCATCTGTTATATCGGCAATTGTTTGTATAATAAATGTATCCGCTTTCACATCCTCTTTCTCAAAAAGCCTTGGTGCATTTTTATCCCAGAAAACGCCATTCAGTAAAATATCTGTTTGCCCGGCATAGGGAAGAAATTTACAGCGGTACCATTCGGGATGGTCATGAAACTCGTGCCGGTGATATTGGCCTGAAATTTTATGCTCATAAAGTTCAGCCCCTTTCAATTGTGTATAAACAGGATATGAGAATCTTCTTATCAAATAATCGTCGGGCTCCACTTCATGAATACCCATCAGGTTCATGATCTCCAGCACGCCATGCGCCACTCTGCCGGATCCTGTAATTGCAATTTTTACATTGGGGAGCCGAAGTCCGAAATAAGTATGGATCAGTTCCCGGAAACTTCTTTGTTTATAAACACGATCCAGCTTAAACAATCCTGTCCTGTTTCCGTAAGCCATCATACCATTATGCGCACCCACCACACCTGCAAAAAATCCAAAGCCAATGATCCGCTGCCCATCTTCATGCTCCATGCATTCATAATCTACCAGCGTAATTTTTTTATCCAGAATACTGCGTAATAATTTTTGATTTTGTTTTTGTTTTTTTCTTGTGTGGGAAAAAAATAAATAAGTCTTTCCTGGAATCAATTGACTAACCGGAACCTCTTTTATCCCCAAAAAAATATCGCAATCAGAAATATCTTCTTCTACTTCTATTCCGGCAGATTGATATTCCCTGTCGGAGAAGCACCTGTCGGGGGAAGATTGTGCAACCACTTTAACCTCTCTGCTGTTCTTATGTATCCATTTGCATTGTGCCGGCGTCAATGCCACCCGGTTGTCTGCCGGAATTTTTCCTTCCCTTATTAATCCTATTTTAATCATATAAATATGTTGCTTTAAAGAATGTTCATATTTGCTGGCGAAGAACCTAATTTTGCAGCCGAATCTATAATTTATTTATCAAAATTTACCTGATCACCTGAATAAATGAATATGAATTATTTTGAACTCTTTGAAATCCCCATACAGTTAAAAGCAGATAAGACTGATTTGCCCCGAAAATATTTTGAATTAAGTAAAAAATATCACCCTGATTATTTTACCGGAGAAAATGAGGAAAAACAGGCAGAAGTACTTGATAAATCAGCACAGCTTAACAAAGCATTTAAAATCCTGCAGAATGAAGAGGCCACGATCAGGTATGTTCTCCAACTAAAAGGACTGCTGGAAGAAGAAGAAAAATATGAACTGCCTCCTGATTTTCTGATGGAGGTGCTGGAAATAAATGAACAGTTGATGGATATGGAGGATAACCCGGAACTTAATAAAAATCTGCGGGCTTCCGTTAATAAACTGGAAATTGAAATATATAAACCTGTTAAAGAAATTGTGGAGCATTACCAGGAAGGTATTACTACCGAAAAAGAATTACTGCAGGTGAAAGAATATTATTTTAAAAAAAAATACCTTTTACGCATTTCACAGCAATTAAAAACGAAGTTGTAATATTGCAACCCCTTTGCCCGGGTGGCGGAATTGGTAGACGCAGCAGACTCAAAATCTGCCGTTCGCAAGAATGTGCTGGTTCGATTCCAGTCCCGGGCACTTATTAAAGTCAGCAATTTTTTATTGTTGACTTTTTTTATCTTAAAAAGTTATTTCACTGTTTGACCGTTAACACAGTGCCCGTTATTATAATTAACATGGTTTACCCTTATACCTGAATTGGTTATCCCACCATTATTTGGGTCTCAGCAATTTTCTTTCATAAAATTTAATTGAATAACCCCGATAATTTACCTGGATTTTTTCTACGTAAAAAAACATACTCAATGTTTGATTGTATTGAAAAAATGGCATAACCATTTGAGCGGTAAACTGAATTGGTATAGTATATTTTCATTTGAGAAACAATAAACATTTAATCAATCTTTTTACGCTGGTAAATTATCTACTTAGCAGATAATAAAATGATGAATTCATAGTTTATAGACTTGTAAATCCAATTTATTAAAACATCCTAATTACGTCCTTATGAAATACCTGTACATCTTATGTGCAATGTTTTTATTCTCTTGCCAAAAATCTATTGATAAGATTGCACCTCAGCAGCCCCGTATTAATGGAGAAAAAGAAACCTGCAGTTTCGATATTTCTGAGTTTAATATGATTAAACGCCCCCCCATCAATTATGATGCGGCAAAGGGCAGACCCATTACCGCGGGCCCAAAAGCAAAAAGTGGAGGTGGAAGCACAACTACAAATACAACCAGTAATGTAATACTCTTAGACTTCAATGGCCAACTGGTTTCCGGAACATCCTGGAATTATAACGGAGATATCAATTGCCTGCCTTCCAATTTAACTGAAGCTGAACAAGCTGTAGTTTTCCAGAGAATCGCCACAGACTTTAACCCTTTCAATATAGTGATCACCACAGATGAAAATGTTTATAACAATGCCAATCCTTACAAAAGGATGAGAGTGATTTTTACAGAAAGCTGGGAATGGTTTGGCCAGGCAGGTGGTGTTTCATTTATAAATTCATTTACCTGGGGAGATAATACACCCTGCTTTGTGTTCTCTTCCTTATTAGGATATAATGTAAAAAGAATAGCAGAAGCCGGCTCTCATGAAGCAGGACATACACTTGGTTTAAGACACCAATCAGTTTATGATGCCAATGGTGCAAAGATCGCCGAATATAATCCCGGACAAGGCAGTGGTGAAATTGGCTGGGCTCCGATCATGGGTGTATCTTATAGCCGTAACTTATCACTCTGGCACAATGGCACCAGTTCTTCTTCCTATACCAGTTACCAGAATGATATTGCGATTATTTCCGGAGTAGTTGGCCTGGTAAATGATGATTATTCAAATACTACATCAGGCGCTGCAGCGCTTTCATCTACCCTGGGCGGACTGATCAATAGCTCTTCAGATGTTGACTTTTTCTCTATCAATATTACTGGTTCAAGTACTGTATCAGTTATTCCCCAGAACGTAGGTATAAATAATGAAGGGGGAAATCTTGACCTGATCCTGAGTGTTTACAATGGTCAGGGATCATTAATTGCCACCATCAATGATCCGAATATATTAAGCGCCTCTACTGTTTTGCAACCAGGTTCCTATTTCGTATCAGTTAGTACATCAGATAATTCAAATACTTTAAAGTATGGTATGTTAAGTTCATACTCAATCAGCATTAATTAATAAATTATTCAAAAGACGGTTAAAGAGACTTTGAGATAAAAGGCCGGGTATAAAACCCGGTCTTTTTTTATTATCAATTCAGGACTCTGATTATAGAATATTTCAACCCTGCATACCGGGCATTAATTCGCTTCCCTGAAAAAATAATACAAAAGAAGAAATGAACTGGAAGCAGGAGTTTAAAAAAAATTATACCGGCTATTCAACAGTCAGTATGTTATTCATCAGGGTCATTCTCATTCACCCGGTCAAGTATGTTTTGCGGGAGTGATTTGGTAGTATCTGCGCCCAGTTTTTTAATTCTTTCAATTCTTCCTATAATCGTTCCTCCTTTTTGCCTGGACTCAAACAGCTTACCCATTGCTTCTGCATAATCAGATTTAACGCCATCAATTTTTTTTCCCAGATCAATCAGGTTTTCCATAAAACCAACGAATTTATCATAGAGAGCTCCGCTTTCCCTGGCAATTTCCACTACATTCTTCTTTTGATTATCCTGCTTCCATATGTAAGATATTGTTCGCAATGTCGCCAGCAATGTAGAGGTAGATACTAAAACAATATTCCTGTCCAGGGCCCTTTCAAATAATTTATTATCTTCTTTTAAAGCTATATATAAAGCCGGTTCAATCGGCACAAAAAGCAAAACATAATCAGGGGGATTTATCCCGTATAAATTCTGATAGTTTTTAGCCCCTAATTCATTAATGTGTTTATTTATATTTTGCAAATGGATTTTTGAATAGTCTTCTTTTTTCTTATCGTTGTCTTCATTGAAAAACTGTTCGTATGCAATTAAAGACACTTTGGAGTCAACAATTAAATTCTTTTCTTCCGGAAGGTTAATAACATAATCCGGACGCTGGTTGCTGCCGTCATCGTCTCTGAATGTTTCCTGTTTCCTGTAATGAATATCTTTTTCAAGACCAGCCCTGGTCAGGATCAGTTCAAGTTGAATTTCGCCCCAATCACCCTGCATTTTTTTGTCGCCTTTCAGGGCATTTGTCAGTTTGAGTGTGTCTTCACTTACCTGCTGGTTTAGCCTGACAATAATTTCCAGTTCTTTTTTAAGTGATATTCTTTCCCGGGTTTCTTCTTTATAGTTTTCCTCCACTTTTTTTTCAAAATCCTGGATTTTTTCTTTCAGTGGATTTAAAATATCAAATACTTTTTTTTCATTAAGTTCTAAAAATTTAGAACTCTTTTCTTCAAAGATCTGGTTGGATAAATTTTTAAATTCCAATCCCATTTTTTCCTGGAGTTCCACTATTTCGTTTTTATGATTTTCAATCCTTTCTTCCAGGCCTTTGGATTTTTCTTCAAATTGTGCCAGTCTGGAATTTAATAAATTTATCTCCTTATTCTTTTCCTTATTATCGGCATTTACCTGTTCAAATATAGATTTTTGAACATAACCCGCCTCCAGGTCTTTTAGCGGTATACCTTCCGTCTTGGTAAACCTGCTTTTTGCAAAATACCAGGAAGCAATGGCGCCAGTTATTAATCCGGTTAATAAAAAAACAATTTCCATGATTTATTAAATTGTAAACAGCAAGATAAGTTTTGCAGGAGATGGAAGGTAATAAATTTTACTGAATGGTTTTTTTGCAATAGCTGTAAAATACGCTGAAACATTCTTCAACTTACTACCCAGGCCAGTACCAGGTGGTCAAATTGATGGTAATGAATAACCAGGTCAGTATTATTTTTTGAAAATAAACAGTTGATCATGCCCTTCTCTGAATGTTGATTTTGCAATTGAATATGTCGTTTGAAATCCACTGTACCGTTTCCATACCATTTAAAAACTGATTCTTTGGCTGACCAGAGGAGAGTCGGAAGTCGGGAGTCGGGAGTCAGAAGCCCTTCGTTTACAATTGAAAATTCTGTTTTCTCTTCTTCTGATAAAAATTTATTCTGAATCCTTAAAATTTTTTCTACCGGTATTTCAATATCAATCCCTACCCTGCTGTCTTTGCTCACAATGGCTGCTGCAAAATCTCCGCAATGAGAAATAGAAAAATGATATTTTTCATCCGGCAAAAAAGGTTTCCTGGTATCGGCAATCTGAATAAGTTCATTAGGGAAGCCAGGGAAAAGAAATTGAAGCAAAAAACGGCCGGCAAGGTGTTGCAACCGCTTGTGCGGATGGGTTACATTCCGGTGCTGAGGTACGGTACCCAGGAAAAATTCCTCACTCTCTTCTATTTTCCAGATACCTAATCTTGTTGATTCATTAATCTGATGTTGAAAAAAAACCGGCATTAGTTATTGATTCGTCTTTATTTTGCTGCTCTATTTGTTGAATAAAGATATGCAGTACAACCGAACATGCAACAAAAGGGACGTAGATTAGAATTGCATTTGTTGACAACATAAAAAATAAAAAATGATTCTTTCTGATCTTCGTGTGCTGGAGGAAATTGAAAAGGGAACTATTAAAATATCTCCGTATAATCGTGATTGCCTTGGAAGTAATTCTTATGATGTACACCTGGGTAAATGGCTGGCTACATATAACGAGCATATACTGGATGCAAAAAAGCATAACAAGATCAATTACTTTGAGATCCCGGAAGATGGATTTGTTTTATACCCTCATATTTTTTACCTGGCAGTCACGGAAGAATACACCGAAACACATGCACATGTTCCTTTTCTGGAAGGCAAATCATCTACCGGCAGGTTGGGAATTGATATACACGCAACTGCCGGTAAAGGTGATGTTGGTTTTTGCGGTCACTGGACACTGGAGATTTCAGTAAAACAACCGGTAAAAGTTTATAAAGGAATGCCGGTGGGCCAGCTTATATATTTCCCGGTAGAAGGTGAAATAGAAATTGCTTACAATAAAAAAAAGGATGCCAAATACAGAGACCAGGGTGACAAACCGGTTGAAAGCATGATGTGGAAGAATAAATTTTAATCCCGGCTCCCTCTAAATCTCCCCCAATAGGAGAGACTTGTCAGCACACAAGGCCAGCTTATTTAAAAATAGTAAATGGATTTGATGAGATTCAAATATGTTGATTAAAAACCAGAAGTTGATGTGGAAGAGTTGAAGTTTGAGTTATTGATAAAGAACCGCTCCTTCCCTATTGGGGAAGGAATAAGGTGGATGGGGCTTCAAATAGCCTCCTTTCCGAATTTTTTATAATAAGCAATTAAATAAGCCACCACCTGGTTATAAGCTCTTTTCCCTTCGGGCTGGTTGTTTGCCTGCAGGTAGTTTCCATATAACCAGGTAATGACTGGTTCTATATTATTTTTATATTTTTTATAAAAATCCCTGAGCTCTTTAAAATCTTTTTTTACCTGCGGATGTAATTTATCTGCAAATGTTTTTGCCAGCAGGGAATCTTTTCTGAAAAGTTCGGAAACAGAATAACTGTACAGATCGAAATACATGGAATACCTGAAAATCTCAGACGGATAAGACCGGCAGGCAAGAAAAGCCACAAAGTTTGCATCATTTTCCCTTGCATACCCCAGCTGGTGTGCAATTTCATGGGCCGTCACATAGGGTTCCAGCATTCGTGGAATAGTCGTGTTTACCTGACCTTCACCGGTAAAGGGGTTATAATAGCCCTGGAAACCCAGGAAGTTTCCGGGATAACTGTATAAAGAAGGCTTGATGGATTGCGGACTATAGGACAAAAAGGGGAAACTGTTTTCTGCATACATATATGCTTCTGTTGCTTTTTCAAAAAGTATTTTTTTCTTACTGAAAGTGTCCCGTTGTTTTTCATTCACTGTTGCGGCATATAAATTTAACCGCTGCTGCAGCAGGCCTGTTAGTGTATCAATATCCTCCACCGTATAGGGTTTGATCTCCAGGCTTAACTGGTATCTGATGCCCGGGCGGCTATAGTTGAGCCCCCATAGGCCATAAAACAAAACATAACCTGATAAGAAAAAAAATATCAACTGCTTCAACCCGTTTAAAAGATAAGTTCGGTTAATCTTTTTTTTATAAACATTTTTAACCAGCTGCCCTGTTTTAAATAATATTAAAAAAACCAAAAAGCTGTAAAAAATATCGCCCACACTAAAAGGGATCCATCCGAAAATACCACGCTGGATTTTGGAAACAACCGGGTAAATATTGGTGGCAAAATTCTCCTCCACCCACAAAGGCTGGGTTGAAGCAAACTTTATCAGGATCGTCATGATAATTAACAATACCCAGCTTCCTGTTTTCATAACCCGGTCAAATAATTTGCTAAGAAATTTCTGCAATCTGCTAGTTTTATGCGTTTTAAAATGGAATTAAGAAGATAAGATCGGGTTAAAAATAATTCAAAATCAGGTAATAACTTAAGTATTATTCCCGTACATTTGCGCCCCGATCCTGATACCTGCCTGCCGGCAGACAGGACATCAGAAAAGGAAAAATGAAAGTACCATGAGCCACCGAAGAGAGTTTGAAATAGCTTTTGTGGGATTGAAACCGGGAATCCATGAATACACATTTGAAATTGAAGATAGGTTCTTTGAGAAGTTCCAACTCCAGGATTTTCGCAATTGCAAAGCAGATGTAAAACTGCAGCTTGTTAAAAAAGCAGGTTTTATGTTGCTGAAATTTGAAATTGGCGGTGTACTGGAAACAATTTGTGATCGTTGCAACAACTTCCTGCCAATGGAATTATGGGATGAATTCAACATTACCGTAAAAATGGTGGAAGACCCTGAATTGATGAACGGACAGGAAGACGATCCGGATGTGTACTACATCAGCCGTAGTGAAAGCCATATTGATGTTGCCGACTGGATTTACGAATTCATCAACCTGAGTTTGCCGATGCAAAAAACCTGCAATTTTGAAAAAATGGAAGGGCCTTATTGCAACAAAGCTGCCATGGATTTGCTGAAGAAAATGGAACCCCCATTGACCGAAGCATCCGGAAAGGCCGGAGAAAATACTGAATCAGAAAAAAAAGACAACCCGATCTGGAAAGGGTTAGAAAAATTTAAAAATTTAGACAACTAGACATTTGATTTTCGATTTATAAAATTTGAGTTATGCCAAATCCCAAACGCCGGCACAGCCAGCAAAGAAGCGCCAAAAGAAGAACACACTATAAAGCGGTAGCCGCTACCATCAGTACTGACAGCACAACAGGTGAAACTCATGTGAGACATCGTGCCAATGTAAGTGAAGGAAAACTTTATTACAAAGGCAAGCTGGTAGCTGAAAAATCTCCTGTTAAAAAGTAATAGAATTAATTTCCATTAATCAATTCCAATTTCCCTAAAGGTTTCTCCTGGCGGAATTTGGAATTTGTTTTTTATGTCCTGCTGAATCAATCAGGCGGGGAATTTGTACATTGTACTTCTAATGACTATCGGAATAGACATGATGGGTGGCGATTTTGCCCCGCTGGAAGCGGTAAAAGGAGTATTGCAATTTTTAAATGAAGAGGAAAGTTCTGCTAAATTATTTTTAGTTGGCAACCTTGATCAGATCAAACTTTTATTAACGGAATACAAACTCCCTTCAGAAAAAATTCAAGTAATTCATGCCGGCGAAATAATTGGCATGAACGAGCATCCTACTAAAGCTTTAAAGGAAAAACCAAAATCTTCAATAGCTATTGGATTTCAATTATTGGCCAGTGACAAAATGGATGCATTTATCAGTGCCGGAAACACCGGTGCCATGCTGGTAGGTGCTTTGTTCAGCATTAAAGCCCTGGAAGGAGTATTGAGACCAACTATCTCTACCATTATTCCAAAAGAAAACGGGAGCACGGGTTTATTATTGGATGTAGGCCTTAATGCAGACTGCAAACCGGAACAACTGAACCAGTTTGCCGTAATGGGTTCTGTTTTTGCACAAACCATTCTGGGTATTGACAAACCCCGTGTAGCCCTTATGAATGTGGGAGAAGAAGAAGGGAAAGGCAATATTCTATGCCAGGCCACTTATCCATTATTAAAAGAAAATAAACACATTCATTTTATTGGCAACATTGAAGGCCGCGATGTTTTTATGGACAAAGCAGATGTCATGGTCTGCGAAGGATTTACAGGCAATATCATTCTCAAAATGGCCGAATCCATTTATGATATTGTGCAAAGTAAAAATATACAACACGAATATTTCGACCGGTTTAATTTTGAAATTTATGGAGGCACACCTGTATTAGGTGTCAATAAGCCGGTCATCATTGGCCACGGCATCTCTCACGCCAAGGCATTTAAAAATATGATTGTGCTGGCACAGAAGATGATTGAAAAAAAGGTGATGCAAAGAATGAAAGAGGAACTTGAGTAATACCCGGGTGATTAATTTGCCTTTATCTTTAATCTTTAAAAGATAAAGCACAAAACCTGATGCTCAAAAGAATATTTATTATTGCTCTCTTCACCGGCGCAGGCCAGTTATTTGTCATTTTTGCTTTAAAATATATCTCCCAACAAACTACTGATGAAGAATTGAAGGCGATTGCACAGATTGATTCACTGGTTCTTTTTTTAATCA
>DATDPZ010000027.1:0-2669 GCA_035292525.1 Chitinophagaceae bacterium
TAATACTAATACTTCATATGCTACTGCCAGGGTACATACAAACCAGATGGTGAAATTGATCAGGGTTCCTAACACTGCCAGTGGTGTTTTGGTAACCGGATTTTCTTTTTTCCATTTCAAATACATGCTGGTCCAGTTAAAAAACGGAACCCATGAACCCACGATCAATAAAGCTGCCCCAAGATAAAATAATGGATGAGCTTTTAATGGCGGATAAAATGTGTAGAGAACGGAAGCTTTACCGGCTAACATGGCCCAGGCCGCCATTACAGTGCCTGTCATCATTACTGCAAAGCTTAACCACATCAATTTTTTATTGGGTTCTTTTTTAAAATAAAAAGCCATGGTTACATGACCGAAGGCTACCGCAAAAAAAGTTGTGAGCACAATAGCATTAATAACACCGTGCAAGGTGAGCCCCTGGTAATAATCCAGTTTGGCAAATGAAGTCTGGTTCAATACACCGGCCCGGTAAACAGTTTGCATCAGGCCATGGTAAATGCCAATCAGTAATAATGCAACCGGAATAGCTAACTCAAGAAAGATGATCCTCTTAAATGTGTTACTTACTTTCATCAGGAATTTTTTTACAGTTGTTTTGGTATATAATCTAATAAACTAAAACTTTTCCTTCCATATTCTGGTGTCCTACACCGCAATATTCGTGGCAAACAATTTTATATACACCGGGTTCATCAAACTTCACCGTAGTTTTATTGATGCCACCATACACGGCCATCATGTTCACATTTTTTTCATAAATGTGAAACCCATGCACCACATCTTTTGAAGTAACATAGAAATCCACCTCGCTGCCGGCAGGAATACTGATCTCTGCCGGCTGAAATTGCCACATTTGCGAAACGGCAAATACCTGGTAGGTCTTTTCATCCAGCTTATTCACTTTGGGAGTTTCATACGCTTTATCGTAAGGGATGCATTCCGGCACATCAGACTTGTATTTGTTTTTTGCATATAAAAGAGAAAAAACAAAAAGGCTGATTAAACACAGGTTTGTTATTATTACCCCCTTTTCAATTTTATCAAATGCCATAAAATATTTTTTTAGCTACGTTGGATCATCAGATAATAAATGCCGTACCAGAATACAAGCGTTAAAATAACCAGTACAACAAAAAAGGCAATAGCCCCAGAGGGGAAGAATTTTTCTTTTTCCTGCGGAGATTCCATATTCGTCGATTTTTGTTTCAGCACAAATCTATCAGCGGAAAAAGAGTGTTGATATGATTTTAATCAGTTGTGATTCTGAGAAACATCAGAAAAGTGAAACGGCATAGTAAGAAGCCGGTCCGGAAGAAATTTTTTATGATACAATTTTACAGGTCTTTCTTTTTAAATATGCTTAAAGCAAGATAAAGCGGCAGAATAATCCAGGTCATCATGATAACCATGGTAAACAGTACGCCGGTACCGCTACCAAAGAAATTTTTGTACAAGGCGCCGGTATATCCCATCAATGCACTGACATCCATTTTCAGCATGATGAAGATGCGGCCCAGGTCAATGGGATTGAGTGCCGAGAGCAGAAGCGTAAATTTTTCCATCGGGTAATCGCTGAAACTGAATAATATCATTAATACAAGGCCATCATAGATCAGGGCAAAATAAAACCAAAGTAATAAAGCGGCTCCTATACCTCTTGCCTTATCTCTTGCTTTCACCGAGGCCAGGAAAGCGATGGAAGTAAAAATAAGAGTAAGTGAACCGCCTGTGAATAATAAGGACAGGCCGGTTTCATCAAAAGCAAAAAATAAAACAGGAATACCTACACCAATAAAAAATGCACTTAACAGGGATAGAGCCACGCCACCAAATTCACTTAATAATATTCTAGTCCTGCTCAATGGCTGGGAGAGCATCAACTCAATAAATTCGTAAGAATTATAATAATGGATGGTGGAAAAAATCATGCTGATCAGGGGTACTACGATCAATACAATAGTCAGCAAACTGAGCATCGCCTTGCTGTTATTTTCTTCCAGCTGAAAAAGACTGAAAGAAACAAGGAACAGGAACAGGGTGTAGGCGATCACTACCTTACTGCGCAGTATATCGTACAAAACATATCGGGATAATTTCAGCATTTCATTTTATTTTTTTAATCAACAAACCTTGCTTCTTTTACAGACAGCACTTCATCAATCCACAGAGCTTCCTTTTTACCCCCACGCATAATATGGGCAATGGCTTTACCCAGCTTTTCTTCTCCTGTTTCCCTGCGAAGGCTTTCTATGTCTTTGAAAAAAATCATTTTCCCTTCCTGCAGGTACATGATATGAGTGGTTAGTTCATCCAGGTCGCTGAGGATATGAGAAGTAATAAGAATGAGTTTATTTTTTTTCTTTTCCATCATGATCTTTTCTTTCAATATCTCAGACGAAAAAGGATCGAGGCCTGCGGTCGGTTCATCCAGTATCAGGATAGCGGGATTGAAATAAAAAGCAAAAGCAGCACTTACTTTCTGGCGGGTACCCCCACTAAGGGTACGCATCGGTTTTTCGAAAATTGAAACCAGGTTAAATTTTATCAACAGATCAGTATCCAGTTCTGCTTCCGGAACCTTCCTGATATTTTTCATCATCCTGAACAACTGTCCTACTTTCATATTGTCCGGGTACCGTCCAATCTGTGGCATATAACCTATCTGG
>DATDPZ010000028.1:0-9172 GCA_035292525.1 Chitinophagaceae bacterium
TAGAAGTGTAATTTTCATCTTCGCTCAGTCCACATTGGGCATTTACTTCCAGCACAAACAACTTTCCTGTTTCTTTATCCATTCTAATGTCAATACGCCCATACCCCGTTCCTTCTACTGCGCAAAAGGCATCCCATGTCAGTTTACAAAGCGCATCATGCAGGGAGGGATCCGGTTTAAAATAATTATAAAAGTCTTCGTACACCCCGTTGCCACATGGCTGTTCGGCTTCATAGGTTTCCCATAGCCTGTCAAAGGATAAAAATTTTTCTTCTTCAGCCAGTCTTTTATTAAATACCCTTTCCACCGGTTGGTAAATGATTGCCCGTTCCGGCTGATTATAAGACCCAACAACAAAGGTGGTAAACTCCGGCCCGGTTATAAATTTTTCTGCAACTAATCCGCCAAAGGTAAAATCCCATCCGTGATAGCCTGTATAAAGCTCATGCACAAGACGGGAAAGCTCTTCATCATTGTGTACCACATTTTTTACTCCCAGCCCCATGCTGCCTCCTGATACAGCCGGCTTGACGATTAAAGGCGTTGCTGTTTTTTTACAAAAGCCTTTCAGGTCCTGGTTCATTTCGGTAATGATCTTCCAGGGTGCATGGGGTACAGCAGCATTATCAAAAGCCTGTTTCATGGTAATCTTGGAAGTAGTAAGATGATAATAGCTTTCTCTTGCCCCGGTATAAATAAGATCTTTTTCTTCCAGGTATTTAATAACAGATATTCCTGGCGCCCCGTTTACTTCATCGCCATCACACAAATTAAACACAACAGGAATATACCCGTTAGCAGAGGCGGCAATCTGGTCAATGATGCTTTTAAAATTATTGATCGTAACATATTGCCACTTCCACGGCTGATTTGTTTTTTCAAAGGCCGTTGAAAACTCCCTGATGTTTGCATCAAAATCATAATAGTGCTGAAGATTCGGATCGTCGGTAATTAGCTGTGGTGCCAGCACCCAGATAAAATACGGCTCAGCTTTCAAAAGATTCTTATGCTTCACAGCTCCGTGCATGAAAGAATTAAATGGGATTAGTTTGCTTTTTTAATAAAACTAAGTAAACTTAAAGATAAACTTGATATAATAAAAAATACATTGCTGTTTATTTAAAAGCTTAAGGTTATTAGCCAGCTTAATATGGATATTGTTTAACTTCAATCAACTTCATTATATGTTGTGCCGTCTTATACTGTTTTGTTTGCTTGGCCTGCCTGTTTATGGCCAGCCACCCAATATCATTTATATTATGAGTGATGATCATGATGCAGATGCCATCAGTGCTTATAATAAAACCCTTATTTCCACTCCCCATATTGACAGGCTGGCAAATGAAGGAATGAAATTCGTGAATTGTTTTGTAGGAAATTCTATTTGCTCCCCAGTGAGAGCAACGGTCTTAACCGGGCAACACTCACATCTTAATGGCATAAAAGATAACAGAACCCCCTTCGATGGCTCAAAAACAACCTTACCCAAACTATTAAAAGAGGTGGGCTACCAAACCTTTCTTATTGGTAAATGGCATCTTCATTCTTTGCCCACCGGCTTTGATTACTGGAAAATTCTTCCGGGCCAGGGTTTATATAATTCCACTAAATTTATTCTTATGACGAAGGATACGGTCCGTTATAACGGATATGCCACTTCCCTGATCACAGATGAAGCGTTGGGCTGGTTAAAAGAAAAAAGAGAGCCGACAAAACCTTTTTTCATGATGTTACACCACAAAGCCCCGCACCGTAATTTTTTCCCTGAATTAAAATGGCTTGAAATCTTCAGTAAGAAAACCTTTCCGGAACCGGAAACGCTTTATGCCGATACCGCTGACCGCGGATCTGCTTTTAAACAGCAACGAATGAGTATTCTGAAAGATATGACCCTCTGCACCGATCTGAAAATAGACCCGGAATTACTGATGGACATTCCTCTGTATCGGCCCGATTCAAATGACATCCGGGGTTACCATGCATTGATGAACGCTGTACCGGAAAAGCAAAGGGAAAGGATGAAAGAAATTTTTTCTGAAAGAGGTAAACTGTTGCAGCAAAAAAAACCGCAAGGAAAAGAATTGCTGAAATTGAAATACCAATGGTATATGCAGGACTATCTTGCCACCGTTGCTTCGGTTGATGAAAATGTAGGCCGGGTGTTGAATTATCTTGACGAAACGGGTCTTTCAGAAAATACAATTGTGGTTTATACCAGCGACCAGGGTTTTTACCTTGGTGAAAATGGCTGGTTTGACAAAAGATTTATGTATGACGTGAGCATGCACACTCCTTTAATAATACGTTGGAATGAAAAAATAAAACCGGGAACAGTAAATTATTCGCTGGTGCAGAATATTGACTTTGCTCCCACCATTCTTGATTTGGCAGGGGTGTCTGTTCCGGAATGGATGCAGGGGGTCAGTCTGAAAAAACTCTTGTCCGGAAAGCTGGGTAAGCTGCCCAGAAAAGAATTGTATTACCGCTACTATGAATACCCGGTTGATCATGCTGTTTTGCCACACCTGGGTATCCGGGAAAAAAGATATAAACTGATTTATTTTTATACAGTAAAAGAATGGGAGTTTTATGACCTGCAGAAAGACCGGGAGGAAAAAAATAATCTTATTAACCAGTCGTCTTACCGTACTGAAATAAACAGAATGAAAAAACGATTGGCTGTAATTAAGAATAAGTATAAAGATGCGGAAGCTGCCGGTGAGTTGGTTCCATAATTGTTTTTATAAAATCTGAACTGTAAATGTTCCTGAAATTATATTTAAAACTGGCTGGTTGGAAAGCAGTGAATGAGTTTCCGCATTACTTAAACAAAGGGGTGATCATCGTAGGCCCACATACTAGTTGGACAGATTTCCCGCTGAGTATTGCTTTCCGGGATTTGCTTAAAATAAAAAACGGCAAATATCTTGGAAAAGAAGAACTGTTCAAAGGCCCGTTTGGGTTTTTCTTCCGGTGGTTAGGTGGCACACCAGTAAACCGGTTCAGCAAGCAGGGCGTGGTGGACCAGGTTGTTGAAAAATTCAATAAAGCTGATAAGTTGTTTATTGCTTTATCGCCGGAAGGAACCAGGAAGAAAGTGGATAAACTAAGAACCGGTTTTTATCATATTGCAAAAAAAGCAGCAGTGCCGATCGTCATGGTTGGACTCGATTACAGTAAAAAAGAGCTCAGTATTGCGGAGCCATTTTATCCTACAGATAATGAAAACGAGGACTTTAAAAAAATTTTGACCTTTTTTGCTCCTGTAAAAGGCAGATTTCCTGAACAGGGAATGTTTCATTTGCTTACTGATAATATTAACATAGTCTAAGTAAATAAAAAAAATCTGCGTCTATCTTTGCATAACCTGAAAAAAAATTATTTCCATTGCCATTATCCTGAATTTAATTACCACAAATTAAAAAAGTCATGAATCCAAAAAACTTATTATTCGCAGCGCTATTGCCCTTGTTCCTTGTTTCCTGCGTCAGCTCGAAAAAATTTAAAAGTGAACAAGCCCGATACGCAGACCTGGTGATCAAACAAACACAGATCCAGGCAGACCTGACCACCTGTATCAATGACAGAAATATGCTGAGTCGCCAGAGAGAATCTCTTGAAGGCCAAAATGCAGCATTGGTAGCAAAAATTGCTGACCTGAATAAACAAATTGATTTTCTGAAAGAAAACAACACAACGGTATTGACACAGCTGCAGGATCTTTCAGTGATGTCTAAATCACAGGCAGAGAGCATTAAAAAATCTTTGGAGAATATTGGCGCCAAAGATCTTTATATCCAGGACCTGCAATCGTCTATGGCCCGAAAAGATTCCCTGAACCTGGCACTGGTGATGAACCTGAAAGGTGCAATTGGAAATCTTGCTGATGAAGACATCAACATTAAAGTAGATAAAGGAGTTGTTTATATTGATATTTCAGACAAGCTGCTTTTCAAAACAGGAAAGTATGAAGTAACCCCGGCGGCTAAAACAGTTTTGGGTAAAGTTGCCATGGTGCTGAAAAACCAGCCTGATATAGAATTTATGGTAGAAGGACATACAGATAATGTAGCCTTCCGCAGCGGTGTGTTACTTGATAACTGGGATCTGAGTGTAAAAAGAGCCACTTCTGTTGTCAGAATTTTACAAAAAGAATACGGACTGGATCCTGCTAAGATGGCCGCAGCCGGCAGAGGAGAGTATAACCCTCTTGCAGATAACAGTTCTGTTACCGGTCGGGCAGCAAACCGCAGAACAAGAATTTTAATACTTCCGCAATTGGATCAGTTCTTTAAATTACTGGAAACAAAAAAATCGTTTTAAAAAATTTTTTATAAAATCAGAAAGCCCTGCAAATGCGGGGCTTTTTAAATGCAAAAGAGTTATTTCAATTCTTCGAAGACGCCGGTTTGTTTATTTTTTCTCACATTATCCCAGTGAAAATATCGGCCATTCATGGCCACATACACACCCGGTGGCAATGATTGTGCAAACGCCAAAGCGCTGCCCAGGTTAAACAGTCCGTCACTGCTGCCAAATTTTATCGGGATCATGGCCCCCGTAAGTACAATTGTTTTTTCTTTTATTTGTTCAGCAAGGCGTATGGCTGTTTCTACCATGGTGTCTGTGCCATGGGTGATCACTATTTCAGATTCGTCACACTGATTACACTGATGAGCGATCAGGTCCCTGTCTTCATCCGTCATTTCAAGGCTATCCACCATCATCAGTGTTCTGATCTTTACCGGAACAAGATTTCGACCCAGTTCCAGCAACTCATGCAGGTGGGTGTCTTTAAAATAAAGCTGCCCGTTCAGTTCGTTGTATTCCTTATCAAAAGTGCCGCCGGTAATGAAAATGCGAATGCTCATACTTTTTTATTTCCCGGCGAAAATACCACTTCTGCCCAAGAATGATTTGCTGCTGTTGGCAAAGGTTTTTTAGAAAAAATTTTACCCACATCATTTCTAATCTGTTGTCTCAAGATCAGCCAGGTGGCTGAATAATATCATGGTCTTTATTTGAAAGAAGTGCTACCTTATGCCTGTATTATTTTTTGGGATAAAATTTAAGGGCTATGAGACATTTTATTTTTTTCCCCTGCTTCCTGTTATTCTCCTTTACAGGAGAAAGTCAATCCTGGACAAAAAACTACGACCTGGTAGATGCCTGTGATTGCGGAATATATAAAGTGGTTAAGAATAATAAATACGGCTATGCCGATGAAAAGGGGAAATTGATCATCCCGTTAATTTATGATGATGGCATGAGTTTTTCGGAAGGACGGGCAGGGGTCATGATTGAAAAAAAATGGGGTTTTATTGACAGCGCAGGAAATGAAATTGTAAAACCCCTGTACACCGAAGTATATTCTTTTCATGAAGGACTGGCAGTAGTAGCCAAAGAAGAATCTTTTGGTTTTATTGACCTGACAGGGAAACTTGTTATTCCGCTGATGTATTCAAATGCCAGAAGTTTCGGCAACCAGTTAGCCCCGGTTTGCAACAGTAAAATGATCTGGGGTTATATTAATAAGACTAATAAAGTAGTCATCCCGTTTCAATATAATTATGCTGACAGTTTCACAGAAGGCACTGCAAGAATAATGAAAGGAGGTAAGTGGATGTACATTGATGTAACCGGAAAAGTTGTTAAAATTGAAGAGTAACATCATTGCGTTTTCAGAAATATTTACTCTAAAAATTTTATCTCTGTTTTAAAAAAGAGGCCAGTGAAGAATCACCGGCCGTATCTATTTCTTCAGATCAAAAAAAAACTAATTTATTTCCCAAACTGCACTGTAGCTTGTGCAGCCGCTAATCTTGCTATGGGTACACGGAAAGGGGAGCAGCTCACGTAATTCATGCCAATACGATGACAAAATTTTACACTTTCGGCATCACCACCATGTTCACCACAGATACCTACTTTAAGTTTGGGTTTTGTTTTACGGCCCCGTTCAGTACCGATTTTTATCAACTCTCCCACACCCTCCTGATCAATAGTTTGGAAAGGATCTTCAAATAGAATTTTCTGGTCAAGATAATTAGGCAAGAACCCCCCTATATCATCCCGGCTGAAACCAAAACTCATTTGTGTAAGATCATTGGTGCCAAAGCTGAAAAAGTCGGCCACTTCTGCCATTCGCCCTGCTTTCAGGGCTGCCCGTGGAATCTCAATCATTGTTCCGTATAAATAAGAAATGTTTCTGAGTTTCATTTTATCACACACTTCTTTATAAACACGGTCCACTATTTCTTTCTGATGAATAAGTTCATTTACTGTACAGGTTACAGGTACCATGATTTCCGGAAATGCCTTTTTACCGGATTTTAAAATTTCTGCTGTTGCTTCCAGGATGGCTCTTATCTGCATCTCGGTAATTTCGGGATAACTTATCCCGAGTCTCACTCCCCTGTGGCCCAGCATCGGATTGTTTTCATGCAATGCAAGCACTCTTCTTTTTAATACGCTTAACCGTATACCCAGTTCTTTACTCAACTGCTGCAGTTTTTCTGCATCATGTGGTACAAATTCGTGCAGCGGAGGATCAAGCAAACGTATGGTTACAGGAAATCCTTTCATAACAAGCAAAGTGTCTTTGAAATCCTTTTTTACAAATACATACAAATCTTTCAATGCCGTTTTTCTTTCTTCCAGCGTTTTACTCAGAATCATTTTGCGCAGTAAAAAAAGCGGCTCTTCGCTATTTTCTCCATAAAACATATGCTCTGTCCGGAATAAGCCAATGCCTTCGGCCCCGAATTTTATTCCCTGTGCCGCATCAGCTGGTGTTTCTGCATTGGCACGTACACCCATCCGTTTTATTTTATCAACCAGCTTCATCAGTTTTTTATACGATTGATTTTTGTCCAGATCTATATCCACCAGGCCAAGGTTTCCTTCATAAACCAATCCCTTTGTTCCATTTAATGTGATCCAGTCTCCTTCTTTTATATACACAGCATTCTTTGCTTTGAACATTTTTGTTTCGTGATGAATTTCAATATCGCCACAACCTACTATACAGCATTTACCCCATCCTCTTGCTACCAATGCAGCATGTGATGTCATTCCTCCTTTTGTAGTAAGAATCGCCTGTGCTTTATGCATACCATCAACATCTTCCGGTGAGGTTTCTTCACGAACCAAAATCACGTTCTCTCCTTTCATTGCCCAGGCCACTGCATCGTTAGATGAAAAAACAACCCGGCCTTTGGCGCCTCCGGGCCCTGCCGGCAATCCTTTTGCTATTACCGCATTTGTTTCTTCTGCTTTAGGATCCAGCATAGGAAGTAACAATTCAACCAATTGATCAGGAGCCACCCGCATGACCGCGGTTTTCGCATCGATCAGTTTTTCGGCAACCATATCTGTTGCTATGCGTACTGCAGCAATTCCATTTCTTTTGCCCACCCGGCATTGCAACATATATAATTTTCCCTTTTCAATGGTGAATTCTATATCCTGTAAGTCCTTGTAGTGTTGTTCCAGTCTTTTCTGATATCCGAATAATTCTTTATACTGTTCAGGCATCAGTTTTTGAAGCGAAATAAATTGTTTACTCTGTTCGTTCTTGGAATATTCGTTTACCGGCGCAGGTGTTCTTGTGCCGGCCACTACATCTTCACCCTGTGCATTTACAAGATATTCGCCATAAAATTTATTTTCTCCTGTACCCGGATTTCTGGTAAATGCTACTCCTGTACAACTGTCGTTACCCATATTCCCAAAAACCATAGCCTGTATATTTACCGCAGTACCCCATTCATCGGGAATATTTTCAATACGCCTGTACTCAATAGCCCTTTTACCATTCCAGCTGCCAAATACGGCACCGATACTGCCCCATAGTTGCTCCCATGGATCATCTGGAAATTCAATGCCCAATACTTTTTTTATTGTCCGCTTAAAATTTTTGACCAGGGCTTTAAGGTCATCAACTTTCAATTCCGTGTCACTGGTATAACCTTGGTTTCGCTTAACGGTTTCCATTTTTTCATCCAGAATTTTCCGGATACCGTTCCCATTCTTTCCTCTATAGCCACCCGGGTCAATACCTCTGCCTTTTTCCAGCACTACATCGGCATACATCATTATTAATCTGCGATAGGCATCATAGGCAAACCGTTCATTTCCACTTTGAGCAATCAGTCCCTTGATGGTCTTTGCATTTAACCCGATATTCAGTACGGTTTCCATCATTCCCGGCATACTGCGTCTTGCACCTGAACGAACAGAAACCAGCATTGGATTTTTTTCATCATCAAATTTTTTTCCCATTAGCTTTTCCATTCTTTGAATTGCAGCAATTGTTTGTCCTTTTAATTCTTTGGGGTAAGTTTTTTTGTTAGCATAAAAATGAGCACACACTTCCGTAGTTACCGTAAATCCCGGAGGAACGGGTAATTGAAGTTTTGGATGCCCTGCCATTTCAGCCAGGTTGGCGCCTTTGCCACCCAGTAAATTTTTCATGGATTCTTTACCATCAGCTTTGCCGCCGCCAAAAAAATAAACGTATTTCTTTTTTAATGAATTTTTTTTCATAATAACGAAGATTTCAATCAACATAGATATTATTTAATTAATTGCTTTTTTATGTAGCAGGTCAAATTCGGGACTGATTATTATCATATAAACGATCTTATAAAGAGGTGGTGACCAGAATCAGACAATTATTTTATCCATTACCTTTAATTCATGGCAAGAACTCCCTCCACCATGGTAGCATTGGCAACAACTGCCCCCGGTTTTATTCTTCCTGATACTGTCTCGGCAAAACAGATTTCGCTTTCAGAGGTGAAAGGAGACCTGGCTACTGTCATCATGTTTATCTGTAATCATTGCCCCTTTGTAAAGCATGTAAATAATGAAATAGTAAGGCTTGCCAATGATTATAAAAATAAAAGGATTGGTTTTGTCGCTATCAGCTCCAACGATGCTGCTAACTATCCTGAGGATGCCCCGGAGTTGATGAAAGAAACAGCTATTCAGCTGCAATATCCTTTCCCTTATTTATATGATGAAACACAGGAAGTGGCAAAAGCATATCATGCTGCCTGTACACCAGATTTTTTTATATATAATTATAAACCGGAGTTGGTGTATCGGGGCCAACTGGATGATTCCCGTCCGGGGAATGGAATTCCCGTTACAGGAAAAGATATCCGGC
>DATDPZ010000029.1:0-2057 GCA_035292525.1 Chitinophagaceae bacterium
TTATTATTAGCACAGGGCGCAGAAGGAATTGCTGTGGGACTGGCCACTAAAATTTTACCACATAATTTTTGTGAACTGCTTGAAGCAGCCATTAAATATTTACGGGGAAAAAGATTTGAACTTTATCCCGATTTTCAAACCGGCGGGCAAATAGATGTGGATGAATACAACCAGGGCAAGCGGGGTGGCAGGGTAAAAGTGAGAGCACACATTGAAGAGCTGGATAAAAAAACGCTGGCCATCCGTAGTGTGCCTTATGGCGTTACTACTGCACAACTGATGGATTCCATCGTAAAAGCAAATGACCAGGGAAAGATCAAAATCAGGAAAGTAACAGATAATACAGCTGCAGAAGTGGAGATACAGGTGGACCTGGCCCCGGGTATTTCTCCTGATATCACCATTGATGCTTTATATAAATTCACTGATTGCGAAGTTTCTATTTCTCCCAATGCCTGTGTGATCGTTGACCAGAAACCACAGTTTCTCACCGTGAATGAGTTGCTGAAACTTTCAGTGGATAAAACAAAAGATTTACTGGAACAGGAATTAAACATTAAACTTGCCGAGCTGCAGGAAAAATGGCATTACACTTCGCTGGAGAAAATTTTCTTTGAAGAAAAAATTTATAAAGAACTGGAAAAAAAGCATGAGACCTGGGAAAAAGTACTGGAAGCAATTGACAAGGCTTTTGTTCCTTTCAAAAAAAATCTGAAACGGGCCATCACAAAAGAGGATATTATCAAACTGACTGAAAAACCGGTAAGAAGAATTTATAAGCTGGATATTGATGAACTCAATGATCAGATCAAAGGACTGGAATTAACTATCAAACAGGTGAAGCATGACCTGGCTAACCTGGTAGATTATACTGTTAATTACCATGAAAATTTATTGAAGAAGTACGGTAAAGGGAAAGAAAGGAAAACAGAGATTAAGAAAATGGAAGTGATCGAAGCAAAACAGGTAGCTATTGCTAATACGAAACTTTATATGAACCGGGAAGAAGGATTCATCGGAACAGGATTAAAAAAATCCGCCCGTGCCGGTACGGACAGGGACGAATTTATTTGTGACTGCAGCGACCTGGATGATATCATTGTATTTACCAAACGGGGCATCATGAAAGTAGTGAAAGTGGGAGATAAGGTTTATATCGGGAAAGACATCATCCATGCTGCTATTTTTCAGAAAAATGATGACCGTACCACTTACAACATGATCTATACAGATGGCAAAGGCGGTAAAAGTTTTGCCAAACGCTTTAATGTTACCGGTGTAACAAGAGATAAAGAATACGACCTGACCAAAGGAGACGAAAACAGTAAAGTGCATTATTTTTCTGTAAATCCAAATGGAGAAGCAGGAATCTTAAGAATTGTTTTAACGCCTGGTTGTAAAGCTCATAAAAAGGAATTTGAATTCAATTTTGCAGATCTTGAAATAAAAGGAAGAAGTAGTATGGGAAATACTATAACCAAATATCCAATTAAATCTGTAAAACAAATTGTAGCCGGTAAATCAACTATTGCCGGTAGAAAATTATGGTACGACGATCAGTTTGGCAGGCTAAATACGGATGAGAAAGGAGGATACCTCGGTATGTTTGAAGGCGAAGAACAAATACTGGTTATTTATAAAGATGGAAATTATGAGATCACCGACCAGGAACTGACGCAAAAGCTGGATCCGGAAAAAATCATCCTGATAGAAAAGTTTGATCCTGAAAAACTGATCACAGCTGTTTATGCCGATATGGACAAAAAACAATTTATGCTCAAGCGGTTTAAAATTGAAACCACCACATTAAAAAATAAATTTTTATTTATCAAAGAAGGGGATGAAAATTATGTGGAAATGGTAACCACTGATCCCGAACCTGTACTGGCCGTACAGCAGGGCAGGGGTGCCCAAATACGAAAAGGAAAATTAAAGCTTGCTAAAATGTCTGAAGTTTCCGGCTACAGAACTGTTGGTACCAGGTTACTGGACTATAGCAAATCTGTGGAAATGGAATGGGTAAAAGGAAAGGGCGACGGGAAACAGGCAGAGTTATT
>DATDPZ010000030.1:0-7455 GCA_035292525.1 Chitinophagaceae bacterium
ATCAGAATCGGAGACACAATCGGCAAAAGGGATTTTACTTTTGGTGGAACAGACGAAGAAAGAGTAAAAGATTTTCAGCAAATGCTGGATGACCCGGAAATAAAAGCCATTATGTGTGCACGGGGCGGATATGGGGCTGTAAGGATCATTGATCATCTGAACTGGGATAAATTCAACAATCAACCCAAATGGATTATTGGCTTTAGTGATATCACTGTTTTTCATTCTCACCTCACTCAGAATTTTAAAATTGCTTCTCTTCATTCTAAAATGTGTAATAGTTTTCCTGAAGATTGGTCAAAAGCAGAATCAATACAGGTGGAAACAATTGAATCTATCAGGTTGGCTCTTAGTGGTGAAAAAATGAAATACTCATCGTTGCCCAATAATCTGAATAAAACAGGTATTGGAGAAGGAGTATTGACAGGAGGAAATTTAAAGATGCTGGAAACCCTGGCGGGTACAAAATCTGATATCAATACAGAAGGGAAAATTCTCTTTGTGGAAGATACCGGTGAATATTTATATAATATAGACAGAATGTTCTGGAACCTGAAACGCTCCGGAAAGCTGGATCGGCTGGCGGGCCTGATCGTTGGTGGTTTCAGGATAAAACCAAGCGATGACCCATTGGAGGAATTTGGGAAAAACTTTTTTGAAATTGTACTGGAAAAAGTAAAAAATTATTCTTACCCGGTTTGTTTTGATTTTCCGGTGGGTCATCAGCGAAATAATTTTGCATTAAAATGTGCTGTCGGACACAGGTTGATTGTAACTGGCGACGAGGTGAATTTAAAAGAAGTGTAATAGCTAAATTGATTAATGGTTAAATTGTTTTTGGGATATTCGTTTAACAATTTGACAAAACAACAATTTAACAATGATTAAAACAGCACCATATTTACAAAAAGGCGACACTATCGGGTTGGTATGCCCGGCTGGTTATATGCCGGTAGAGAAAGTTTCGGAGTGTATCCGGGTTTTAAATGAGGACTGGGGGTTTACCACCAAGGTAGGAAAGACGGTGGGTAAGCAATTCAATTGTTTTTCGGGTACAGATGAAGAACGGCTTAGCGATTTTCAACAAATGCTGGATGATGATGAAGTGAAAGCTGTGTTATGCGCCAGGGGCGGTTATGGAGTGGGCCGCATCATCGATCAGATTGATTTTTCAAAATTCAAAAAAAAACCCAAGTGGATCATCGGCTTCAGCGATATCACGGTATTACATTCACATATTTACCGGAACTATAATATTGCCACCCTTCATGCACCCATGGCCAATGCTTTTAATGAAGGGGGTTATCAAAATGAATTTGTACAATCTCTCAGAAATGTTTTGCAGGGGAAAAAAATAAAATACCAGGCAGCAGCACATGCATTCAACAGGAAAGGAGAAGCAATTGGTGAACTGGCAGGGGGGAATCTTGCTTTATTGGCTCACCTGTCCGGTACAGATTCAGATCTGAAAACAAAAGGAAGAATCCTTTTTATAGAAGATACCGGTGAATATCTCTACAATATTGACCGGATGATGTATCAACTGAAACGCAGTGGAAAACTGGATAAATTAGCAGGATTGATCGTAGGTGGCTTTTGTGATATGAAGGATACAGAAAAACCTTTCGGCCAATCTGCCTATGAGATTATCAGGGAGCTGGTGAAAGAGTATGACTATCCTGTTTGTTATGGTTTCCCGGTCAGTCATGAAAAAGAAAATTACGCTTTGAAGATTGGTGCAGGCTACAAACTGAAAGTTTCAAAATCAAAAATGCTGCTTGAAGAATAATTTTAGTTTTTGAGTAAAGAGTCCAGCTTGCTGATTGTTTGTTTAAACTTAAAGAGATCGTTATGGCTACCTCCTTCAATAGAAATAAATTCATCCCCCGGTTTTAAAAAAACTTTTAATCTTTCAGCATTAGAATAAGTTACAATCCGGTCAGCGGTTCCCTGGAAAATAGTAACTGGCACATGGGTATGCAACAAGTAACGATGAGTGGGAAATTCATACTTTATCATCCGGTTAATGGGATAAAAAGGCAAATAGGTTTTTAGTATTGAGGGAAAATTATAGTAAGGAGTTTCCAGTATCAAACTTTTGCAGGCCTGCTTTGATGCCAATTGAGAGGCAATCCCTGTTCCCATACTTTTACCATAGATAATGATATGTTCTGACGAAAATTTTGAGTTGACATATTTATATAAATAACCGGCCCAATTATATAAATTCTCTTCTGTAAACCGGCCGGTACTTTTTCCAAAGCCGGGGTAATCTATCATCCACACTTCATAGCCATGCCGGGTAAAGAAGGGAGGATACTTTGCATACCAGGCGATGTTTTTTTTATTTCCATGAAAATATAAAACAGCCCCTTTTGTAATGGTATCGGTACTAAAGAAACGGATGATGTTCAGGTTGGAATTATCATTTACCGGTATATTGATATCCTCATGTTTTTCAGGGAAATCATATTTGTAAGTGCTTTTTAAGGATTTGGGCCGGAATAAAATTGCATCCTGCAAAAAATATAAGGCAATCGCTCCAAGTACATAAATGAGTGCAGCAATTTTTATCCATTTCAGGACATTCTTTACTCTTTCTTTTTTCATTCCGGCAAAGATGAAAACAAAAAAGGGAAAACCATCATACTGATTTTAATGACAGCAGGAATGAGACACACTCAATATTTAAGGATATCTCTGATGAAATTGTGGTAATCATCAAAGGAGGGGAGATCGTTATGGTGCCCGCCATGAATACGGATTAACGTGATTTTTCGGGGGTTCAGTTTTTGTAGTTTTTCACTATGGCGGATTGGTATCAACAGGTCTTTTGTGCCATGGATAATGTAGGTATGACAGTTTACAAACCTGATCCATTTATCTGTTCTCAGGTGAAAGCGTAAAACAAACCGAACCGGTAAAATGGGAAAAAACCTTTCTACTACTTTCAGAAAACTATAATAAGGTGCATCGAGGATTAAATACCGGGGGTTGTTATCAGCGGCAAGTTTACTGGCAAAACCACTTCCCATGCTTCGCCCATAAACAATTAAATGATCTTCTGCATATTGTTCCTTTAACTTTTCATACACAAACTGCATGTCATTCAGCATTTCTTTTTCGCTTCGTTTGCCGGTGCTTTTTCCAAACCCCCGGTAATCTACCAGCAGCACATCATAATCGAAGCGATAAAAATCACGGGCATACCTGGCCCATCCTTTTATACTTCGGGTATTACCATGAAAATAAAGAATCAACCCCTTTGGGTTTTCCCTGTAAAAATGAAGACCATTGATGCTGACCCCGGGTTCCACATCAAAAAAATATTCTTTAAAGGGAATGTCGTATCTGAACTGAAAATCTTTTTTTAATTTTTCCGGCTTGAATATAAACCGTTCCTGCAGGAAATAAATAAGTACTGACAGCACGATGATTCCGCCAATAATGTAATAAATAAAACCAGGCAAGTTGATTTGAGTTAAAGGAATTAAGGTAAGTGTTTATTCTGAATTAGCAGGAATGAAAGATTTCTATCCATCCTTATTCATCATCCAGGATCCTTTTCAAACGCAGGCTGGTTACCGGCGCTACAATTAAAGGGAATTTTTCTACTGTAACATTTGCCACATCAAGCCCAAAACTTTTTTCTTCTGACAGGCTGACGTCTTTTATCCAGAAATAAAATTTCATCACTACTTTTTCCCAAAAAGGTAATTCATTATCCTGGCTCAGGTATTTTTCCATAACAATAAACTGGAAGTCTCCTACCACCTGTTTCTTTTTTTCCAGGCTCTCGTAACGGCTGTGAATGTTAACTTCTTTATTTGCTACCAGGTCTTCCACCACTTTTCTGAACATCAGGTTTATCCGGGGTTGTACTTTAAAGCCAAGTTTGAAATCCACCCGGATGATATCATTGGGAATAATATGCTCCACTTTGTATTCACAGGTATAAGGTTCATCCAGGGTATCCACATGTACCATCCAGTAAATGTCGGCCCGCTTGGGTTTTTTATCCAGGATAGAATAAATGATCTTATGTTCTATTTCTTTCGGGTTGTTGGCGCTGGTAAGATAAGCCAGGTGGGTAGAATATTTGGGAACTGATTTGTCATTGCTGAGTTCCTGTATTTTCGGAATATAATGTTCCAGCCGTACAAACTCAACATAACGGTTTTTTATTTTCCGTGCCCTGTACCAAACATACATGATAGTAAATAACAGACCACCGATAATGAAAGAAACATACCCGCCATGAGTAAATTTGTCCAGGTTGGCAACCAGGAAGGAAATTTCGACTGTTAAATAAACAAGCAAATAAATAAAGACCCAAAACCTGGAAACTCTGTGTGTGAATAAATAAAATGAGAACAATACCGTATTCATCAGCATGCCCAGGTTAATTGTTAACCCATAGGCTGCTTCCATATTGGTTGATTTCTGAAAATACAATACTACGCCACAGCACCCTAGAAATAGCAGCATATTTACTGCCGGAATAAATAACTGACCTTTTTCTTCACTGGGATAATTGATCTTGACCTTTGACCATAAATTCAGCCGCATGGCTTCACTGATGAGTGTAAACGAACCGGAGATCAATGCCTGGCTGGCAACAATGGTAGCACCGGTTGCAATAAGGATCCCAATCATTCTGAACTCATCGGGCATAATAGCATAAAATGGATTGATATTAGCTATTTCTGTTCCCTGGTGATTTAAAAGCCATGCACCCTGACCAAGGTAATTAAGGATAAGACTTGTTTTTACAAAAATCCAGGAAATACGAATATTACCTTTTCCGGCATGACCAAGATCACTATATAATGCCTCCGCACCAGTAGTGCATAGAAAAACAGCTCCGAGGATCCAGTACCCTTGCGGGTATAGGGCAAGTAGTTTAAATGCATAATATGGATTGAAGGCTTTTAAAACAGAAATATCATCCATAATATGACTCACTCCCAGGATAATGAGCATGGTGAACCAGACGACCATCACCGGGCCAAAAAATCTGCCGATTGACGCTGTGCCGAATTGTTGTAAAAAGAAAAGTAAAAAAAGTATAAATAATACAATACCAACAATTGTCCATTGGGTAATGGTACTGAAAACCTGGATCTGTTTGAGACCTTCCACAGCGGAAGTAACAGAGATGGCAGGTGTAATGATACCTTCAGATAAAACAGCCGCACCCCCGATCATAGCAGGAAACACGGCCCACTTGCCATGACGTCTTACCAATGCAAATAAGGAGAACATGCCACCCTCGCCTTTGTTATCTGCCCGGAGCGTAAGGATGACATATTTGACGGTAGTTTGTATGGTAAGCGTCCAGATAATGCAGGAAAGCCCACCAAGGATCAGGTCCGAAGTAATGACTTTGTCTTTAATGATGGCACTAAAAACGTAAAGCGGGGAAGTACCTATATCGCCATAAATAATGCCGATAGCTACGACAAGACCAGCCAGTGTAACTTTATTGGTGGGGATTCTCACTAATTTTTTTTTTGAAGCCTGTACAGATCAAGCTTACGGAACAAGAATCAAAGATATATGGAAATTAAATCAGATAAAATCAAAAATTATTTACTGGCTTGAATATTGCACATCTTAAGTAAAGGAAACCAGGCAGGCTGAAGCAACTATTTCGTAAATTAACCTTCCATTTTTTCTAAAACAACTAACCAAATAACCCGGAAACGACATTCTTCTTTATTGAGCAACAACTTGTAATTTTATACCCTAAAAGAAATTCTATGAAATCTAAGCGTTTGATGATTTTATTTCTATTGTTCATAGCGGGTTTGCCTTATCTGCATGCCCAACGTATTCTGATTTCTGAACCGGACAGGGAAGACAGCCGCAGAATGAATTTTGAGATCATCGGAAAAATGGGTAATAACTTTCTTATCTATAAAAACATAAGAGGAGAAAACTTCATCAGCGTCTATGACAATAACATGAAGCAAATAAAAAGGGTCAGGCATGAATATCTTCCGGATGAACGAATGATCAACGTGGACTTTTTCCCTTACCCGGATTTTGTGTACATGATCTACCAGTACCAGAAAAGAAATATTGTGCATTGCATGGCTGTAAAGCTGGATGGGATGGGTAAAAAAATTTCTGATCCCATTGAATTAGATACCACTGCCCTGGGAGCTTTGACGAATAACAAGATCTATACTACCCTCAGCAGTGAAGACAAACAAAAACTGATCATCTTCAAGATCAACAGCCGTAACAGGGAAAAATTCCTGGTTACAACAAAACTCTTCGATGATAAACTTGAACTTTTAAAAAAAACAAACCTGGTGATGCCCATGGAAGAACGTAATGATAACCTGGGGGAGTTTGCTTTGGATAATGACGGCAACCTGGTGTTTACAAAATTTGTTCGTACCGGTAACGAAAATATTTCAAAAGCATACATCGTAGTGAAAAAAGCAATGGCTGACGATTTCACTTATTATGATCTGAACCTGGATAAGAATTACCTGGATGAGCTGAGGGTAAAAGTGGATAATGATAATAACCGCTACCTGCTGAACGCTTTTTATTATAACCAGAAAAGAGGAAATATTGAAGGCCTGTATTTTTTGATTTTAAATAAAAATACCGGGGGATTTGAATATCAGAATTTATTAGCATTCAGTGAAGATCTGCGCCGTGAAGCCAAAGGTGATGGAAACTTCCGTATGGCTTTTAATGATTATTTCATCCGGAACATTATTATAAAAAAAGATGGTGGCTTTTTAATAGATGCTGAGGCCTTTTATACTACTTCCAGGTCGGGCAACTGGAACCGCTGGGATTATATGTATGGGTCTCCTTTTACTTCTCCGCTCGACTATTATTATTACTCTCCCTATTATTACAATTGGTGGAGAAGGGGTAGCAGCAACCAGGCTGTACGTTATCATGCAGATAACCTGATCATTTTTTCTTTTGATAAAAACGGGAAACTGGACTGGAGCAATGTGGTAAGAAAAGGGCAATACGATGATGATTCTGATGACCGCATTTCCTATAATATAATGAACACCGGGGGGCAATTACATTTTCTTTTCAATTTGCAGGAAAGAAAAAATCTTTTGCTTAACGACTATTCCCTGGCACCTGACGGGCAGATCAACAGGAATCCAACTTTGAAAAACCTGGATAAGGGGCATGAGTTTCTGCCAAAATACGGCAAGCAGGTAAGTGCCAGCCAGATGATTCTTCCCTGTTTTTATCGTAATTATATTTGTTTTGCAAAAATTGATTTTTATTGATTCAATATCCATGTAAGTGATAGGTTTATTTAAACAAAAAACACCGGTTAATATCCTGTTTGTATTTGTGCTGGGAATTCTTATCAAGCTCCCCCTGTTTAAAAACACAGTGACGGCACAGGTTAATGAACAGTCCGCTTTATTCTATAAAGAGATCATTTCATTGCTGAATTCT
>DATDPZ010000031.1:0-4376 GCA_035292525.1 Chitinophagaceae bacterium
AACATTAACCAGAACCTTGGGGCCAGGTATATTTTATCAGCCTCACAGTCAGGCAAACTTTTTATTCAAAATTCCCAGACGATCATAAGCCAGGGTGGTATAAATGAAGCAAAAGTAATTGCCAGCCGTCGATTGCCGGATATTATAGATATGAATGCAGTGTTGATAGGGCTGGTGTTTGAAAAAAACGAAACGAACTACAGGTTTAATCCAAGAAGCGGATATGAGTTGAGAATATCCGGAGCTTCCGGAAGCAAAAAAATAAAAAAGAATAATGAAATTGTAGAATTAAAAGATCCGGCCAACCCCGGGTTTGATTTTGAAACTTTATATGATACTATTAAACTGAAAAGTTATCAACTCAGGTTGTCTGGATCTGCAGCCAACTATTTACCCATTGGAAAACAAAGCACATTGAAAATTGGAATTAATGGCGGCCTGTTTCAAAGTGATCATATTTTCAGGAATGAACTTTTTCAGATAGGAGGATATAAAACCCTGCGTGGGTTTGATGAAGAGTCTGAATATGTCTCCCGCTTTACTATTTTAACATTGGAGTATCGTTATTTAATTGGATTAAATTCTTACTTCTTTGGGTTTACCGATGGCGGCTGGGCGGAGAATAGCAGCAGCGATACAAAATTTAATCATACTTACCTGGGAGGAGGACTGGGGCTGGCTCTTGAAACTAAGGCAGGGATATTTAATCTTGTCTGGGCGGTGGGTAAAAGAGATGACCTTCCCTTTAACTTCAGGCAATCAAAAATTCATTTCGGCTTTGTTAACTTTTTTTAATTGACCGCTTCTGTTTTTTACAACCAACTCTTCAATATTTTTGTATACTACATGAAGTATTTTATTTTTCTTTTAATTTTTACTAATGTCTTTCTCTTTATTACATCTGCACAACCAGATTCAGCTTATTCAAAGCCGGATAGTACAATTAAAGATTCAGTTCAGTTGGTGAATAAGACTAGCCCTCTTTTAGATTCAATATCTTCTGTTATTGATTCATCAGTCATGGCTGATTCTCTATTGACCATTAAAGCAGATTCTGTTTTTCAAAACAACAACTCCCCGGAAAAAATAATTGACGAAACAAAAACAGGAGACACAAAAATATTTTCGGGGAAGGAAACTCTTTTTTATTACCTTATTTTTTTGCTTTTGCTTTTTGGATTACTACGCCTGGCTTTTGCCAAGTATTTCAAAGACCTGTTCAGGGTGTTTTTCCGCACCACGCTGAAGCAAAAACAAATGAGGGAGCAATTACTTCAGGCACAGCTTCCTTCTGTGCTGTTGAATTGTTTCTTTGTACTCTCTTCAGGGCTGTATATAAATTTTTTATTAGAAAATTTTGCGCTGACACTTAGTACAAATTTCTGGTTGCAATACCTCTATTGCATGTCAGCAATTGCATTTATTTACATTGTAAAATTTCTTGGGTTAAAATTTGTTGGATGGCTTTTTAATGTAGATGAGGCAACGGAGTCGTACATTTTTATTGTTTTTATCATCAATAAGATGCTTGGTATAATGTTTTTACCATTTCTTTTATTATTGGCGTTTACAACCTATTCTATTTTTGAAGCTTCACTTATTTTATCCTGGGTTCTGATCGGGTTATTATTAGCCTACAGAGTTATTTTATCAGCAGGAATTGCCCGCAAGGAAATAAAACTCAGGACATTTCATTTTATTTTATACGTGCTGTGCTTTGAAGTAGTCCCCGTTTTGCTGATTTACAAGTTGTTAATGTTTATTTTTTAAAAAGAACTTATTATTTTTGCAATCTATTAAGCTACTTTTGCAATCTGTTCAGCTAATCAACTAAAGCTAAAAAAAGGGAAAGCAAATATGATAGCCACGCCATTGAAAAAAATCCTTATTACCCAAGCAAGGCCCGAAAGTGAAAAGTCGCCATACTTTGAACTGGAAAGAAAATTTAACCTGAAACTTGAGTTTCATGCTTTTATTTTTCTGGAGGCCATATCCGGGAAAGAATTCCGCAAGCAAAAAATTGATATCCTGAACTATACAGGTGTTATTTTCACAAGCCGGAATGCCATAGATCATTTTTTTCGGACTTGCGAAGAGTTAAAAGTTAATGTATCCCCGGATACAAAATATTTCTGTATAACAGAGGCCGTTGCTTTATACCTGCAAAAATTTATTCTCTATAGAAAACGAAAAGTTTTCTTTGGCGCCGATGGTACCAATAAAAGCCTGTTTGAGGCAATCAATAAGCATAAAAACAATGAAAAATTTATTTATGTATGTTCAGAAAACCAGCAGGATAATGATATTTGTGGTTGGTTAAAAACCAATAATTGTGAATTTGTTCTTGGCTTTATGTATCGTACACAAAGCAGTAATGTTAAGGAAATTCTGACAAATAATTCATATGACGCCATCTGTTTCTTTACGCCAAGCGGAGTAAAAAGCCTGTTTGAGAATGTTCCAAAATTTAAACAAAACGGAACAGTCATCGGGGCATTTGGCAGCAACACCATCAAGGCCGTTGAAAAAGCGGGACTGTCTCTTGATATCACAGCCCCCGAACCACAAACTCCCAGCATGGTATCCGCATTGGAAAAGTATATCGTGGCATCCAAAAAAAAATAATAAGATTAAAAGATTTTTGAAGGCAGCAGCAATGCTGCTTTTTCTTTTACAGCCCCATATATTTGCACGAACTTTGTTTGAGATTTTATGTTATGCACAAATTTTCCAATAAACTAATCAATGAATCCAGTCCATATTTATTGCAGCATGCACATAATCCGGTGAACTGGTATCCGTGGGGAAAAGAAGCATTGAATGCTGCTGTGAAGGAAAATAAACCCATCCTGGTCAGTATTGGTTATTCCGCTTGTCATTGGTGTCATGTGATGGAAAAAGAGAGTTTTGAAAATGAGACTACGGCAAAATTCATGAATGAAAATTTTATCAATATAAAAATTGACAGGGAAGAGCGGCCGGACCTTGATCACATATATATGGATGCAGTACAGGCTATGACGGGCAGCGGTGGCTGGCCATTAAATGTTTTCCTGACTCCGGACACAAAACCATTTTATGGCGGCACATATTTTCCACCGGTAAAAGCCTATAACCGGCCCTCCTGGATAGACCTGCTGATGAATGTAAAGAATATTTTCGTTGAAAAAAGAAATGAAATAGAAGCCCAGGCAGAAAACCTGACAGCGCATCTGCTGAAATCAAATTCATTTGGTGTTGGTCAAACCGGAACGAATGATCTTTTTTCAACGAAAAAATTATTGGAAGTTTATCAACACATCATGAAACCGGCAGATCGTCAATGGGGTGGTTTTGGAAATGCACCAAAGTTTCCGCAAACAATGGTCATTCAGTTTTTGCTCCGTTATTATTATTCTTATAGTGAAAAAGAGGCATTAGACCAGGCTTTACTTAGCCTGGACAAAATGATTGACGGGGGCATTTATGATCAACTGGGAGGAGGTTTTGCCAGGTACTCAACAGATGCAGAATGGCTGGTTCCTCATTTTGAAAAAATGCTTTATGACAATGCATTGCTGCTTTCTGTCATCAGCGAAGCTTACCAGCTTACCCGGAAAGAAAAGTATAAAATAATAATTGATGAGACGGTTAGATTCATAGAAAGAGAAATGTCACATTCCGGGGGAGGTTTTTATTCTGCACTTGATGCTGACAGCGAAGGAACAGAAGGTAAATTTTATGTATGGACTTACAATGAAGTGAAGGAAATTTTACAGGAAGAGACAGATATATTTTGTACTTTTTTTAATATTATTCCCGGTGGAAATTGGTCTGAAGGGGCTGCTTCAAAAGCACACACAAATATCTTATGGAGGAAAAACAGTGAAAAAAAATTTTGTGAGAATAACAACATAACACTGGAAGAGCTGGAAGAAATTTTACAAAATGGAAGAGAAAAACTGCTGTCTGTACGGAATAAAAGAATAAAGCCACAAGTTGACGATAAAATTTTATTAAGCTGGAATTGTTTGATGAATACAGCACTCAGCAAAGCATTTGCAGCAACAGGAAATCAGCGATACAGGGAATTGGCAATAAAGAATATGGATTTTTTACTGGCAGCTTTTTCTGCTCCGGAGACAAACAATTTTTTTCATTCCTGGAAAAACGGAAGAGCAAACCATCCTGCTTTCCTGGATGATTATGCTTATCTCATCCAATCGTTGATCCATTTGCAAATGGTAACAACGGAAACTAATTATCTTATCAAAGCAAAGGAAATTACCGGCTTAGTATTGCAAAATTTTAAGGAGGAGGATACCGGATTTTTTTTCTACACCTCATTTCATCAAAAAGATATTCTCCTGAGAAAAAAAGAAGTTTATGACGGAGCA
>DATDPZ010000032.1:0-7692 GCA_035292525.1 Chitinophagaceae bacterium
GATAATGCAACTCCTTATCTTTAACATTAAGCGGTAATGTACCAAAGCCATTTTCGCTAAGTAGTGTTCTTTGAAGAGTGATAATTTCATGTTTCTGTTTACTGAAACACATTCTGCTGAACAATAAATAATGTGAATTACTGTTTGCTATTGTCTTTAAAACATTACATGGTTTTGGTAAATATTGTATAACGCCTGAACAAAGAATCAGATGAACAATTCCAAGTTCTTTAATTGATCTTTCAAGATTATCCGAAAAATGTAATTCCTTGGAAGAGAACAAAGGTTTGCACTTATCAGCAAGAGCCGTGCTTTCCACCACACACCAGTTAATCCTGACTTTTTCATTCACTGATGGTCTTATCATATGGTATTGTAAGCCGGTACTTCCGCCCAGATCGATAACATTTACCGATTCAAATTTCTGACAGATGTATAATATAGCTGTCAATGTACTCAGTGTAGAGTTATTAAAAGATAATTCATTATTCAACAAGTGGCGATTCAGTTGTGTTTTTAATACGATCACATCAACCAGTTCACTATCTTCATATCCGCTGCCGGAGACAAACTGGGCTTCCTCATAACTATTATAATATTTTGGGGCGGGGGAAATGAGTCTAATAATATTTTCTTTTATTTTATCAACTACAGACATATTATATTTTCTCCAGTTTTTGAGTACGGGTATTATAAATGTCAATTCCTTTAATAGCCTCCAGTCGTTGCTGTCCTGACAGGTAAGTTAAATTACCCTGCTGATCCCTGCTTTCCCTGAATTTCGACATGACAAAGCCCTGTTGCGGAGTAAGTGATTTCAGTTCTTTCATTTTATCATTCCTCACAAAAAAAGCATTATTGCCATTACTGTTGCAGCCAATAAAACTGTATCCCTTTTCATGTGCCAGGTCACAGAGAGAAAGAAGAGAGCTTCCCCAGTATAAATTGCTGTAATGGTATTTGGTTCTTACAAATTCCTTATCATAGGGCACACTCCATGGTTTATCACATCCAAAAACACTGTTATATTCAACAATGACAATAATTGGATTGACCACACTAATGGCTTGCCATACAAAATAGTCGTTGCCGTCAATATCAATGTGCAGCAAACCTATCTCTCCTGAAATACCACTCTCTTTGAGCAGGTCATTGATATTATCTTTTGTAACAAAAGCAGGTTTGGCTTCCAGGTGAAACCGCCAGTAAATATCACCCCGCTGCACATACTCCATATTCTTGCCGGAACCATCCATTATAAGTCCCTGCCAGTTATTATTGATAAGTAAAAACCGGGTATTAGCCTCTGTATAATTTTCCACCCCGAATTCCACAAACTTTTTTGCCTGTTCAGGAATATCAAGGTAATGAACAAGGAACTGGATGATGCCGTCGTCGCCCCATTGAGAAAATACTTTGAACTCGGCCAGGTGTATATCATTAATAATATCTTTTTCACGGGATTGATTGAGCTGGGCCAGCAACCTGCCTGTCAACACAGTTTGATTTTCAATTTTCATTTGTAGTTGTGCAGCCTTCTCTGAAATTCCAAATACTCTTTTCAATTTATCAACCATAGTCATGATGATTTTTTTAACACGGCAACCGTATGCCATGTATCCAGTTTAATATTCTGATCATCCGTATAGCCTGCAAATTCGGCTATACATTGCAACCCTGCCTGCTGAAAGAATAACTGCATTTCCTGGTGCAGAAAATAGCGGTTGCTTTGCGTTTCTTTGATGATATTCGCAATAGAATTATTATTGATTTCAGTAATCGTATAATGAACATGCGCCAGCTGATTCTTGTAATCAAGCTCTGTTTCAGAAAGCCGGATAATTTCTCCGTGTTCAGTTTTAAAATGTTTTGTTCGCTGAGGTTCATAGGATCGCAGAAAGGCGCCGGCATTCCAGTACTCCACAATAAATAAACCATCTTCTTTCAATTTCCGCCTGACAAATTTCAATAAGCCAAGGATACTTTCATTTGACTGCAGATAACCGATTGAGTCAAACAAACAAATAATCACATCCATATCTTCGGCAGCTAACACAGGCTGACGCATATCCAGTAAACGGAACTGAACATCGGATTTCCACTGCCTGTGATTTTCCTTTGCACATTCAAGCATATCTTCTGAATAATCAGTAGCAATAATGTTGTATCCTTTTTGCCAGAGATGATAAGCATGTTTACCAGTGCCGCAGGCCATTTCCAACAGACGCTGTGATTTACCGGGCTGATATTTTTGTATGCATTCATGCAGAAATGCCGCTTCACCAGCATAGTCCTTCTGCGCATAAAACAAATCATACAGCCTGGCATGTTTGCCGATGTAAGAAGACACTGGGTTAATTTTTAACACTCACCATTATTTTATCATTCTCTGCTCCAAGGAAAGGGCCTTGCTTTACACTGATGCACTGCATGTCCTCAATTACTTTAATGGCATGCACGCCATGAATGAGTACAATTGCATCCCCCTGTTTCATCCGTACTGTTTCTATCAGGTAGCCTTCATCATCATACAGCACCACATCCACTACCCCACGTTGTACTACAAACATCTGTTGCAGATCCCTGATGGTACGTTCAAACTCTTTATGAAAATGCGGCGCCTCAACAAAACCTGCTTCGTGTGCCAATAACCCGAACTGAAAAGAAGATTCGGGAGGGGAGAAAAACTTTGTAATCTCCACCCTGCTTTCAGCTCTTATTACTTCGGCGTACCGGACACCTTTATGTTCAAATACTTCAAGAGATACTTTGCTCATGGTAATGCTATTTGGAGAATGATTTTATGGTTTCTGAAATAAAAGTAATCTGATCTACTGTCAATGTATGTGATGATGGTAAATATAAACCACACTGCCACAGCATATCTGCCACCGGGGTGTTTATTTTTCTATACCCCCGCTGCTTTTTCAGAAAAGGCTGATCAGCCATGGAGCAAAAAAATGTTCTTGTATCAATACCTTTTCCTTTCAGGTATTTCATAAGATCATCCCGCTTCAGTCCTGATTCCGGTTTTACTATTATACCATACATCCAGTAAACATGTTTTGCCCATTCTAATTCAACCGGCGTTTGAAGCCAAGTCACATTTTTCAATTGTTCGTTATATCGATGTGCCAGTAATCGTTTCTGCTCAACAATTGATTGAATTCGCTTCGTTTGTGCCACCCCCATTGCAGCCTGGTAGCCTGTCATACGAAAATTATATCCTGCTTCCTGATGCCGGAATCGTGGTTGTGAAAATGCCAGGTTGCGCAACAACCGAAGTTTATCGGCTAATTTATCATCGTTGGTACAAACCATTCCTCCTTCACCAGTAGTTATAATTTTATTGGCATAAAAACTATAACAACTCATATCGCCGAAACTTCCGGTCATTTTACCCCTCACAGTTGCCCCATGACTTTCTGCACAATCTTCAATTACAATGAGGTTATATTTTTTTGCGATAGCCATCAGTTTATCCATATCCACCGGGTGACCAAACAAATGAACAGGAATAATTGCTTTTGTTTTTTCTGTAACCAGGCTTTCGATCAGGTCAAGGTTAAGGTTCCATGTAATTGGCTCACTATCTACTGGAACGGCAACAGCATTGTTATGATAAGCAGCCAATGCAGTAGCAATATTAGTAGAAGCACTTACCAACACTTCGTCACCTTTTGTAATACCGGAAACATCTGCGGCGAGGTGCAATGCAATAGTAGCATTACAAACAGCTACACCATGCTTACATCCTATATAGTCAGCAAACATCCTTTCAAATCTGGGTATATATTCGCCGAATGATCCGGAGATTTCACCTTTTTTCAGGGCATCCACCACTGAGTCAATCTCTAATTGTGTTATATCGGGCTCAAAAACCGGAATCATTTTCTATTCAGTTTTTAAGATTGTGGTTAAAACAGTCGAGCAATTTCCGGGATGATGTTTCGTAATTATATTCAGTTAAAGTTCGTTTTTGTCCTTTGGCTGCAATATTTTCTCTTTCTTTTTTATGTTGAAGATAATAATGAACTTTCTCAATAGCATCGTCAACAGATTCATAGTAAACAATTTCATCTTCATTAAAATTCTTTTGTGGTGCATACTTACCATCTGTGAGCAACAATGTTCCCACTCCAGTTGCCTCATACATCCGCATATTGCCGATAAACTCTTTTGATATGTCTATATGAGCATTAAAGGTGATTTTTGACCGCTGTAGTGTTCTGTACATATCCAATCCCCAAACCGGCTCTTTCATTCTTTGTTGGTAAATACTTTTTGTTGTGAACCGACGAAAAAAATTACGATCATCTGGAATCAGCCCGATTCCTGTACCGAAAAAAAGTAAGTTGGTCTTATTAATTAGTTCTTTTATCAATTTTATCCTGTTTGTATGTGCTACAGTCAGACTGCCGATAAAACTGAAGTCAATATCTTTTTCCGGTTGCCGGCCAAGTGCTTTAAGAACAACCGGATCAAACGCAGAGCCGAGCAATTCAGAACGTATACCTTTTTTCCTGAAATTATCAACAAAATGAGGTACAGCCGTAAGCAACAATTCAATATGTGAAAGATTTAGTCCCTCCGGTATTGCGCAATTAATCCATCCAAAAATATTGCCTGCATACTTTTTAACCTCCTTTAAAAAATCATTGTAATATTCAAACATACTGGAGATATAAAAAATATCCGGCATTTTCCTTCTTGTCTGTTCCAAAGCAATTAAAAAATTCCATTCATTATTATAGAATTTGAAATCATTTTCATTTGCCCAAGCAACTTGTAAAGGTTTGCAATTAGGAATTATCAGCTCAGCATCGACTCCAAGTCTGATAAATTCATCTACAAAAGAAGCCCAATGACCAAAATGATCCTCCTTTAAAGCAGTCATCTGTTGCAAATATGATTGGCTTGCTAAATTTTTATTTCTTTTATAAAAAGTATTCAGATAGGCATCGTAATATGAACAAAAGAAAATAATCTTCATTAAAAAATTGTTTTATCAATATGTTAATTTATTCAATTTACCCTTCTTTAATCTCTGCATATATTTTGGCTGGAAAAACATCTTATTACTGAGATGGACCACCAGAAAATTATTCAGTTTATAATTATTAAAACTATACCAGACTTAAAAGAACATTGAGTTGAAATAAAGGTTCAGAATTGAGAGTTTTACATTTTTCAAGTGAAACTTTAATTTGAAAGAGTAATACTGTAAATCAACCAGCCACTTCTCAAAGTGTATTAAAACATTTTTATTTCTGAAAATATATCATACTTTCAAATCAAGAAAATGTTAGTTATCTAAAAAGCGATCATAATTCAATCCGATCGTTTAATTGTATGTTATAACCATTCATGCTGATGCCGGAAAAGAAAATAGTTTTCCCGTCCAGGCAAAGGGCTTCGAAGCCATCTGGTTCCAGTCGTGTAACAAAAGGAACTGAAAACCCCTCATAGTTTCTTTTACCATATTCAGCCTGCATCAGGTTAATTTTTTTTCCATTGATTTTCAAGTATGCTGGATTGGCCTCACTTCGCAGCGCTAATACTTTACGGATAATTTTTTTGCTGTCACCCCATTCACACAGCAAACTGTCTTCCGGGTAGCGTCTTGCTACATAAGTTGCTTTTTTATCGGAATGAGGTATTGTTTTAATTTTGCCATCTGCATATTTTTTCAAAAAGCCGGCAAACCCACTTTGCAATTCATTCATTAATACTGAACGGAGTTCCCGAACTGACATCCCTTTTTTTATTTTGATAAACTTCTGCCATAAGATGGCTCCTGCATCAATTTCTTTTTCCATTTTATGAATGCTGATGGCAAATTCCTTTTCGCCGTTGATCAGTGCCCAATGCATGGGGTGCCTGCCCCTGTAACGTGGTAACGGGGCTGGGTGAATATTCAGCACGGTGTATTTATCCAATATACCAGTGAAGCGAAAATTGCAAAATACATTGAACAGGATGCCAGGATCATTTTTTTTGGTAATCTGCAGTAAACTGTTTTCATCAATGCCTTCAAAAAAACATTCTTCTTTTATGTATTGCATGTATTCTTCTCTGAGAACAGAAGATACCGGCTTTTGCAAGCCTACAAAAACCGGGTGTAAATTGCTACCCTTTAAAGACCGCAGCAGGAAGAGTGGCCCGTCATTATTGCCAACTATAGCAAAAGTCATAATTCTTCATATTTTTTATAGGCTGCCAGGTTTTCTAAAATCCAGCTTTGTCTTACGGTTGCTCTTCCGCCAACCGCTTCTTTAAACTCTAAAATTCCCCATTTGATTTGCTCGTTTCTCGATGAAATGCCAAAATTAAACCAGCGAAAATTCTTTTCATGATAATGTTCAAAAACTTTATGAAACAACAATTGCAAAGCTTTTATATCCTGCACATCTTCATTACGTGCAATATAAAAATCATGAACACCCGTATCTGAAACATCAAAAAGAACAATGGCTCCAAGTGAAATACCCTCTTTTATAACTCTCCAGAAATGAACTCTGCCGGGATATAGTTCTTTTATTTTTTTTAATTCAGCCAGGCTATGTGTTGGTATCCTGTTGTAACGGGTCGTTAAATTCTTTTCTATAATATGATACACATCTTCAATATCTTCTGTTTCTTCTGCAATAACTCCTTCTCTTTCTAATTTTCGGATATAAGTCAGGTTTCTTTTCCTGCTTAATTTTTCCCAACCTTTGTTTTCAGTTAAATCCAGGCAAGAGGAGATTTCCTGTGTTTTGAGAGCAAACCCCCTGTGCCAGAGTAAATAAATCAATTCCCCGTCTGGTAATTTATGAAAGATCGGTTCCGACAACCTCATTTCCAAAGAACAGATGTTTCTTTCAATATAATATAAAATCATTTGTTCAAGAATGTCAAGAATATCTCTTAATGTTGAATCATTTTTATATATTAGTCCGCCATAAGAGGACCCGGGATGTGAAATAATTCTTGTGATTTGATCTTCTTTTATTTCTGCAGCAGGAAAAACAGCAATGAGTTCTCCCTCTTCAAAGAAAAGTATGCTGGCATCTTTGAATTTTTCTTCGGCATGATATGACAAGAAATCCCTTTCCTGGAAAATACCACCGTTTCTCGATGAAGTTCTTATAAAATCATCCCATTGCCTGTGAAATTCTTCACTGTATTCTTTTACTTCCATGTTTTTCATTCTTCAAATTTCACTTTGTCGTTAGTCCCCTTATTTTTTTTGCAGGATTCCCGGCATACACACCTGGTTTCATTATATTTTTTGTTACCACACTGCCGGCGCCAATAACCACATGATCGCAGATCTTCACTGGTAAAATAGTGGAATTAGACCCGATGGACACCTGATTGCCAATGATGGTTTTTTTCCAAAGTGACCGATTACCTTGTGCAGGTCCGCCTTTTTTCCAATCATCATTAATAAACATTACACCATGTCCAATGAAGCAATTGTTGCCCATACTCACCATTTCACATATAAAACTGTGTGATTGTATGCGGCAGTTATTCCCGATCTGAACATTTTTCTGCACCTCCACAAATGGCCCCACAATACAGTTGTCACCGAAGCTGCAACTATATAGGTTCACCGGTTCAGTCACTTTTACATTTTTTCCAAACTGAACATCCTGTATCCCTGCGTATCTTTTTTGCGGATCGGCCATATTGATTATGCAAAAT
>DATDPZ010000033.1:0-5876 GCA_035292525.1 Chitinophagaceae bacterium
GATGGCCGCGGGGTTCAGCCCGAAATTGAATCAAAGCCCACAGTTGATGCCATCCGGCGCGGTATTGATTACAAAGCGGAAAAAGTGATGGAGCTGATCAGGAAAAATCAATAACCTCTGCGAGATCTGGTTCGTTGTCAAAAACAACAAAGGAGGCTTTATGATTTTTTTTGATCAGGCCCTGTTCGTTTTCTATTCCTAAAATCCTTGCCGGGTAAAGCGATGCCATCCTCAGCGCTTCTGCCAGTTCAATTCCCGCTTGTTGTACACAGTTCTTAACAGCCTTCATCATCGTCAATGCAGATCCGGAGAGGGTGCCGTCGGGAAGAGTAAAGTGGTCGTTTTTAAAAATATGCTGGTATGCCCCGATGGTTGTTTCTGCCACTGCATCAGTAATCAAAAAAAGTCTTTCACCAAGAATTTTTTTAGAAAGTTGTATGCAGCCAAAATCTACATGCCGGCCATCTGCAACTATGCTGCTGCTTACGGTATCGCTATTCAGGATGGCGCCAACCATTCCCGGCTCCCTGCTTTGCAATGGAGACATGGCATTGAATAAATGAGTAGCCTGTTTTATTTTTTTAAATCCTGTTACCGCTTGCTTATAACTGGCATTGCTATGCCCGGCAGAAACAACGATCCCGTTTTCAAGCAGGAGATCAATGATTGGCTCCTCAACCATTTCAGGAGCCAGTGTGATCATTTTCACAATCCCCGCAGCTTCTTTAAGTAAATTTTTTACTTCTTGCTCCGTTGGTGTACAAATATATTCTTTCAGGTGTGCTCCTTTTTTTTCCGGGTTAATCCAGGGGCCTTCTAAGTGCAAACCCAGTAACCCTTTACCACCGGCATTCAAATATTGTTTTGCGATTAAAATTCCTTTGCTTATCACTTCCTTACTGTTTGTTGCCATCGTCAGTAAAAAATTTGTGGCTCCTCCCTGTAAACAATATTCATGGGTGGCGCTGATTGCTTCAACGCCGGGGTTGGCTGAAAACAACTGCCCGTTTCCACCATAGATCTGCAGGTCAATAAACGCCGGGCAAATATTTTTTCCATTTAAATCAATAATGTGGTAGTCAGCCGGAAGGTCTGCGTCATAAACAAAACCTTCAATCACCTTTTCATTTATCAGGATGGAAACACCTGACCGGATCTCTTGCCCGGAATAGATGGTACAATTGGTAATAACCTTTTTCATGAAGGCTGAATTAAAAATGAATCTCCGTCTTTCCAGAAGGGCAGTTTTGCCCGGATATCTTCTAGTTTTTGTTTTTGAAGTGTTACGGTAAAAACAGCTTCCTTGTTTTCTTCCTGGTAAAGAATTTCACCCAGTGGGTCTATCACCATACTGCTTCCGCTGTGATAAATATCATTGCCATCTTTTCCTACCCGGTTAATACCGGCAACATAACACTGGTTCTCGATCGCTCTTGCCTGTAAAAGTGTTTTCCAGGCATGGATGCGCCGTTCAGGCCAGTTGGCTATATAAACTAAAAGATCAAACTCAGGGCCTTCTTCTTTTAATTGTTGTCTTGACCAGACAGGAAAGCGCAGATCATAACAAACCAGCAAATTAATTTTCCATCCTTTTACAGAAGCGATCAGCCTTTTTGTTCCCGGCGTATAGTGTTCATCTTCTCCTGCATAGGCAAAGAGGTGTCGTTTATCATAATACCCATATTGCCCGGAAGGCAACATCCATATAAGACGGTTGTAATGCAGCGGCCTGTCCGTTCCGGTCTGACTTCTGCTGTTATGACCACTATCAGTAATCATAACACTGCCCGCTAAAATAATTTTTTTTTCGGCCGCTATTCGCTTCATCCACCTTACAGTTTCCCCATCCATTGTTTCAGCAAGGGTTTCCGGCTTCATACTAAACCCGGTGCTGAACATTTCGGGCAAAATAACGATCTCTGTTTTATCAGAAATGCTTTTTATTTTTTCTTCCAGCATTTTCAGGTTGGCAACCGGGTTTTCCCAATGCAAATGAGTTTGAATACCGGTGATGGTAAGTGTTGACATGCCGTAAAGTTATTTAGTTAGGTCCTATTATAAATACTCTTTGTAAAACTCCGTCTATCATTTTAACAGGACCCAAATGGCAGCATTCCGTATTTTTCAGGCACAAAAACGTTATTTATGGGTTTCAGAAAACAATCAAAAAAAATCCTCATTATTGTAGTCGTCCAGTTTGTATTCATTTTGCTTTTTTCTCAACCGGGTGTTCCGTTTACCAAATGGACTACAGACGGCAATTCTTATTACCAGGTGGAAAGAGAAAGCGGGGAGATTGTAAAAATTGATTTGCCTTCTCAAAACAAATCTGTTTTCATCAACAAAAAACAGTTAACCACTAAAGAAGGAACAATAATTGTTCCCCGCAGTTTTCAACTCTCTGCAAACGGAAAGTATGCCCTGGTTTATACCAACGCAAAAAAAGTGTGGCGTTATCCTACCCGTGGCGACTATTGGTTGCTAAATTTTTCTTCGGGTCAGTTAAAACAAATGGGCAAAGGAAGGCCTGCCTCTTCTTTACAGTTTGCAAAATTTTCTCCGGATAATAAAAAAGTGGCTTATGTAAGCGAAAGAAATATTTATGTGGAAGACCTGGCAACCGGAATGATTAAAAAATTAACCAGTGACCTGGGTACAAAAAAACTGATCAACGGCACTTTTGACTGGGTGTACGAAGAAGAGTTTTTTTGTCGTGATGGTTTTCGCTGGAGCCCTGACAGCAGATCAATTGCCTATTGGCAGATAGACGCTAACAAGATCCGCGATTATTACATGCTGAACACCACCGATTCTGTCTATAGCCAGGTCATCCCGGTAGAATATCCAAAAGTGGGGGAACCTCCATCCCCGGCCAGGATTGGCGTGGTGAATATTGTAACTGCACAATCCAGGTGGATGAATGTTCCCGGCGATCCGGCACAGCATTATATTATGAGAATGGAATGGTCGGCTCCCAATGAAATTATTCTGCAGCAACTAAACCGGAAACAAAATGAAAGTAAAATAATCCTTTGCAATGCCGTCTCGGGTGAGTCTAAAACTATTTATTCAGAAAAAGAAGAAGCATGGATAGCTACTTTAAATGAATGGAGAAGTGAAGTAACCGGATGGGATTGGATAACGGAAGGAAAAGAATTTATCTGGTTCAGTGAAAAAAACGGGTGGAGGCATTTATACAGGATTAGCAAGGATGGTAAAACTGAAACGTTGATTACTGCGGGCAATTATGACGTAATTGATCTTTTGAATATTGATGAGAAAAAGGGGCTTGTCTATTTTTATGCTTCCCCAGAAAATGCAACACAAAAGTTTTTATACCGTACAAAACTGGACGGAAGTGGTCCGGCTGAACGAATCACCCCGGCTGGACAGGAGGGAGTCCACAGTTATGAGATTTCTCCCAATGGAAAATTTGCCCGGCATAGTTTTTCAAATTATTATACGGCTCCGCTGAATGAATGGGTAACGCTTCCTGATCACAAACCATTTAAACCCGAAGAAGATATCAGTAATAAAATTAATCCTGAAAATAAAACAAAGAGTGCCGTTTCTTATTTTAAAATAACCACAGAAGAAGGGGTAACCATGGACGGCTGGCTGGTGAAGCCTAAAAACTTTGACAGCACAAAAAAATATCCGGTGGTATTTTATGTATATGGAGAGCCGGCAGCTACTACTGTGAATGACAGTTACGGAGCTGCAGGAAACTTTTTATACACCGGTGATATGGCTGCCGATGGTTATGTACAGGTTTCGTTGGACAACCGGGGCACCCCGGCGCCAAAAGGAAGGGCCTGGAGAAAATCCATTTATAAAAAAATCGGGCAGGTGAATATCCGCGACCAGGCCCTGGGGGCAAAAGAAATTTCAAAATGGAATTTCATTGACAGTTCCCGGATGGCGGTCTGGGGCTGGAGCGGCGGCGGTTCCTCTACGCTTAACCTGATGTTTCAATATCCCGGTTTATTCCAGACCGGTATTTCTATTGCCCCGGTGACCAGCTCGCTGCTTTACGACAATATTTATACAGAAAGATATATGGGACTGCCAAAAGAAAATGCCGAAGATTATAAGAACGGTGCAGCGCTGACGCATGCAAAAAATCTGAAAGGAAATTTGCTATTCATTCATGGCACCGGTGACGATAATGTTCATTATCAAAATGTGGAAATGCTTACAAATGAATTGGTGAAAAACGGAAAAATGTTTCAGATGATGAGTTATCCAAACCGTACACACAGCATTAACGAAGGCGAGGGAACGTCGCGTCATCTTGCTGCCTTATTTACTAAATATCTTAAAGAAAACTGCCCGCCGGGAGGAAGAACACCGGCAGAAATAAATGCCGCAAAATCACAAAAACCATTTACACCTCTTCCCTAATTGTATTTATAAACTTGAGTGAACCCGAAGCCATCCCTGCTTCGGGTTTTTTATTTAATTCTTCCAAACCGGTAAGCCAGTGTAATGCTTGCATACTTTTCTTTTTGCTTCATTGATTCGGCTTCCCGGTTTTTCATCACATAATTTAGATCCAGTGTCCAGCTTCGTTCTGCATAATGAATGCCCATGCGATGCTGATACACCTGCCTGACAATATCAGAAACCAGGGGGCCTTTATCACTTCGAAACAGCGGCCCCTGCACGGTTGCATTATAAAACTGCTGCACCAGTTGCGGATAAAAATATATAAACACTTCGGCGTTTCGTTTTAATTTGTCTCCCGTACCCCTGCCCACTCTTGCATTGAAAAAACTGCTGCGCAGGGGGTCTTCAAAATTTCCAAATTTCAACATCATGCCGCCGGAAATATTGGTAAATGCATTTCCCAAATTTCCCGATGCAATTCCCATGATTTCAAAATTGCTGCGCTTCTTTTTTATTCCCAATAAATTATATTTATAGGCTGCAGATAAATTCAGGCTGGCTTCGCCATTCAGTTGAAATGGCCAGCCGGCAGTTGCAGGCAGCCCGGCAACTTGATGATACCAACTCTGCACTTCTTTGGCATAAGAAGATTTTCCCGTACCGCCAATGGCAAGACCGGATTGCAATATATGTCCCTTTTTATAAAAAAAACCGAATCCTTTTTCTACAAACAAATACCCGCTTAGTGGCCGGTCGATTGTCTGAAGAGATTTGTCGTCGTAGTTTTGAGAATTAAAAATCATTTGCCCCAACCGCCAGGATGAAACAATTTTCTCTGGTCGCTGATTGGTTTTCCGGGTAGCTGCTTTATTGAATTGAAGAAAAAGCCCGTTGGTGTAATACCCGTCATTAAATGTCAGTGCATAATTATCGTTATCCGAAGTCGCCCTGAACTCATACAGGTAGTCCGTCCTTCCTTTTTGTGAAAAAAGGGTGTTGGCAATAAAAAAAACAATTGCGGCAAGTAGCAGTTTTTGTTTCATTTAAAAATTTATAATTGAAAATACAAAAGAATTCTATTGAAGTTCTTTCAATGCCCTGGAAACAAGTTCTGGTTCATATCCTTTTGAAAGAAGATAGCTCCTGGTTTTTGTCAATTTCACAAAAAGATTGATGCCGCGGCCTTTAATGTCATCCCATCTTTTCCTGGCCATCCTGTTGAGTGCCGATAAATATTCCGTTTCGTTGATTTCTTTCATCGCCAGGCGAATACAATATTCGCTTACTCCTTTTTGTTTCAGCCCGCTTTTAATTTTTATCCGGCCCCATTTTTTTATCCTGAATTTTCCCCCTGCATATAATTTTGCAAATCTTTCTTCATTTAAACAGCCCTCCTCAATAAGTTTTGAAGTAAGCTCTTCCACCTCAACCTTTCTTAATCCCAGCGAATACGCTTTTGTTTTTACTTCGCTGTGGCAGCGTTCCTG
>DATDPZ010000034.1:0-7756 GCA_035292525.1 Chitinophagaceae bacterium
GTCCAGAAACTAAGCCAATCCCATTCGCCGGGAAAGATTCCTCCTATGCTGATAACACTGCCCAGTGAATCTCTCACCCTTACTTCATTAGATGTGAACAACTGTTTCAGGTTTTTCACATATTTACTTAATGTTTCCCAGCAACGCTTGATCCCTTTTGGAATAGACTCTACGAAAGAATAAGAGATCTGTTTAGTCCCTAAAATTTCACCAATTGATTTGTAAAGGATCCTGCTGTCGCCTTTTTTGTTAAAATAAACGGAAGCATTGATAGTATCAGTACCATTCCTTAAAAAGGAAAGTGAAAGAGTGCTGTCTTTAACTTCTCCTTCATTTCTCAAAAGATCTGTTCCAAACTCAATGGGTTTACCGGCAAATGCGATTAACCGGTCTCCTTTTTTTATTTCATCACCGGTTACTTTAGCTTTTTTCAATACAGAATCAACAATCATCGGGATTCGTACATAGGTAAATCCACCAAGCCTGTTAGCGTTCAATTGTTTGATAAATCCTTCGGGTAACGGCAACTCTAATATTTCTCCGTTTCTGTCAATGGTAATGGATTTTGCTTCACTCATGATGATCTCTGAACCAACGGTACCTACTTTTTCAATAGGTTTTCCTGCTACAGCAATAATCTTGTCGCCATCCTGCATCAGGATTTTTTTTCCCAGGCTATCGGTATACACACCATATTTCATATTGCTTACCGGCACATATTTATCGCCCCACACCCAGGTGATGAAAATAAAAATGACCAGGGCCAGGATAATATTTACAGTCACCCCACCCAGCATGATGATCAGCCTTTGCCAGGCCGGTTTGCTTCTGAATTCCCAGGGTTGGGCCGGCTGCTTCATTTGTTCCTTGTCCATGCTTTCATCCACCATCCCGGATATTTTTACATATCCGCCAAGAGGAATCCATCCGATACCATACTCGGTTTCTCCTTTTTTCTTTTTAAAAATAGAAAACCATGGATTGAAAAATAGGTAGAACTTTTCAACCCTGCATTTAAACAATTTTGCGGGCAGGAAATGACCCAGCTCATGTAATACAATTAAAATAGAAAAAGACAGAATAAATTGCCCTGCTTTTACTCCAATAACACTCCAATCAATAGCTAATAACATCATTTCAGTTTTTTTAACAAAAAATCGAAATGCAAATAAAGTGCACTTCGATCATAAATAACATTTCCGGAGGTGAATTTATAGTTTAATTATGTCGGCAGCAAAATTACGGGCAAGTGCATCACTTTCGAAATATTCTTCAAGAGTGGGTTTTTCAATAAAACTGACCTGTTGCATTGTTTTCTCAATCAGGTCGGTCATATCCAGAAATCCTATCCGGTTTTTCAAAAAAGCATAGACCGCAATTTCATTTGCTGCATTTAAAACACAGGGAAGATTTCCGCCTTTATTCAAAGCGATCATGGCCAGGGAAAGATTTCTGAAAGTGCGGAGGTCGGGTTCTTCAAAGTTCAGCAGGCTGTTTCTCCTGAAATCGAACCGGGGAAAATTATTCTGGATCCTTTGGGGAAATGCCAATGCATATTGGATGGGTAATTTCATGTCGGGCAATCCCATTTGTGCTTTGATACTGCCATCTTCAAACTGCACCATACTATGAATAATGCTTTGAGGGTGTACCACTACCTGTATCTGATCCGGGTGCAGGTTAAAAAGATATTTTGCCTCAATCATTTCCAGTCCTTTATTCATCAACGTGGCAGAATCAACACTTATTTTGGCGCCCATGTTCCAGTTGGGATGTTGCAATGCATGTTCTCTTTTTACATTAACAAGATAATTTGGTTTACGACCAAGAAAAGGACCGCCGGAAGCAGTAAGTATAATTTTCTCAATCCTGTTTCTTGTTTCCCCAACAAGGCATTGAAATATGGCCGAGTGCTCTGAGTCAACCGGGATGATGGGGGTACGGTTTTCAACTGCCAGTTGCATAACAATATCACCAGCCACCACTAAGGTTTCTTTATTGGCTAAAGCAATTGTTTTATTATTTTTTATTGCTTTCAGGGTGGGTTTTAATCCTGCAAATCCAACAATGGCTGCCAGCATAAGATCATAACAATCCATGCCGGCTACTTCTTCTAATGATTTTTCTCCTGAAAAAACTTTTACATCAGTAGAGGAAAGGGCTTCTTTTACTTTTAAATACTTTTTCTCGTCACCAATGACTACGATATTCGGGTTAAATTTCAATGCCTGCTGTACCAGTAATTCATCATTATTTTGGGCAGTCAGCACTTCTGCAGAAAATTTATCAGGATTGGCATCGATCACTTCCAACGCCTGTGTGCCAATGGATCCTGTTGACCCAAAAATGGCAATTCGTTTTATAGGAATTTCATGTGTCATTAATCTGGTTTAGTCCACGGCAAGAGTTCCTCAGCTAATTTTCTATCATTACTTAACCGGGGTATTTTATTCTGGCCACCCAATTTACCAATTGATTTCATGTAATCAATAAACCCGTTCTTTTTTACCGGGCTAATTTTAAGTGGCTGTAAAATATTTCCCCTGACCAGGTCATCATAATAAATATTTTTCTTGCGAAGATTGTTATCCACTTTCTGTCGAAAGGCACTTAGATTCATCGGCTCGTTTTCAAATTCAATAAACCATTCATGATAGCTTTTCCCCTCTACCTGCCTGATCATGGGGGCTACTGTAAATTCTGTGATGTGAATGTTTTCTTCTGCTGCTGCTTTCATCAGGCTATATTCCACTTCCTCAGCAATCACATGTTCTCCAAAAGCAGAAATAAAATGTTTGATACGACCGGAAACAACAATCCGGTACGGATCAGTAGAAACGAATTTTACAGTATCACCGATATTATATCCCCAAAGTCCTGCATTGCTGTTTATAATCAGTGCATAATTTTCTCCTTTCTTCACTTCATTTAAAGTTAACCGGGTTGGGTTTTCGTTAAAAACTTCAGTCACAGGAATAAACTCAAAAAATATTCCGCTATTTGTATTTAATAAAAGACCTTCTGCCTCCTGGGAATCCTGGAAAGCAATAAAACCTTCTGAGGCAGGAAAAGTTTCTATGGAATCCACTTTTTTACCAATACTCTCAAATAGTTTAGCCTTATAGGGTTCAAAATTTACTCCGCCGTGTACTAATAAAGAAAAATTTGGAAAAAGTTCGGAAATTTTTTTACCGCTTATTGCAGTAAGACGATCAAAATACATTTGCATCCAGGGTGGTATGCCGCTGATAAGGGTCATATTCTGTTTAAAAGTTTCGGATACAATTTTATCTAATTTAGTTTCCCAGTCATCTATACAATTAGTTTCATACGAAGGCAACTGATTGGTGCGAAGGTATTTGGGTATATGGTGGTTCACAATACCACTCAATCTTCCTGTTGGAATACCCCCTATTCTCTCCAGTTCAGGCGAACCTGAAAGAAAAATCATTTTTCCATCTGCAAATTTTGTGTTACCTGATGCTGCCATATAACACAGCAATGCGTTCCGGGCAGTCATAATATGATTAGGAATAGAATCCTTTGTGATGGGTATATATTTCACACCGCTGGTAGTACCGGATGTCTTGGCAAAGTAAATAGGTTTCCCTTTCCATAAAATATTATGTTTCCCTTCTTTAATTTTTTCAATATAGGGCTTGAGTGCTTCATAATCCCTGACAGGAACTGCCTGGAGATATTCTGCATGATTCTTTATTTCTTTAAAATGGTGATCCTTGCCAAACTCAGTATGAACGGCTTGTTTGATCAGGGATTTAAAAATAAGACCCTGGTCATGGAGGGCTGTGCCCATTCCTTTCCGGATACCTTTATATATATAGGAAGCAAAAGGTTTTGCTAAGAAAGACTTGATTTTCATTGTTTATGCGCTGGCAGGCATTAAGAGGCACAAATATAAAGGAAGCTAAGAAAGGGATGGTTAATTTTGTGTTGTAAAACTTTGATATTCCGTTTGCGGGAACATATTTTACCCTTACCTTTGCCTCCCGATTTTTTCGGGATTAATTTTAATAAATATGATTGCAGTAGTAAAAATAGCCGGTCAGCAATATAAAGTGGAAAAAGATCAGACTTTGTATGTACCTCATGTAGGAGGCAAAGCCGGCGACAAAATTGACCTGGAAGTACTAATGGGAGATGCAGATGGGAAATTAACCATTGGTGATGATATAAAAACAAAAGTGAAAGCAGAAATCGTAGATCATGTAAAAGGAGACAAGATTATTGCTTACAAACAGAAAAGAAGAAAAGGATTCCGGAAAAAACTGGGTCATCGTACTTTATATACCCAACTCCTGATTAAAGACATTAAATCAAGTACAAAGAAATCTGAAGCATAAGGATTGGTATCTGACATCAGACTTCACCTGATAAATCTGAAAATTAAAATTTAAAATCTCTTTCTCATGGCACATAAAAAAGGCGAAGGCAGTGTAAAAAATGGTCGTGATTCACAAAGCAAACGCTTAGGTGTAAAAATTTACGGCGGACAACCTGCCATTACCGGCAACATTATTATTCGTCAACGCGGCACAGTTTATCATCCCGGAAAAAATGTTGGCGTTGGAAAAGATTATACTTTGTTTGCCTTAACTAATGGTGTTGTTGAATTCAAAAAAGGAAAGAACAACAGAACATTTGTATCCGTAACACCTGTTGAAGTAACTGCATAATTTTTTCTGAATTGAATGAAGTGAAATAAAAAAACACTTTTAAAAACTGCATTCAAGCCGGATTAAGAAAAAAGTAATTAACATCCCTGTTTAAAGTTTGTGGAAAAAACTTTTGGTAGTTTAAATATTAATTCTATTTTTACTATCGTTAATTTATTTCTAACCGTTAAATTCTAAACAAAATGGCTACAAAGAAAAAAGCTGCAAAGAAGAAAGCTGCTCCAAAAAAGAAAGCTGCTAAGAAAAAAGCTGCTAAGAAGAAGTAAGTTTTCGATTTCATAAGAATTACAAAGTCCCCCGTATTCCGGGGGACTTTTTCATACATCCCCCTCAAGAAAGTATTTGGCAGGAAGAAGCTATTTAAGAATTTATCTTTTAATTATTGTGTTGACTTATAAATTAGTATCTATATCCCATTTGAGAAAAAATCATCTGAAAAGCTGATAATATATTTCAAGACCGTTAAAAATTGCATTTCAAAAAACTTAATTTGCATAAATGGATAATTTTACCATCGCTGAAAATTTTTCATTACTCGCCAAATTACTGGATATACACGGGGAAAATTCTTTTAAATCAAGAACCTACTCTGCTGCAGCATTCAATATAGAAAAACTACCGGTTCAGTTAAAAGATACTGCCCGTGAAAAACTATTCTTTATAAAAGGAATTGGTGAAAGTGTTGGTAAAAAGGTAATCGAAATGCTGGAAACCGGTCACTTATCAGCCCTGAATCAACTTATTTCCAACACGCCTCCCGGTGTAATAGAAATGCTGCATATTAAAGGGCTTGGACCCAAAAAAATTAATACGGTATGGAAGGAAATGGAACTCGAATCTATCGGGGAACTTTTATATGCCTGCGAGGAAAACCGGTTAACACTTTATAAAGGATTTGGAGAAAAGACCCAGCAGAATATCCGGGAAGCCATTGAATTTTATTTACAGCACCAGGGAAGTTTTCTTTATGCTGATATGGAAATATTGTTTCCCCAAATCAACAACTACCTTGAAAAACTTTTTACAAAAGAAAAAGTACAGGTAACCGGGGCTTACAGAAGACAGGAATTGACAATTGATGAATTAGAATTTATAATACTGGAAGAAAATAAAGAGATAAAACCAAGGTTCATTTCTGCCCAACCACCAGAACTGCTGGAAGAATCAGCTAATTCTCTTTTATATAAATTAAAAAACGGGTTGAAACTACGGCTCTATACGGGAAAAGAAGAAATGCCAAATAAATTATTCTTCACTACCGGATCAAAAGAATTTACTGATGCTTTTTCAAAGTCATTTCCTGTGGCAGTATCTGAAATAAAAAAAGTGGTTGACGAAACTCATATTTTTAAAAGAGCAGGTATCCCTTTCATTCCTCCTTACATCAGGGAATCTGCAAAAATTATTGACAGGGCAAAAAAAAATAATCTTCCACAGGTCATTCAGGCAGATGACATCAAAAGCATTATTCACAGCCATAGTAATTGGAGCGATGGTGTTAATACCATAGAGGAAATGGCAATGGAATCTATTAACAGGGGCTATGAATACCTGGTCATATCCGATCACTCTAAAAGTGCTTTTTATGCAAAAGGATTGCAGGAAGAAAGAATACGGGAACAACACCGGCATATTGATGAGTTAAACAATAAACTTAGCCCTTTCCGGATCTTTAAAAGCATTGAATGTGATATTCTGAACGACGGCAGCCTGGATTATTCAAATAACATTCTTGCCACTTTTGACCTGGTCATTGCTTCTGTACACAGTAACCTGAAAATGACAGAAGAGAAAGCCATGATGCGATTATTAAATGCAATTGAAAATCCTTATACAACTATCCTGGGGCATTTGACTGGCCGGCTATTGCTCAGCAGGAAAGGATATCCGGTGGATCATCAGAAAATAACAGAAGCCTGTTTAAAAAATCATGTAGTTATTGAATTGAACGCTCATCCAAGAAGATTAGATATAGATTGGAAATATATTGACCTTGCCCTTGAAAAATCAGTGATGATCTCTATTAATCCCGATGCCCATGCACTGGATGGATTTGATGATGTGAAGTATGGTGTCCTGGCGGCTCAAAAAGCCGGCTTGACAAAAGAACAAAACCTGAGTAGTTATTCTCTCAATCAATTTGAAGCCTTCCTGTTTGAAAGAAAAAAGAAAAAGAATATTTAAGAATCTAATGGTAGCTCTACAAAAAAAGTGGCTCCCTTTCCCTGTATGGTCTCAAACCAGATTTTTCCTCCAGCTTTTTCCACGATGCCCTTGCACATTGCAAGGCCAAGCCCTGTTCCCGATGTTTTGGTAGTGAAATTCGGGGAAAAAATATGTGGTTGCATCTCCGTAGGAATTCCATCGCCATTATCTTTAATACCAATCCTTATCACCCCATTGCCCTTACTGACTTTTACTTCAATACGGCTTTTTTCATTGAGTGTATTTGCCTCCATTGCATTTTGAAAAAGATTTGTGAATAGCCGGTTCAACTGAGTTTTATCTGTATGCAAAAAAATACCAGGAGTCAGCCCTTCTGTTTTTATATCTACTGAATCATTCATCTGGTAAAGGTCTGTTAAGGGATGAAGCACTTCTTTCAAATCAAATCTTACAGGGTTTGTATTTCCAATATTGGCAAACTGTGAAAAGTCAAAAGCAATTTTTGATAAATGATCTATTTGTTCCACCAGGGTTTTTGCAACATTGGCTGTTAATTCTTTTATATTACCCGAATTATTATCTATTGATCTTTGCAAAAACTGAATACTGAGTTTCATGGGTGTCAGCGGATTCTTTATTTCATGAGCTACCTGGCGGGCCATTTCTCTCCAGGCACCTTCCCTTTCACTTTTTGCCAAAGCAGAAGCACTGGCTTCAAGTTTGTTAACCATTTTATTATATTCAGCAATTAATTCACCAATCTCATCATCCCTTCCCCATATAATTTCTTCATTGGTTCTGCCAAGATTAACTTCTTTCATTTTATCGCTGATGAGAGAAAATGACCGGGTGACCCGGTTGGTGATAAATAACGCCACCACCCCGGCAATCAGAAA
>DATDPZ010000035.1:0-3106 GCA_035292525.1 Chitinophagaceae bacterium
CCGGCATCACTTTCTATAGCGAATAAATGATTTTCTTTATTAATCCCTGCCAGTTCTGCATATTTATTTCCACCGGCCAGGCCATTTTCTTCATTCATAAATAAAACTACCCGAATGGTTCTCTTTGGTTTTATTCCAAGGGTGTTGAAGGTTCTGATGATCTGAATACTTTGCACACAACCGGCACCGTCATCATGAGCCCCTTCGCCAAGATCCCAGCTATCCAAATGCCCGCCGGCTGTTATAATTTCTTCAGGTTTTTCTGTACCTCTTAATTCACCCACCACATTATAACTTAAAACATCAGGTAATCTTTCACAACTCATCTTCATATACATTTCCACCCGTCCGACCGAGCTATCCGGGCGGGCTTTTTTTTCCTTTGACAGCAGGTCATGCAGCCATTCTGCATCTTTTGTACTGCAGGCCATGGCAGGAATTTTTTTCACGGTACTATCATACCGGGTGGAGCCTGTATGCGGGTTCTCATCCAATGCATGGGTAACAGAACGGATCATGACCGCCACTGCTCCCAGCTTAGCTGCTTCCACCGGGCCACTGCCACGGTAACGAACCGCATCTCCATAACCGTTAAAGATCAGTTCCGGCTTCATAGGATAATTAAAGAAAACTATTTTCCCTTTAATTTTTTCTTCACCTAAAGCTTTCAGTTCTTCAAAATTGGCCACTTCAATAATTTCTGCCTTGATGCCAGTTGCCGGTGTGCCGATGCTCATACCGAGAGCACAAACATTCAGCGATTTTTTTTTGGCTCCCCATTGAATAATGCCCTGCTCCTTCTCACCTCTCACCCAATACGGCACCATACAAGGTTGCAGATAAACGGTATCAGCACCGGCCTCTTTCAGCATTCTACCTGTTGCTTCTACTGATCTTTGAGCATTGGCAGAGCCACTTAGTCTTGGGCCTATTTCCTTACAGAGATAACGGAGGTCCTCATAGGCTTTACCGCTTGTCAGTATATCATCTGCAATTTTTCGTAAAATAATGGAATCTTCTTTTTGTGCTTTCAATTGGTAAGAACTGATGGAAAAAGCCAGCAGTAAAAAAATGTTCTTCATGTAAATAGTTGTTGAAAAGTGAGCGATGAAAGTACGGATTTTAACATGAATGGCAAATGCAGTTCATATAAAAGTATTTACCTTCGGCCACTATGACCATTTCAAAAACGATGCGGATAGGAATTGTATGCTATCCTACATTTGGTGGTTCCGGTGTATTGGCCACTGAACTTGGAAAAGCATTAGCTCAAAAAGGACACCAGGTACATTTTATTACTTACCAGCAGCCGGTAAGATTGAGCGGATTCACTCCTAATATTTATTACCATGAAGTGCAGGTGCCTACTTATCCATTATTTGATTTTCCTCCTTATGAAACAGCCCTGGCCAGCACGATGGTGGATGTCATTAAAAACAATAACCTGGATCTGCTGCATGTACATTATGCCATACCACATGCTTCCGCAGCTTATATGGCTAAACAGATTTTAAAAAAAGAAGGAAAAAATATTCCTGTAATAACTACACTTCATGGAACAGATATTACCCTGGTGGGCCGTGATAAAACTTATGAACCGGTAGTAACTTTCTCAATCAACGAAAGCGATGCGATTACTGCAGTATCAAATAATTTAAGAGAAGAAACATATAAACATTTTAAAATAGAAAAAGACATTGAAGTTATTGTCAACTTTGTAGATGTAAGCCGGTTTCAAAGAAAACCCATTGATGCCTTTCGAAAAATGATTGCTCCTAATAGTGAAAAAGTGATCATGCATGCATCCAATTTCAGAAAACTGAAACGTATACCGGATGTAATAAAAATTTTTAAGGAAATAAATGACAAGCTGCCCAGCCGTTTGATGCTGGTTGGCGATGGCCCGGAACGACCCGCCGCAGAAGATCTGTGCCGTGAATTAAATATTTGTGATGAAGTTAAATTTGTTGGCAAGCAGGATCAGATGGAAGATATACTGGCTATCGCTGACTTGTTTTTATTGCCTTCAGAATATGAAAGTTTTGGTTTGGCTGCATTGGAAGCAATGGCAGCTGGAGTTCCGGTAGTCACCAGTAATGCAGGCGGATTAACCGAGATTAATATTCCGGGAGAAACAGGTTTCCTGGCTGATGTAGGTGATGTAAAAACCATGGGGCAGCAGGCATTGGATATTTTAACAGAGACTGACGTGTTGAATCAATTTAAAAAAAGAGCGGCTTTACATGCAAAAAAATACGATATCAGTAATATTATTCCGGAGTATGAAAAACTCTATGAGAAATTTTTGTAATTAACGACCCTTTATCTTCTTAGCCAGGGCTCCGGGTTTATATTTTTATTTTCGATCATTAATACAAATTCCAGTTTACCGCCATCACCATCATCATCATCTACAGCCACCCTGCCAATTATCTGGCCGGTTTTTACATCATTTCCTTTTACAACATTAGTAGAGGATAAGTTACTATACACAGTAAAATATTTTCCATGCCTGATCATCACAGCCTTGCTGTCTCCCACATTAAATACAGCTACCACTTCTCCTTCAAAAACTGATTTTACATTAACCCCTGGCTGGGGTGTACAAATAGTGATGCCGGCATTATTGCCTTTGATCTTTGTGTTTTCTATCTGGTAAGATCCAAATTGTGTACAGATATAACCCTGGTCCACCGGCCAGGGAAGCTTTGCCCTGTTTGATTCAAAACTGGCGCCTAACGCTTTTTCTGTTGCATTTAATTCAAGAAAACTTTCTGTTCTTACCGGTTTTGCCACTGTTCCGCCGGTTGTAGTATTGGGTACAGCCGGGGTAACGGTTTTTATATTTTTAGCTGCTTCATCAGCAGCTTTTCTTTTTTCAGCTTCAATCACTCTTCTCACAATGGCATCTATAGAATTTTGTAATTCACGGTCTCTTTTCTTTTTGGCAGCCAGTTGCTTTTCAAGTTCTCTTTCTTTTGATTTCAAACTGCCCAATACCTGGTCTTTTTCTTTTTTCTGTACATCCAGCACTTTTACCTGTTCTGTCTGATGTTTCAATACGTCATCCTTCTGATCTTTCTTTACCAACTGATCTTCTTTTCTT
>DATDPZ010000036.1:0-4685 GCA_035292525.1 Chitinophagaceae bacterium
ATCCTGGCGATCATCATTTTTTCTCCGGAAACAATTTTTCGTTCCATAGATGGATTGACCGTTTCTGTTGGAATTTTATCCCAGCTTAATTTTTCAATCATCATTTTATATTAATTTAAAAGTTTATCATCATTAATATTCATTATACTAACAGCAAAACCAATATTAGCAATTTATAAGTTTTCCGGGAGAGAAAAAACATATTAAATAAGTCCGTGTTCTTAAATGAGTAATTTTATTATCTTATAATGTATCTTATGTTAAATAGAAGATTTAATAAAAAAGCCACTTAAAGGTGGCTCTCCTGCTTAATCTCTTAAGCTTTCTAATTTCTTTTTATAAAAGTCTGTTTTTTCCTTATCTCCTTTTATTTCATAAGCAGATACCAGCAAATCAGTAATGATTTTGAAGTTTCCTTTTTCCGAAGCTTTTAAAGTTGTTTTGCTTTCATAATAATTATAAGCAACCATCGCATACGGAATCATTTCATCTACCTTGGTCTGCAACGTAGCTTTTATAGTGTTTCTTTTTGCCTGGTCAGCTGGTGTATTTCCTTTTATAGCCCGCTGTTCATCCTGCAGATCATATATCAGATTGTAATAATGGCGGGCCATTAAAATATTGGCATCAGGATAATCTTTATTAATAGCCAGTGTTTTTTTGATAGTGGCTTCCAGTTTTGCCTGCATTTCCTTATAGTCTGCGGGCTTGTCGCCAATATAAATATGGTTGTAAATTTCTACACTGTAATTATAAGGTAAAACAAATTTGTCGGGATATTTTGGTATCAGTTCCTCATACTTAGCTAATAAAGCCGGGAGATTGCCTTCCGGTGCATCTGAAAGTTCTGTTTGGTACCAGAAATCATCTTTTGGGAAAAGTTCACGGCCCAGTTGCAGGTATTTTTCCCTGTTGGCCATATCCTTTTTGTTATGATAATGCTCAACCAGGAACTGGTAAACATCTGCTTTGTCTTCACCGGCGATTTTTCTATCTGCTATCATGGTATAGTACTTAACTGCCTCATCCTGCTTTTTGGCAAAATAAGCGGATAAGGCAATGTTTTGAATCAGTGTAGTATCAAATTCCGGGAATTTAAAATTATTGTATTCGAAATTTTTTGAATAAATATATTCTTCTACCTGTAATGCATTTTTAAAATTATTAAACGCATCTTCATATTTTTTATCATTAAAATCAGCGGCAGCTAAATCAAAATATCCGCTATAGATGTCGAAGAGCCTTACATTTTGCTCCAGGGTAGCCTGCAACATTTTCGGATCAATTTCATAATATTTTTTAAAGGCATTAAAGGCTTCCATTCTTCCGTCAGGCACCAGTTTTTTCAACTCCTCATTTTTGGCAATTTCATTATAGATAACTCCTTTGTACCACCATCCTTCCCATTTGGCTGCATTTTTATCTTTTGTTAAATATGCATCAACCGTGGTTTTGGCTTTTTCCCATTGACCTTTGTTGATCTGTTCTTTGATATCATCAAGACTCTGTGCAAACAGGTTGCTGCCTAAAACTGTAAGCAGAATGAATAATAGAAACTTTTGCATTTTTGTTTTTTTAAGATTATTAGAATTCAGCATTTACAAACAGATGAAATTAATTATAAAGCGGTTGCATTTTCAGATTCACCGGGTTTATTGTTTTCATGATCTCCGTGAACACCGTTAACTCCGTTTTCCTGGTCTTCGATCCTGGAAATAGCAGCGATCTCATCGCCTTCATCCAGCCGGATCAGTTTCACCCCCTGCGTAGCTCTTCCCTGTTCGCTTATATCGGAAACTTTCATACGGATGGTAACCCCACTTTTACAGGTAATGATGAGGTCATCTTTTTCTGAAACACCCAGCATGCCAACCAATATCCCGGTTTTTTCTGTAACGTTAATTGTTTTAACTCCTTTGCCACCCCTGTTTGTATACCGGTATTCATCTACTGCTGTTCTTTTGCCATAGCCCTGTTCACTTACTACCAGTACTGTTTTATGATCCTCCCTTTCCGGATTTATACAGATCAAGCCTACCACTTCGTCTCCATTATCATCCACTTTAATACCGGCTACACCTATAGCGCCTCTGCCCGTAGCCCTTGCCTTTTTTTCTGAAAAACGGATAGCTCTCCCGCTTTTCACCGCCATCATGATCTCGCTGTTTCCGTCTGTCATCTTTGCTTCGAATAATTCATCTCCTTCATTGATGGTAATTGCATTCACACCGCTTTGTCTTGGCCGGCTGAATTCTTCGAGGGCTGTTTTCTTGATAATTCCTTTACGGGTACACAGAACAATATTATGCGATTTTACAAATTCTTCATCTTTCAAATCTTTTACATCAATAATGGCTCTCACTTTATCATCGGGAGAAATTTGAATCAGGTTTTGAATGGCTCTTCCTTTACCTGTCTTCTCTCCATCCGGGATTTCATAAACGTTCAGCCAGTACACCCTGCCTTTTTCTGTAAAAAATAACATGCTGTGGTGAGTGGAAGCGACAAATAAATGTTCTATCCAGTCTTCTTCCCGGGTTCTGCCACCCAGTACACCTCTTCCTCCCCTGCGTTGCTGACGATATTCTGTGGCAGAAGTTCTTTTAATATAACCAAGATGCGAAATGGTGATGACCACATCTTCTTCCTTGATCAGGTCTTTAATTTTTACTTCATCATCCAGGTAAGTGATCTCAGATCTTCTTTCGTCACCAAATTTTTCTTTTATTTCCAGCAATTCTTTTTTAATCAGGTCAAATCTCAATCCTTCATTTGCCAGTAATTCTTTTAATTCACCAATCAGTTTCATCAGCGCATCAAATTCTTCTTTGATCTTTTCCCTTTCCATTCCGGTAAGGCGCTGCAGGCGGAGTTCCAGGATTGCTTTAGCCTGTATTTCATCAAGGCCCCAACCCGCATTGACCAGGTTATTCTTTGCTTCATCCGGTGTTGCTGAATTCCGGATCAGACTGATTACCTCATCTAAATGATCCAGTGCAATAAGGTAGCCCTGTAAAACATGTGCTTTCTTCTGAGCTTCTTTTAATTCATATTGTGCCCGGCGTACCACTACCTCGTGCCGGAATTCAATAAATTCAGTTATCAGCTCTTTCAGGTTAAGCGTCTTTGGTCTTCCTTTAATTAATGCAACATTGTTGATGCCATAGGAAGTTTGCAGTTCTGTATGTTTATAAAGCTGGTTGACGATCAGATTGGCAATGGCATCTCTTTTCAGATCTACAACAATGCGGGTGCCTTCTTTCTCGTTTGATTCATTGTTGACATGGGCAACTCCTTCAATTATTTTTTCATTTACCAAAGCCCCGATTCGTTCAGTCAATGCATCGCGGTTTACCTGGTAGGGCACTTCGGTAATGATGATCTGCTCTCTTCCGCTTGGTTTGGTTTCTACTGTTAACTTACCACGCAAAACAACACGACCACGGCCAAAATGCATTGCAGCTTTTACACCTTCCATTCCGTAAATGATACCCCTGGTAGGGAAGTCAGGTGCTTTAACAAACTGCATCAGTTCTTCTATGGTGATTTCCCTGTTATCAATATAAGCGATACAGCCATCAATCACTTCGCTGAGGTTATGGGGCATCATATTGGTGGCCATGCCTACGGCAATACCACTGGATCCGTTTATCAGCAATTGAGGAATCCGGGAAGGAAGAACAGAAGGTTCTTTTTCTGTGTCATCAAAATTGAACTGAAAATCCACAGTATCTTTATCCAGATCATTCAGCATACTGTCAGAAATGCGTTGAAGACGTGCTTCTGTATACCGCATGGCAGCAGGGCCATCACCATCCTGGGTGCCAAAGTTTCCCTGTTTGTCAATGAGTGTGTATCGCATGTTCCAATCCTGTGCCATACGCACCATAGCATCATATACTGCCGTATCACCATGGGGGTGATATTTACCCAACACCTCTCCCACTATACGGGCAGATTTTTTAAATGTTTTATTGTAGTGTAATCCCAGTTCATTCATGGCATATAAAATGCGGCGATGAACGGGTTTTAATCCATCTCTTGCATCTGGCAACGCACGGCCTACTATCACCGACATGGAATAGTCGATGTAAGCAGTTTTCATTTGCTCTTCAATATTTACCGGAATTATTCGATTGTTATCCTGTGTTTCGTTGGGCTTAAAAGTCTCGTCCATAGCGTTTTTTACCCGGTTTAGCTTCTTTCATTTTGGGGTCTGCAAATCTACCGGAAACGGCATAGAAAACCTGATAAATATCACTGTTTTTTAAGAGTATTTTTCCACCTTCCTGTATACTCATTAACAGTAGCTGTGATCTGAAATTTATAACAAGACTTTTAGAGAGAAAGGCATATTTTTTTCATTTAAAAAAGTACTTTTCAGGTACTTGTTATGACCAATTATTTACTTTTAAGAAATAATAAAGAATCAGGTCCTTTCAGCAGACAGCAATTAAAGGAAATGGGACTGAAACCCTATGACCTTGTATGGGCGGAGGGTAAAAGTGCAGCCTGGCGATATCCTGGGGAAGTGGATGAATTGAAAGAATTTGCTCCTATCGTGGAGGAACAACCCTTTGATCGTTTTTTTAAAAAACCTGATGATAAAAAAGAAAAACATTTTTTTGAAATAATTGAGGAGGCAGAAAAAAATAAAGGAAACAAAGAGAAAGTATTAACAAGGC
>DATDPZ010000037.1:0-7138 GCA_035292525.1 Chitinophagaceae bacterium
GTATTTCCTTCTTTCTTAAACCAAACTTCCATTACAGATTCCATTCCTTCAGATTTAAAAGCATACCATAGCCTGATAATATCAGCATCAATACGGCCGCTCACCGGACCACTGCTTCCATCTTTTTCATAATTATCAAAACTCAGTTTGCCAGTTATGATATTCCCCTGCTGAGAAAGCATAGCAACCAGGCTGTCTCTTTTTTGTATGCTCCAAAAACAACCGTCAATAACATCCGCTACCGGTTTTTGAATAATACTATCCGTTTTTTCTTTTGTAATTTCTTCACTGCTTTCCCTGTTTGGATTATTGCAGTATGAAAGAAATATAAAGGCCGTGATGGCAATGAATCGCATAATTTTTTATTTAAAGTTCTATAAAAATTTCCAAAAGCATTATTGAGAATCGTCCCAAAAAGAACCAATTAAACCATAAATGCAAACAAAATTCAATTTCAAATTTCAAAATCCAAAATCAGGATTTCCCTCTCATCCCCTATCTTTGCCCGCCTCCGACAGACAGGCTGCCGGACTTAAATTTTGACTAAGAATCAACACTTATGAACAATTTGATTTACCTCGTTCCTGCAATGGGAATCATTGGACTACTTTACACACTTGTAAAATTTAAATGGGTAGCAAAACAGGATGCCGGCAACGAACGTATGAAAGAGATCAGCAATTATATTGCTGTAGGCGCTATGGCTTTTCTGAAAGCCGAATGGAGAATTCTCGGATACTTTGTGGTGGTGGTAGGTATTTTACTGGCCGTAATGGCCGGAACAAATCCTCATGGCCATTGGCTGATAGCCGGCGCATTTGTAGTAGGTGCAGTATTCAGCGCTACGGCCGGTTATATTGGAATGAAAGTGGCTACCAAAGCAAATGTACGTACAGCCCAGGCTGCCCGTACCAGTTTAAGCAAAGCCTTAAAAGTTTCTTTTACCGGCGGATCAGTTATGGGACTTGGTGTGGCTGGTTTGGCCGTGCTGGGACTGGGTGGTTTATTTATTATTCTTAAAATGTATTTTGTTCCTGACGGCGCTTCGGTAAATGGAGAAGAGATGCTGAAAGCAGTGGAAGTGCTAACAGGTTTTTCTTTAGGTGCAGAATCTATCGCCTTGTTTGCCCGTGTAGGCGGAGGTATTTATACAAAAGCAGCAGATGTAGGAGCTGACCTGGTAGGTAAAGTGGAAGCAGGCATTCCGGAAGATGATCCCCGTAATCCGGCAACGATTGCTGATAATGTAGGCGACAACGTAGGTGATGTAGCTGGTATGGGCGCCGATCTTTTTGGTTCTTATGTGGCAACCGTACTTGCCACCATCGTACTCGGTCAGCAAACGATTGTTTCCGGCGATGATGGGCTTGCCGGTATGTCGCCCATCCTGTTGCCTATGCTGATTGCAGGTGTTGGAATTTTGTTTTCAATAGTAGGTACCTGGTTTGTTCGTGTAAGCGATGCAGGTGGTATCAATACAGAAAATGTGCAAAAGGCATTAAACATGGGAAACTGGGGTTCCATCATTTTTACAGCCATTGCTTCCGTGGGATTAGTGTACTGGATACTCCCGGAAAAAATGTCGCTTCGGGGTCATGAGTTTACTAACTGGGGCGTATTGGGTGCTATTGGTGTAGGACTCCTGGTGGGTACCCTCATGAGTATTATTACAGAATATTATACTGCCATGGGCAAAAGGCCTGTGAAAAGTATCATCAGGCAATCGGCTACCGGTCATGCTACCAATGTAATAGGCGGACTGGCTGTTGGTATGGAATCTACATTTCTTCCCATATTGGTTTTAGCCGGTGGTATCTGGGGTTCATATGCGTGTGCCGGTTTATATGGAGTAGCCATCGCTGCAGCCGGGATGATGGCCACCACAGCAATGCAGTTAGCGATTGATGCATTTGGTCCTATTGCAGATAATGCAGGCGGTATTGCAGAAATGAGTGAGTTGCCAAAAGAAGTTCGGGAAAAAACAGATGTACTGGATGCTGTTGGTAATACCACTGCTGCTGCCGGAAAAGGATTTGCCATTGCTTCTGCTGCTTTAACGGCACTGGCTTTGTTTGCTGCCTTTGTGGGTGTGGCGGGTATTGATGGCATTAATATTTATAAAGCAGAAGTGCTGGCTTCCTTATTTGTGGGAGGAATGATTCCTTTTATCTTTTCATCACTTGCCATCCGTGCGGTGGGTGAAGCGGCGATGGCCATGGTAGAAGAAGTAAGAAGACAATTTAAAACCATTCCGGGCATCATGGAAGGAACCGGCAAACCTGAATATGATAAATGTGTAGCCATTTCTACAGAAGCTTCCATTAAAAAGATGATGTTGCCGGGAGCCATCACCATTATTTCTCCATTGGTCATTGGGTTTACTCCGGGGTTGGGTGCCGAAGCATTGGGCGGTTTTCTGGCCGGCGCTACCGTGAGTGGTGTATTAATGGGTATGTTTCAGAATAATGCCGGTGGCGCCTGGGATAATGCCAAAAAGAGTTTTGAAAAAGGAGTAGAAATCAATGGTGAAATGTTTTATAAGAAATCAGAACCTCATAAAGCATCGGTGACTGGAGATACCGTGGGAGACCCTTTTAAAGATACTTCAGGTCCGTCTATGAATATCCTGATCAAGCTGATGTCTATTGTTTCATTGGTCATTGCTCCTACCCTTGCCCAAATGAGCGGTAATACCTCTGCTGCAAAAGCAGGTCATCAGATTGAAATGACTGTCACAGCCAATGCTGAGGAGGAAAGTCCGCTGGTAACAGCCCTGAAAACAGACGGCCTTATAGAAGGTGGAAATTTCAGTATTGAATTAAGCGGGGACTCCCTTTTAATAAATAATATTTTACAACCGATTGAAATATTAAAAAAGTATCGTAACCTTGTTGCTGAGGAAAAAAAACTGAAGCTGGTTAGTAAGGAAGAAATTAAATAAATAAAGAGACTAATCAAGGAACCATTCCTAATGTCCCGCTGTTTCTACAGTGGGACATATTTTTTAAGCCAACCCGGCAGCAGGAAGTAACTTTCTTTCCCCTTCCCCCGTCGTAAGGTTAATGCATGTTAAAAAAACCTAAATAAACTTAAGAAATACTGTTGGTACGAAGTAAGTCGTATATTCGTACTACAAAATAATATTTCATGGCAAAAACCAAATACATCAAACCCACAGAAAGCGAACTGGAAATATTGCAGGTGCTTTGGTCAAAAGGGCTGGCTACTGTTCGTGAAGTGCATGAAGAACTTTCTTCCATCAAAGATGCCGGCTACACCACTACCCTGAAACTGATGCAGATAATGAATGAAAAAGGATTGGTGAAAAGAGATGACAGTATGCGTACACACATTTACCAGGCAGCAGTGAACAAAGAAAATACTCAAAAACATTTATTGGGTAAGATGATCGATTCACTTTTTGGAGGCTCTTCCACGCAATTGGTCATCCAGGCGCTGGGCGGACATAAAGCCACTGTGGAGGAATTGGAAAAGATCCAGGCAATGCTGGATAAACTCAAAACCAAATAATCATGCCGGCCATCAGCCAGCTAAATTTTCTTCAGTCCCTGGGATGGGCTTTGGTCAACAGCCTTTGGCAAATGGCATTGCTCTGGATCATCTATAAATTTATCCTGTCATTTGCTGTTTATCTAAAGGCAGGTAACAAAACCACCCTTGCCACTTTTTTGATCATGTGCGGCTTTGTTTGGTTTCTGTTCACTTTCATTTCCACTCTGTTTTTTAAGGTTCCCGGAGATTTATATAATAATAAATGGATAGGTCTGATCAATGAAAACAGCCAGACACTTTATCTTGGGAAAATACTTTCTGCCGGCACTGCTGTTTATCTTATACTACTCGTTTTTCCGGTTTCAAAATTTATCCGTAATTATCAGTATGTAAAAAGGATCAGGAACAAAGGGCTGAGTAAAATAAGTGCAAGCTGGAAAATATTTGTAAGCCATGCCGCTGAAAACCTGGGTATTCTCAAAAAAGTACAAATCTGGATTTCCGATCTGGTACAGTCACCGGTCACCATTGGTTTCCTGAAACCAGTGATCCTGATCCCTGTTGCCGCAATCAATCAATTGACCACACAACAACTGGAAGCCATCATCCTGCATGAGCTTTACCATATACGCAGGTATGATTACTTTATCAATCTTATTATACATTTTATTAAAACCATTTTATACTTCAACCCCTTTGTAATCCTGTTTGTAAAAACAGTTGAAAGAGAAAGAGAACATAGTTGTGATGAAATGGTCATCCAATTTCAATTCAGGCCATCTGACTATGCCGCTGCCCTGCTCCTGCTGGGTAAAAATAACCAGGAACAAATGTTGATGGCCGCATCAGGAAAAAATAAAGATCTTTTGCAAAGAGTAGAAACAATTATGGGAATAAGTAAAAAAACAAAGTATTCATTCCGTCAGCTTAGCGGTTCACTTTTTACTATTCTGTTCATCATTATGATGAATGTTTTCTTTTTTGCAAACTCAAATCCGGAAAGATTCAGTCATCTTGCTTTTAATAGTGAAGTGAACCCTTATTACTTTCTGAATAGCCGTACCAGCGAACCTGCCCGGGTGCAAACAGAAATGATTTCTGAAAAAAAACTGAACAGGGAAAAAAATATTTCTTCTGAATTTGCAGGAATCAACCTGCCCGGTAAGCCTGACATACCTGAAGAGAAAGATGCTTTACCTTTTTATCATACAGTAACCCATATAACCCCCGTGCTACCGGAATTAACGAGGGAAGATGAACTGAAACTGAAAGAAACCATTGGCACTACAAAAAAAATCCTGGAAGAAAAAGAGTGGAGGGAAATAGAAAAAAGTAGTGCTGAAGTATTTAATTCCGTTGAAAAAGAAAGACTGAAACAGGTTTACCAGGAAGAAGTAAATAACATAGATTGGAAAAAATTAGAAGACCAGCTTCGGCTTTCATATGAAATTATTAACTGGAATAAAGTGAATGACCAGTTATCCGCTTCTCTTGCTCAAATTAAACTTGACAGCATTCAACAACAGTTGACGGTGGCCATCGACCATCTTGTCAAGCTGGAAGTTTGGATGCAGGAAAATAAAACCACTTCCATTCCGGATTCTGATGTTTCACTAAAAAGCATTTTTGAAAATAAGCTAAAAGCAAAAGCACAACTGGAAAAAATAAAAACTGCCAGGATCAAAAAGGTTGTGAAAATCTAAATTACCAGCAACGGGGACAAGCCTGGCTGTATTTATTCCCAATTATAAATCCAAGCATTAATTCGTGTGTACCCTTACTTACAGTATTCAGGGGTGTTGCTGAAAAATCATGTGCATAACCAATATTAAATTTATTGTTGACATGTAAGCCAAGCATGGCAGCATATCCATCCTGAACACGGACACTGCCACCTACCCAAAGAAGATCCCGGTATTGCAATTTCAAATTAAGCTCTGGTTGAATATCGATTGAAGAAGATCCTTTGATATATTTTACCATTAAGGATGGGATTGCATTAATGTCCTCGTTCAATAAAAATCTATACCCTGCATTAAAAAACAAATGAGGTACTAATTTTCCTACTCCCAGTATAGGAGCATTATCCACAAAGGTCAGTGTTTGTGGAATTACCTGTTGTGCCGAAATACCAATAAAATAGTCACGGGAATATAAATATAATCCTACAGAAAGATCAGGACGGGCTTTTCTTAATTCTCCGGCGATATAGGGACCTGTTATCGGATCATAAGTATCACCTTGTCCGTCAAAATCATGTTTATCCTTATCCATTCCAATCTGAGTAATGCCGGCAGAGAAACCAGCAGAAAGATTAGTGGTGGCAGAAAGGCCTAAATGATAAGCATAAGATATGCCCGCTGAATACCTGTTGAAACTTCCTGTCTTGTCATTGATCACTGAAAATCCAACACCATGGTGTGCTTCTGCTGCCGTATAATTTTCCCAATAATATTTTCCTCTCGGATTTTGTCCCGGTATTTCAAAAGAAGTGGTGGAAGTCCGGTAATCTTTTTTCCCAAGCGGGGCATGTACGGTGAGATAGGCTGTTCTTGGTGCTCCATTCAATCCTACCCACTGATCTCTTGCACTTACTTTAAGATCTGTATAATTTTCAATTCCGGTGATGGCTGGATTAAGGATGTATTGATTTAAAATATACTGGGTATAATGTGGCCGTTGCTGTGCCACAGTAAGAACTGAAAATAAACAAAATGTTATGGTTATTAATAAATGTCTCATGCTTTAACGGATGATATCCACGTACCCAGCTTGCTTTTTACGTCCGAATTTCGGGTCAACAATATAGTAATAAGTTCCCATCGGAACAGGTTTGCCTTTCAATGTTCCGTCCCAGGGTACTTTATACCCAACAGAATAGAAAATACTTTGTCCATAACGATTGAACACTTCAACTGTGGCATAGGGATACGTTTCCAGGAAAGGGATTTCCCATGTATCATGTACCCCATCACCATTTGGACTAAATATATTCGGAACCTGTGGGGTTTTCAGCACTTTTACAAATACTTCATCAGAAGTCTTACATCCTTTTTCTGAAGTTACAGTCAACGTATAAGTCTGATCATCTGGCGGCGATGCCAATGGATCCGGTATGGTTGAGCTGCTTAACCCGGTTGGTGGAGACCAAAAATAAGTTACCGGGAAATTTGCATTCAATGCAGGAGTCAACTGAACCTGACCGCCTTCCAATACTGATTTATCGGGACCTGCTAATGCTAAAGGTGTTGGATTTACAAGTATAAATTGATCCAATAAATTAGAACAGCTATTTGACCCGTTATAGGTGTATCTTAAAATATGAGTACCCGTTCCAGCCACTGCTGGATTAAATAAACCTGTTGGTGATACGCCGGTACCGGAGAAAACGCCTATGCCGGGTAATGTGTTTGTAATTCCTGCCTGTGTCAATTGAAATGAAGGAGTATTACTGCAAACTTCAGGTATCGGATCAAATCGTACTGCTGGTGTAGCCAGTACAGTTATTGATTTGGTAATCTCGTTGAGACAATTAATTCCCGAATAAGAAACCATCCTGACCGAATAGGTTCTTGCTGCAGGCGATTCGAATTCAGGATATTTTTTTGAATAATTCTTTCCTGCC
>DATDPZ010000038.1:0-9801 GCA_035292525.1 Chitinophagaceae bacterium
CTTCGCCGGCAAACATCCTGGTAGGATCTTCTCCTTCTCTTTTCAATGGAAATACACCGGCTGTAAACGGAAAACTTCCCGGAACATTTTCCTGTGCCTGCCATTTTAAAATATCACCCCAGTCTTTATATTTTGGTAAAATAACTTTTGGAATCCGGGAGCCGGATAAACTCTTTGTTGACATCTCCATCCTGATCACTTTATCCCTGACTTTATATTCATAAAAATCCTCCTGGTATGCTTTGATTTTATTGGGCCAGTTTGAAATCAATTTTTTTGCTACGGGAGTTTGCTGATCCGTAAAAAAATTTATTTGTTCGTCAATAATTTTCAAAAGAGACCTATCTGCTTTTTTCTTTAATATTTCTTTTGCACTATTTAATTGATAAAGTTTTGAAGCAATGTCTGCCTGCTCTTTTACCAATTGATCATATCCCCTGTTGTTTTCACTGATCTCACTTAAATAACGAATCCGGCTGGAAGGAATGATAGCCTGGGAAACTCCGGCTGTATCAGTAAAATGAAATTCTCCAAAATTGATTTTAGTTTTGGCCTCAATTTGTTTTAGCATCAGGGTGAAAAGCCGGTTGACACCTTCGTCATTAAATTTACTGGCCATGGTGCCTACTATGGGCAATTCTTCATCTTTTGCCGTAAACAACTGGTGATTCCTTTTATATTGTTTGCGCACCTCAGCCAGCGAATCCAGGGAACCGGCTTTATCAAATTTATTGATACAAACCAGGTCAGCATAATCCAGCATATTTATTTTCTCCAACTGGCTGGCTGCCCCATATTCCGGCGTCATCACATACATACTCACATCACAATAGTCAAGAATACTTGCATCACTTTGCCCCACGCCAGCACTTTCTAAAATGATAAAGTCAAACGATGCCTCTTTACAAATATCAATGGCATCCTGCATGGCGCCGCTTAAAGCTGTGTTATTATCCCTGGTAGCCAGCGAACGCATATAAGCCCTGGGATGAGAAATAGAGTTCATTCTTATCCGGTCGCCCAGCAAGGCGCCGCCGGTTTTCTTTTTAGACGGATCAACTGAAATAACAGCAATTGTTTTATCAGAAAAATTATTCAGAAAGCGGCGGACAATTTCATCGGTCACACTACTCTTACCCGCACCCCCGGTTCCCGTTATTCCTAATACCGGAATGGTGCCCAACGTCTGTTGTCCCTTTTTTTTTATCAACTGTCCATTCTCAGCGATGGTAATTTCCCTTGCAATTTTCCTGATATCCTTTACTTCGTCCAGTTTCAATTTTGTTTTATAATCTGCGCTGCCATTCATTGGCACATCGCATAACTGAATGACTTCTTTTATCATCCCTTCCAGACCAAGCTTACGACCATCATCCGGGCTGTAAATTTTTGTAATTCCATATTGATGTAACTCTTCAATTTCTGCTGGCAAAATAGTACCTCCACCACCCCCAAAGATTTTTATATGGCCACAACCATTTTCACTCAACAAGTCTTTCATGTATTTAAAAAACTCAACATGCCCTCCCTGGTAACTGGTGATAGCAATTCCCTGCACATCTTCTTCTATGGCTGTTTCCACAATTTCCTTAACTGAACGGTTATGACCCAGGTGAATGATCTCTGCTCCCATTGTCTGCATGATGCGCCGCATTATATTGATGGCCGCATCGTGCCCATCGAAGAGGGAAGCTGCCGTTACTAATCTAACTTTGTTTTTTAGTGTAAATTCCATGGTACAGAATTCAGATGGCAAAAATAGCTTAAATACTAATGCCTGTTTACGCAAGCTGATGATGATAAAATTCCTCAATGTCTTCCAGTTCAAAAAAAGGTTTGGGAGGGGTTCGCTACATTTGCTGCATGCAGCAGATTGTCCGGTCCATACTTGATTTATATAAACATTGGAAACAGAAAGAAGCCGTTTCCATAGATGTATTGCCCCCATCCGGAAGTGAACGACGCTACTTCCGTATTAATGATTCAGATGGATCTTCCACCATCGGCACTTATGGCGCCAACCAAAAGGAGAATGAAACATTTTTTTATTTTACTCAGGAATTCAGAAAAAAAAATCTCCCGGTGGCCCGGATTCTTGAAATAAGTGATGACCGGTTATTTTATTTACAGGAAGATTTTGGTAAATCATCGTTGATTAATTACCTGGAAAAAGAAGGACTGACTAATACTGTTTATTCCCTTTTTAAAAAAAGCCTGGAAACGCTTGCAAGGCTTCAGGTTACCGGTGATAAAGACCTGGATTATGACCGTTGCCTGACCAACAAAGAATTTGGCAAACAGGCTATCATGGCCGATCTGCTTTATTTTAAATATTATTTCCTGGATGCGCTGCGGAAGCCATACGACAAACAAAACCTGATTGATGACTTTGAAGCACTCAGCAATTATTTAACACATACTGAGTTTAAATATTTTTTGTTCCGTGATTTTCAAAGCAGGAATATTATGGTAATGAACAGTAACGACATAAAATCTTATGAACTTACTGTTCATTTCATCGATTACCAGGGCGGCATGAAAGGGGCCCCCCAGTATGATGTGGCCAGTATGCTTTGGCAGGCAAGAGCCAACCTGCCTGATGACTGGAAAGAGAAATTACTGAATGATTACATGAATGCTTTTGAAAATGAAATTCAATCCAACCTGGACAGAACTATTTTTAAAAGTCAATACAATGGTTATATTTTAATAAGATTATTACAGGTACTGGGGGCTTATGGATTTCGTGGTTTGTTTGAAAGAAAAGCCCATTTTTTAACCAGCATTCCCTTAGCCTTAACCAACCTGAAATGGTTTATCAATAACCAAAGTCTGGGCATTGCCTTACCTGAATTCAAAAAAGTGCTCGACATCTGTATCAGTGATGAAACTATTCAGCAGTTTACACCCATACAGGCAAATGAAAATTCGGCATTGGTTGTTAAAATCAATAGTTTTTCATATAAAAATGGAATCCCCGAAGACAGCTCGGCTAACGGAGGCGGTTTTGTTTTTGATTGCCGCGGCATCCTGAATCCCGGAAGATTTGAAGAATACAAATCATTAACCGGACGTGACAAGAGTGTAAAAGATTTCCTGGAACAACAAACCCGGATACAGGACTTTCTGAACAGCACATTTGATGTAGTGGACATCACCGTGGAAGAATACATCAAAAGAAATTTTGAAAGCCTGGTCATCAGTTTTGGTTGTACCGGTGGTCAGCATCGCAGTGTATATGCAGCCGATTCCCTGGCAAGGCACCTAAGAAACAAATTCAAAGTGAAAATTGAACTGAATCACCGTGAACAAAATATTTTTGAAACAAAGGGTATGTAGCCGGCAACAGAATTACTATTTATCTTCCGTTGCGACGTCCGCCCGGCCAGCCATTCGGACGGGCTCCATTCATCTTTCATTTCATTATTGAACATTTTAAAACACAGAGTCACAAAGTACACAGAATGACAGAGAGAATTTTTCCATTTCACTCCGTGGCAAAATCTTCAGGTATGAAAGCTATGATCTTTTCGGCAGGATTGGGAACACGATTTAAACCCTGGACAAATAACAACCCCAAAGCACTTGCCATGGTCAATGGCAAATCCCTGCTTCAGAGAAATATTGAATACCTGCAACAGTACGGAATAAAAGATGTAGTGGTGAATGTGCATCATTTTGCCGATAAGGTAATTGAAGCCAGCATGCGGAATAAAGGATGGGGAAGTTCAGTTACTATCAGTGATGAAAGAGATGAATTACTGGAAACAGGTGGTGGCTTGCTGAAAGCAAAAGAATTTTTTACTCCCGGTGAAAAATTAATTACTTGTAATGCAGACATACTCACAAACCTTGATATTAATAAACTTATTTCCTTTCATGAAGAAAAAAAAGCACTGATCAGTTTTGCTGTTACTGACAGAAAAACTTCACGTTATTTATTATTTAATGAACAAAACAGGTTGTGTGGCTGGAGGAATACCAAAACGGCTGAAGAAAAAATTTCTCTTAAAAACAACCACCTGGCAGAAAAAGCATACAGTTGTATAGTTGTTTTTGAATACGATATTTTCCGGCTGATGGAAGAAAAGGGATTGACCGGAAAATTTTCCCTGATCGATGTATATCTTGCTCTTGCTGCGGATCAACTGATTTTTGGTTATGATCATACGGGAGATAAGCTGGTAGATGTGGGAAAACCGGAAAGTATTGCCATGGCAGAATCACTTTTTCCCTAAAAGAATGTAAATACTGTTCCAATGGTACCGGTATTATTATTCAAATACTTTACTTTACAAACTTTATCAGAAAACTAAACATCACATGAAGAAGATTTTTGCAGGTATCTTATTTTTCACCTTTACAATTACAGGATTTTCACAAGAGTCAAAATATGATCATCGTGAAGCATTCAATCCGCAATTTTATCCTTACCCCGGCAATGATTTCCGCAGTGCCAGCGGTGAACCTGGCCCTAAGTACTGGCAGAATCGCTCCGATTATAAGATCAATGTCACCTTAGATACTACTACACATAAAGTCAGTGGGGATGTGGAAATAAGTTATACAAACAACAGCCCTGACAATCTTAAATTTTTATGGCTGCAACTGGACCAGAATATTTACAGGAAAGATTCCCGTGGATCTGCTACCACCACGGAAGCTGGTGGCCGATGGGCAAATCAAAAATTTACGGACGGTTACATTATCAAATCTGTCAATTTAGAATCAGCAGGTAAACTATTGAAACCAGAATACACTATCACAGACACCCGTATGCAGGTATGGCTGAATGAAGCGTTGAAAGCATCCGGCAATAAAATAAAATTAAAAATTGCTTTTGAATTTGAGATACCGGTAAGAGGAACTGACCGGATGGGACAACAGAAAACAAAAAACGGAATTATTTATGAAGTAGCGCAATGGTTTCCCCGGATGTGTGTGTATGATGATATCCAGGGCTGGAACACCATGCCTTATTTAGGCGCCGGAGAGTTCTATCTTGAATTTGGTGATTTTGATTTCAACATTACTGCTCCTGCTGATATGATTGTTGTCGCTTCTGGTGAACTATTGAATAACCAGGAATGCATGACTGCTGAACAACTTAAAAGATGGAACGAAGCAAAGAACAGCGATAAAACAGTCCTGCTTCGTTCTGAAAACGAAGTGACAGATAAAAGTTCTCGGCCGGCTAAATCCAATCTAACATGGAAATTCAAAATCAACAATGCAAGAGATATTGCCTGGGCAGCATCCAGGGCCTTTGTTTGGGATGCAGCAAAAATTAATTTGCCCAGTGGTAAAAAATCAATGGCAGTTAGTGTGTACCCGGTGGAAAGTATAAAGAAAAATGGCTGGCAACGAAGTACAGAGTTTACAAAAGCAAGTATAGAACATTATTCAAAAATGTGGTTTGAATATCCTTACCCCGCTGCTACCAATGTGGCGGGTACGGTTGGCGGCATGGAATATCCCGGTATTGTTTTCTGTAGTTACCGGGCGGCAGGTGCAGATCTCTGGGGAGTTACAGATCATGAGTTCGGGCACACCTGGTTCCCAATGATTGTGGGTAGCAATGAAAGAAAATACGCCTGGATGGACGAAGGCTTCAACACATTTATAAATGGTTTATCAACTGATGAATTTAATGATGGCGAATTTAGTGGTCAATCATATTTTGGAGCTGATATAACCAATTATGTGTTTAGCGACCAAATGGATGGGTTATATAATACTCCGGAAGTGATTCAACAGGCTAATCTGGGTATTGCTGCTTATGAAAAACCATCCATCATGCTTCATGCATTAAGAGATATTATTTTAGGTAAAGACCGGTTTAATAAAGCCTTCAGGGAATATGTACGGCGCTGGGCTTTTAAACATCCCACCCCCTGGGATTTTTTTCATACAATGGAAAATGTATCTGGTGAAGACCTGGGTTGGTTCTGGCGGGCATGGGTATTAAATACCTGGAAACTGGATCAGGGAGTAAAAGATGTGAAATATGTTCGAAACGATCCAACCAATGGCGTTACGATCACTATTGAAAATCTTGAAAAAATGCCAATGCCGGTAATTGTGCTGGTGAAAGAAGAAAATGGTAAAGAGCATACGCTTAATTTACCTGTGGAAGTCTGGCAGCGGGGATCCAAATGGACATTCGGTGTAAATACTAGCAGTAAAGTTGTTGATGTGATACTGGACCCTGATAAATTACTGCCGGACATCAACCGCAATAACAATAAGATGAAAGAAAAACCTTTCTGATTTAAAAAAAGGCTGTCATTTCCGGCAGCCTTTTTTATTTTGATCTCTTTCCTGTTTTAAAAACAATTACCCAACAGCAATCATGCTGATTTCTACATTCACAAATTTGGGTAGTGCAGATACCTGTACCGTTTCCCTGGCCGGGAAATCACCCTCGAAATATTTTCCATACACTTCATTGATCTCTGAAAAACGATTCATATCGGTGATAAATATGGATGTTTTTACCACATGATTAAATGTCAAACCCGCCGCATTCAGTATCACTCTCAGGTTATGCATAACCTGGTGTGTTTCCTGTTGTATATCTTTATTTTTTAATTCACCGGTGGCGGGGTCAATGCATATCTGGCCCGAGATAAAGAGCATATTTCCGCTGCGAATAGCCTGGTTGTATGGACCGATCGGCGCCGGCGCTGATGAGGTATTGATAATCTGTTTTTCCATTTTTGATTTTTAGGTAAACGAATTTAGGTTTATACCTTTTCTTTGCAAAAAGAAATGTATGAAGCTGGCAGTTGTAGCGGATGATTTATTGAAAAAAGAGTTGATGTCCAGTGGCCCTGTGGCAGGTGTCGAATTGATCTGGCTGGATGCTGCTTCCGCTTTAATTAATCACCGGGATGCTGATGCGGTGATTGATTTATTATTTCAGGGCAAAGAAACCGAAATAACATTTTTAAAAAATTTTTTACCGGTGCCGGTTATTATCAATGATGTAAATAAAAAACCGGAGGAGATCATCCCTGGTTTTATCCGCATCAATGGATGGCCTACCTTTTTAAAGAGAGAAATAATTGAATGCAGCAACAGCAGTGAAGAAACTAAAAAGGCCGGGGAAAGAATTTTTTCTGCTTTGGGGAAAAAAGCAAACTGGGTACCGGACATTGCAGGTTTTATTACCCCACGCATCATTGCTTTAATCATTAATGAAGCTTACCTGGCAATGGAAGAAGAAGTAAGTACAAAAGAAGAAATAGATACAGCCATGAAACTGGGCACTAATTATCCTTACGGACCTTTTGAATGGGCAGAAAAAATCGGCTTTAAAAAAATTCATGACCTGTTAATCATACTTTCAGAAAAAGAAAGCAGGTACCAACCAGCTCCTTTATTAATAAAAGCAGCAACAGAAAAAAATTAATGGCGTTTATTTTAAATATTGATACTTCTGCAGATCATGCATCTGTGTGCCTGGCAAAAGACGGACAGGTTTTAATACTTAAAAAAAACAACCTGCAACGGGATCATGCCTCCTGGCTGCACCCTGCCATCAATGAAATAATGCAGCAATCAGCAATGAAGTTTTCAAAGGTAGAAGCAATAGCGGTAACCATTGGCCCCGGTTCTTATACAGGTTTAAGAGTTGGTCTGGCCGCTGCCAAAGGTCTTTGTTTTGCACTGGAAAAACCATTAATAACGGTGTCCACTCTTTTAGTGATAGCAAATGCGGTAAAAATTAAAGAAGTTGATTTACTTTGCCCGATGATAGATGCAAGGCGTATGGAAGTTTTTACTGCTCTTTATACGAATGAACTGGAAACGGTAAAATCACCGGCAGCCATGCTAATAGATGAAAACAGTTTTGCGGAAGAACTTGCAGGGAAAACAATTTGCTTTTCCGGAAGCGGCAGTGAAAAATTTCAAAAGATCATTAACAACAGGAATGCACTTTTCAGTAATGATTCATTTGATGTTTCTCATATGTCAGTACTGTCCGATTTATATTTTCAGCAAAAGCAATTTTCTGACCTGGCATATAGTGAACCACTTTACCTGAAAGAATTTTATACTCCGGCCCGTTAAACGTTTATCCGTCTTTACTTTTCATTAACCACAATTATTTTTTAGTTGTTATTCTGACTACTATTTTTGAGATTAAACCACCTAAAACCTTTAACCATGAATTCTTATTCATTAACGATTATCCCTGCATCTGATAATCATCCTGAAGTCAGGATTGACACTTTAAGAATTAATAAAGCCTCCATTATTGTAAGAGCTATTAACCATAAACTCCGACAGGTTATTTTCAAACTGATTGGAGAAAGGGATAAAATCACTGTCACAGAAATTTTCATGCACCTGCGGCTTGAACAATCGGTAGCATCTCAGCACCTGGCAGTACTCCGCAAAGCAGGTTTTGTAAAAACAAAAAGAGAAGGAAAGTTTATTTATTATTCAGTAAACCGGCAAAGATTGCAGGAGTTTAACAACTTTGTTGATGAACTGTTGAAATAGGTTCTTTACTTATTCCATCCGGATTTACCCGCTGCTAAATTCTGTTTTATCTTTGCCGCTAAACAGTTTTTTTATGTTTATAAAACAAATATATACCGGCTGCCTGAGTGAAGCAGCATACTTTATAGAAAGCAATGGCGAAGCGGCAATTATTGACCCTTTACGGGATATTGAAGAATACCTGCAATTGGCTGAAGAACGAAATGCTAAAATCAAATATATTTTTGAAACACATTTTCATGCAGATTTTGTAAGCGGGCATATTGATCTAAACAAAGCAACCGGAGCGCCGATTGTGTATGGACCCAATACAGAAACTAAATTCCCGGTTCATATAGCAAAAGATGGAGAGAAATTTAATATAGGAGTACTGACTATTGAAGTGCTGCACACTCCCGGCCATACGCTGGAATCAAGTTGTTATTTACTGAAAGATGAAAACGGGAAAGATTATTGTGTATTTACCGGTGATACTTTATTTATAGGCGATGTAGGCCGGCCCGACCTGGCACAGAAAGGCGCTGTGTTAACCACGGAAGACCTGGCCGGAATGATGTATGACAGTATTCATAAAAAATTAGTGTCACTTGATGATAAGGTGATTGTGTACCCGGCTCATGGCGCCGGCAGCAATTGTGGCAAAAATTTAAGCAGCGAAACTTTCAGTACCATTGGCGAACAAAAAAAACATAATTATGCATTACAGGCTGCAACAAAAGAAGAATTTATCAAATCAGTGACAGATGGCCTGGCAGCGCCACCTCAATATTTTCCTATCAATGCACAAATCAACAAAGAGGGATATGAAAGTATGGATAAGGTAATGATGAATAGTTTAAGAGGTTTAAAAGTTGAAGATTTTAAAAATTTAATAAGTGAAGACACTATAATCCTTGATACAAGAAATGAAAATGAATTTACCAGGGGTTTTGTCCCTGGATCAATTTGTATTGGTCTCGATGGTCGTTTTGCTGAATGGGCAGGCAGCCTTTTGCCATTTGACAAACCCACACTGCTGGTTACAGAACCGGGAAAAGAAAAAGAAAGCATCATTCGGCTGGCAAGAGTAGGGTTTGATAAAGTGCAGGGTTATCTTGATGGTGGCTTTGAAAGTTGGAAAAATACTGGAGAAAAAACAGATATGATCATAGACATAGAAGCTGATGAATTGATCATGGATTTGAATTACGATTTTAATATGGTGGTTTTGGATGTTAGAAAACCCATTGAGTTTGCAGAGGGCCATTTGCCTGAAGCGATTAACTTACCCTTAATTGAAATGACCGACCC
>DATDPZ010000039.1:0-9438 GCA_035292525.1 Chitinophagaceae bacterium
TGAATTTATTCAGCATGATCACTGGTTTTGGAACATCGGTATCATTGTCCGTATCATAATAGCCGCCACCATAACCATAGCCATAGCCATACCTGCCATATCCATAGTATCCATACCCCGGTTTGATCTTGATGTCATTAAGGATAATTGAAATTTTTGGCAACCGTTGTTCTTCATAAAACTCATCAATCAAAACAATCTGCTTTTTATAAGTACGTCCCTGGCGAACAATATATAAAGTAGAATCGGCAAATTTTCCTAAGGTCATTGCATCGCTTACCATTCCCACGGGAGCCGTATCCATAATAATCACATCAAAGTTTTCTTTTAACCAGATGAATAATTGTTCCACTGCAGGATCCAGCAACAATTCAGCAGGATTAGGAGGTACGGGTCCACAGCTGATAGCATACAAATTTTCAAATCCCGGAACTTTTACCGGCAGATCTTCCAGCGCCGTTTTTCCTACCAGGAAATTGGTGATACCGGTTTTAAAAGAAAGTTTTAACCCGGAAAATAATTTGGGTTTCCGGATATCAAATTCCAGTACAGCAGTTTTCTTTCCGGCCAAAGCCATTACTCCGCCAAGGTTGGTGGCAATAAATGATTTTCCTTCTGCACTGAAAGAAGAAGTAACCATGATCACCGGCTTTTCTACTTTGTTCAATACATACTGAAGGTTAGACCGGATAATGCGGAACTGCTCAGACACCATGGACCGGTTGGTTTTACTTACGATCATGGATGAACTGCTATAAGAGTGTCCCACTTCTCCAAGGATGGAGGCTGATGTGATTTTTTCAATATCAAATCTGGTGTACACTTTATCATTGATGATTTCCTGGAAGAAAATGAACATGGCGGGCAGGCCAATGCCAAGAATAATGGCAAGTATTTGTACTGCCCTGCGGTTTGGTTTTATAGGATTAGGGTCGCCGGCAGCATAACTCAGTATTTTTGAGTTTGGAATCGTGGATGCCTTCGACATGGCTGTTTCTTCTCTTTTTTCCAGCAGGAAATTATATAACCTTTGTTTGATGTCTTTCTCCCTTTCGATCTCTAAGAGTTCTTTGGCTCTTTGCGGAAGAAATTTCAGTTCGTAACGGGCGGTGCCTCCCTGGCCGGTTGCATCACTAATCAAGGCCTGGAAGAGTTGCTTTGTACTTTTTAAAGATTCAAATATTGCAATCCTGATATCATTGATCTGGCCTTCCAGGTTTTTCACAACAAGATTTTCAGGCTTGGTTCCTTCTTCCAACAGGATCTTTCGTTCAGTTACTTTTAAATTATATTCTCCAACCAGTTTCTGAAATGATTCATTGGAAATACCAAGGGATGAAGGCACTTTTTCATACAGATTATTTTTACCGGATAAATATTCCTCTATCAGATCCACTACTTTCAGATTCATCCTGTACTCATTCTGAATCTTATCTGCTTCTGCAATCTTTTCAAAATACCGTCTTGATTGTTCTTCCATATCAATGATATCATAAAACTGTTTAAACTGCAAAAGTCTTCTTTCAACACTATCAAGATCATTTTCAAGAATCAACATACGATCGCTGATAAAGTTCAATGTCTGCATAGTAGTGATGTTCCGATACTCGATATTAGCAATACGGTATTCATCAATTAAGTTATTGACAATATCCGCTCCCAGCAGAACGTTAGTATTATCCGTACTGATATTATAAATCATTGAACCCGCCACTTTAGGCGATACCCGGATCATGGAAGCATAGGAAGGCGCCAGCATTGCAGCCGGTGTCCAGCTTACGCTGTATTTTTTCCCTACAAAACTATTCCCCGGATTTGAGATTCTGAATACCCCATTGACATTCTTAAATACCTGGCCTGTTTTGAAAGTTTGATTTTCATTATTGATCTTGAAGTCTGTCTGGTTGTCAAATTCAATGGCCATAGAAAAATACCGGGAAGAATCAGTCAGTTCAAAAATATCAAGGCGGAAGGGGCTGTTTTTATAAATGTTAAGTGATTTAATTTTTCCTATAGCGCTATAATTTGTTTGCAGTCCTGCTTTATTAATCACCCGTTCCATCAGCGAGGTGGACCGGAGTATTTCCATTTCAGCCAGGATATCTTCTGTCTGGTTGGCTTTAAATATCTGCTCAAACCTGTCGTTCCTGTTACCCTCACTTACAAATGAAATAGTGCCGGTGGCCCTGTAAATGGGAGTGGTGTACCTTAAATAAAGGTAGGCGGCAAGCAAACAAATGGAAACGGAAATTAAAAAAACGGGTAGAAATCTTACGTATTTAAAGAAGACATCTTTAATGGTAAGGTTTCCCAGTTCACTGGTTTTGTTGGTTTGTGTATCCAAGTTGGAAGAATTAGTAAATAACTATTTAAATATAGAAATTAATACGGCAGCCGTGGTAATGATTCCTACGGCAAAACTGATTCTTGACATAGTGTATTGCTGATCCTGTGTTACCCTTCCCCGCCTGTTCAGATCCACCATGACGATATCATTTTGTTGCAAATTATAATAGGGCGACTTAAAAATATCTTCTGATGTAAGGTCAATTATTCCTAATTGCCTGACGCCATTTGTTTCGCGGATTATTTTTACATTTTCTCTTCTGCCATTCCAGGTAATACCACCGGCTAATCCAATTGCTTCGAGGATGGTTAATCTTTCGCCGGGAACGGAAATGGATCCCTGCCCTCCCACTTCGCCCAAAACAATTACTTTGAAAGTTAAAAACCGGATATTCACCACCGGATTCTGAAGATATTTCGTAAGTCTTTCTTTAATAATAGCAGCCAGTTGGGCTTTTGTCAACCCTTCCGTCCGGATGGTTCCAATTCTTGGATATTCTATTTCACCTTTATGATCTACCAGGTAGCCCATCAGCGTGGAATTATTCGTCATCATTCCACCGGCGGAAACAGAAGTATTGTAAGGAGCTATCGTTTTAGGATCATTATCATCACTGGTTACATTGATATAGAGAATATCATTTTTCTGAATGATGGGCTCGGGAAAAGAAAATGTATCCAGGCGGGAAGAATCCCGGATATTTTCCAGGTAGTTGGGCAGCTTAAATTGCGTGCCGCAAGAACTGATCAAACCCGTCATTATGACTAATAAGGAAAATCCGGTTATTGACTTCATCAGTATAAAATTATTTTTTGGAAGTTTCGTTGCATTTTAAAACTGGCTTCAAAATCATATTCAGATACAGACTTAAGCCGAAATTAATTTTCTTTTATCAATTGAAGCGATTAAAATATACCCGAGGCTGTCAATGGCCACTGTAACAGTTTTGTTTTTAATGTTGAGTACTTTCCCTTCCTGTTCTATCATGGGGCCTGCATTAATTCTTACCCGCTGGTTTATTTTAATATCAACTGGACGGGCTTCGACGTCCTCATACTCATCCAGAAATCTTTTAATAATATTGATTTCTTTTTCCCTGATAATTGCCGGCTTACCCTGCCAGTACACAAAGTTGATTACTCCCGGCGTCATTCTTACTTCTGTGCGGTCATCATTATTCACTTTTACAAACACGTACGATTTAAATAAAGGTTCTTCTACCACTTTCATCCGGTCGCTCCATTTTCTTCGCACTTTATTCAATGGGCAATATCTCTCCACTCCTTTTTCTTCTAAAAGCTGGTTTACTTTTTTTTCCCATCTTGGCCTGGTGTAAACGGCCAGCCATTTACGGGTGCTCACGTTGATTTTTTTCATGGCTTCGCCACCTCAGTCACATAAAAATTTTTTTATGTATCCGGTAATTTATTATTTAATAGAATACCCCTATGCCCAAAACCAGGGTTTTGGCCTTTTTGCAAATATACTGGGAAATGTGAGTGGATGTGTAGTAAAATAGGCAGATTCTGAGTGAATTATCCCCAAGAGTTAATAAGTATTTATTCGGTAAAAGGAAGTAATCAGTAGCTTTTCAACTTAAAAAAAATCTTCATCTTAAACCAACTTGCTTGAACCAACGCTTTTATTCTTTAGATGTTTTCAGAGGGGCTACAGTATGCCTGATGATTCTGGTAAATAATCCGGGAAGCTGGGGCCATATTTATGATCCGCTGGAACATGCACCCTGGCATGGTTTAACACCCACTGACCTGGTTTTTCCTTTTTTTCTTTTCGCAGTTGGTAATGCGCTTTCGTTTGTGATGCCGCGATTAGAAGCCGGCGGCGATGCTGCATTCTGGAAAAAAATTTTAAAAAGAACCGCCTTAATTTTTCTTATTGGTTTGTTTTTAAACTGGTGGCCATTTTTTAAATGGAATGAAAGCACCTTGATCTTTCGCCAATGGGTAGATCCAAACAACGCTGAAAGCGGCGTCCGCATTTTTGGAGTATTACAGCGTATTGCGCTTTGCTATTTTTTTGCTTCTGTAATTATTTATTATTTAAAACCAAGAAAAGCTTTTGTAGCCGCCATGATTCTTTTACTGGCATATTGGATGCTCAGCTATATTGGTAATCCCACAGACCCGTATAGTTTGTATGGTTGGTTTGGAACTGCTGTTGATAAAAAAATACTGGGGGTGGCACATATGTATAAAGGGGAGGGTTTGGTATTTGATCCCGAAGGACTGATGAGTAGTATGTCTGCCATTGTACAGGTGATTTTTGGATTTATTGTTGGAGATTATATTCAGAAGAAGGGTAAGAGTTTTGAAATGGTAACCGGTCTGTTTGTAGCTGCTGTTGCTATGCTGGTAACTGGTTATTGCTGGGATATGGTTTTCCCCATCAATAAAAAAATATGGACCAGCTCCTATACAGTTTATACAACCGGACTTGCTATAATTACTATTGCTACCATGATCTATTTTATTGAATTTAAAAATGCAAAAGGATGGTTGAGCAGATTCTTTGATGTGTTTGGAAAGAATGCCCTGTTTGTATTTGCACTGAGTGCTTTTCTTCCAAAAGGCTTTGCTTTGATCAGGTTGGGCGATGGAGTAAATCCCTGGAACTGGTTGTATAAAAAAGTATTGATACATACACCCGGTGCGGCGGAGAACGGATCTTTTCTTTATGCAGTTTGTGTCATCACTTTTATGTGGGCTATCTGCTGGTGGATGGATAAGAAGAAAATTTATGTGAAAGTGTGATTTCAATCAGAAACTATCAAAGGGCAATAGGCAAACCTGGTTAGGGTTTAGATTTCGTCATTCAAAATTTATTCCGCCCATTTGTATCTCCTTTATACTCCAATATCCAAGGTCATCATGATTTAATTCAACCAAAAATTGTCCCTCAAAAATCACTTTATCGCCATCATCAATAGTCCTGGCAATTGCTTTATAATTTCCTTTGACTATCGTCTTTTCTGTATTTACTTCTTCGCAAAAATCAATAATCAGTTTTTTCAGTTCGATTTTTTTAAAAAAAGATTTGAACCGATTGAAGGAAGCTTTAACTTCCTCACTGGTTGCATATAATTTTCCATTGATTAAAATTTCCTCACTGTGAAGGCAGTGAAAATAATCATCAACCGGTTTCACTTTAAATAAAGCAGAGAACAGTTCTTCTTTTACAGCTTTTTCCGATTCATAAACCGGGTCGGGATGAAATTCATCATATATAAAATTGGTTGACCAGCCGGGTAAACTCATGTCATCCATTTCATGCTCAAATAATTCTTCGATAGTAAACCGGTATAGTTCTCTTGTAGAAATATAGGGACTGCAAACATCGAGGTTAATGCCATATTCCGAAAGGTAGCTGCTGAGTTTATGCCAGGCTTTGTCAATTTCACTATCCGGAATTTCATTAACCGGTTTGTATTGTCGTGGTTGCCCTATTTTATCAAACAGTTTAATTGTTTTTCTTTCTTCATACTGCTTTTCAAAAGTCATTATATTTTTCAAAAACTCATTTTCCAGTTCAGTTGGCAGTTTTGTTTCTCCATCACCACCAAAATGAGCCCCTTGCTCCAGCATAAGTTTCATTTTCAGGAATTCATTTTCGGCTTTAAGTTTTTCTTCGTCATTTAGATTTTTAAAATCGTCTCCCATAAATAAAAAATTTAATAGGCAAATTGTGATTGAGGTATTATTTCCGGCATTTCATCATAAGTTCTTCCACCTAACTTACGGCCAGCTTTCTTTTTATTAGTGCCACCCCATTGTTTAAAAAAGAAGTCAACACCCTGATCCGCACATTGCTGGCGAATATCCCATACCCACCATTCTTCCATAGGTCTTGCTTTTCGTCCGCTTTCACCGCCAACAATTGCCCAATGAATTCCGTCAAGGTTCAAATTCATAAGTGGCCCAATCAATGGTTCACAGGAAAGGAATTTTATTTTTGCATTTGTTTTTCTGAGAAAATCAATTCTATCTGTAACTCTTGAGTCTTCTACAGATACACCCATCCAGATATTTTGTGTCCAGTTTAAGTGATGATGTAATTCAAAAAGCCGTTCTGCTCTTTTTGTTAGCACTTGATAAGTGTGTTGTGCTGTATTATTCATCACCTCAAAAACTTTTTGTATAAATGACAACGGAACATCTTTATGAAACAAATCACTCATCGAGTTTACAAAAACGATTTTGGGTTTATTCCATGTATAAGGAATATGTAATGCATCTTCATGTATTCTTAATTCAAATCCGTCTTTATACTTTTCTATTCCCATTGCTTGCAAACGGCGAGCCATGACTTCCGCATAGCAATATTTGCACCCGGCTGAAATTTTATCGCAGCCAGTTGTTGGGTTCCAGGTCATTTCAGTCCATTCGATTGAAGATTGTGCCATCAATAAAAAATGAAGAATGATAAAAGATAAGTTATTTCTTTTTTCGTTTCTTGCCTGAGATATTCGCTTGATTAATAACTTGAAGAGGCGTTATATCAATATCGGTAATTACCCCATTATTTCTCAAAATTTCTAAATATTCTTTTTCTGAAAGTGGACAATTTGCTAAATCAATAAAATTTTTCTTGTCTAGTCTACACTGACGGCTCATCATACCAATATGATAACTTTCTAATTCTTTTTCGCCATGGCTGATTTTAGTTTGAAGAATATACTTTCCCCCATAGTAAAATTCAAGAAACTTATGGTCGCCTTTCCCACTCTTAAAACCTTTACTTAATAAATTCCCATATGTTTTTTTTGTATCTAAAACTGCCATTACTCTTCGATTTTAGAGACTATTGAATTCATAATCTTTTTTATTCGTTTTATTCTTTCACTCATTTCGTTTTCGGAAAGTTGATTATATCTCTGGTATATATAATGAAACTCTTCAGAAAAATTTTGCTCTGCATCATCAATAGTCAATCCTGTTCCAACTATCCCAAGCATTTCCGATTCAATAACATAATAGTTATCTTCTTTTTCTAGTTTGCATAATAGAGGAGAAGAAAGAACATAAGCCCAATTATTATGGACAATAGTTTCAGTACTAAAAGCTGTATCAGCGTGTTTGCCAACAAACATTTCCTGTGGTATACGTTTTATTATATCCCCTCTTTTTATTACTTTAATTTTTGCCACTGCATCATATTCTTCCTTTGATTCTTGACTTTGCGTTATTGTAGTAAGCAACTTCTCTTTTGCTTCAGCTTTGAATTTATTTATTTTATATACAGGAGTAATCTTATTTTTTTTCAACTGAACAACGCTAAAAGGTGAGTTTCCAAAAGTTGTAGTAAAGTTATATAGGTCTTGAACAATAATATTTCGAGTCGCCACTTGAGGAATCAAATTTTTAATTTCACTATAATCGCCAATATTAGCCACCTGCATATAACTTTCGAATTTACTATTAACAAATTTTCTCTGTTGGAGAACATCACCGCTTGTTACTGTTTTTATTCTAGGTGTAAACTTGAATTCTGGTATTGCACTTCCAATTCTAAAGCCGGATAATTCAATTTTAAAATTGCTCAAATCGATTGCCCCATCAACTTCAAGCTGATGTTCAGCGATATCTTGAAGTAATTGTTGAAGATTTTGAGAAAGTTTCACTAAATATTCGATAGGTAAAGTATTATACCTACCTATTTCACCTTCTACTCTAAGATTCAGACCTTCTGATAGGTTGACCTTCATGCTTAGTTTTTTGTAAATATAGTAACGTCAGACAAGATAAAAAGTTATTAATAAATCTCAAAATAACCTTCCTTGCTGTCCTGGCCTTCTGAAAATATTGGTATCCAAACTCCATTCCTCAGCATTCATTCCATACAGCTTTCCGTATTTTTTATATTGCTGTGCCACCAGCTCTGCAATATTTCCTTCGCCCCGCATCCGTACTCCCCATCGGCTGTCATTTACTTTTCCGTCATGACTTTGTTCTGTCAGGTGCCATACTTTATCAGCTTTGCCCGGAAAATTTTTATACAACCAATCCCTGAATAAAAATTTTACCGCTCCGTTTAATCTTATAAAAGTATAAGCCGTAAAAGTGGCTCCGTTATCCTTTGCCGCTTTCATTATTCTTTGCATTTCCTGTTCATTCAGTCCCGGTATCATGGGCCCCATCATAATACCCATGCGAACACCTGCTGAGCTTAATTCATTTATTACTTTTAGTTTTTGTTTTGCTGTCGTAGTTCTTGGCTCCATCACTCTTCTTAAATCTTCATTCAACGAAGTGACAGAAACCATGGCAGAAACTATTTTTTTCTTTGCCATTTCCTGCAGCAGGTCTTTGTCCTTTAAAATCCATGAATTTTTGGTGAGAATGCCAACCGGTTGATTGAATTCATTACAGACTTCCAGCAATCCTCTTGTCAGCCGGTATTTTTGTTCTGCCGGTTGATAACAATCTGTGTTGCCGCTAAGCATAATAGGCGTTCCATTCCATTTAGGGTGCATCAGAAATTTTCTGAGTAATTGTGCTGCATTTTTTTTCACAATAATTTTTTGTTCAAAATCCAGTCCAGCACTATACCCCCAGTACTCATGTACATTGCGGGCATAGCAGTAAATACAACCATGTTCACAACCCGCATAAGGGTTCATGCTGTATCCCATGCCCACATCAGGACTTTCCACTTTATTTACAATGGTTTTACTTTCCTGCTCCAGGTATTGTGTAGGCACATCTGTTTCTTCCCAATCATCAATGGCATCCGGTTGTTGTTTCGAATTATGATATTTAAAAAACCGGTTCTTGGTATTGAACTGAGCTCCCCGGCCGGCAAAATAGTTTTCTGTTTTTTCTTCCATAAAATATTTTTCATTTGCTAATTTGCACATCAGCAAATCAGCTCATTGGTATTATGTGTTTTCATTATACACTGACTAAAGAAAGAACAGAGATAGCCCTGCAACTCCACGCCGACTGGGATGATCCCGAAGGTTGGCAACCGGTTTATCATGCTGATGGATTTTCCTTTTTACAAATGCCGGTCATCACTATGCAGGAACCAAAAAAAATTCAGTTGATGCACTGGGGACTGATTCCTTTCTGGGT
>DATDPZ010000040.1:0-6157 GCA_035292525.1 Chitinophagaceae bacterium
AGTCCCAAACTCGCAATCGGGTTCAAGGACGCCAATGGCATGACCGGGTTTTGTAGTTTGCCTTGCATTTATTAGCAAGCTACACTTTACGTCATTTCTATTTTTTCCTTTCGTCAAAGGTGGTACACTCGCAATGACGAATATCCGGAAGGGATCGGAATGATTAAAGGTTAGGAGGATTCATCATTGCGAAGCCGTCAATATGAAACAGTAAGTATGAGTAGTTCATCAGGCCGATGCAATCTGTAATAATCAGAAAACTTTCTTCATTTATTTTTAAAAGCGAGATTCAGTCTTGTGCTGCCAGGGTTATTTTGAAGGGATAGGTAAACCATGTTGTCTTAAAAAAGAAAGCATGTCCCAATAGCCTCTCTGGAAAATTATTTTATTGTCAACAATATGGAAAAAGCCACAACCTCTCAAACCGAGGGGGTCTTTCCATTCTAAGATGCCCCATTCTTCATCTTCAAATATATTTTCAATGATACAAACCATTTCTGCTTTCGAAAATTCTTCAGTAAACATTTGCCTGATGGCCTCTTTGCCAACCAGCGGTTCATTTACTACCTGGTGGTTTATTGCATTTTCGTGATATAAATCAGCAAGTGCATCCACATCTTTTTGGTTAAAAGCCTTCACCCAGTCAGTGATGATATCTTTTGCTGTCATAATTTTTTTCCTGCCTTGTTTTATTTTGAAATTAGTAATATTTCAATAGTTTGAGAAAAATTTCAATCCGGCAAGAGTCTGTTTATTGAAAAGCAATCTGATCGTACTTTTTTTCTCCGTCGTTGTTTGGATTATAAGTTGATGTTTCACATAGTCAGTATAAAATTGGGATTTTCTATGCAGCTAGTCCCTTCAGAGAGTTTTTAAATCTGGTTTTCACTTAGTTCGGGAAGAGATTCGTCTGGAAAGAAATGATTTAAGACCGGGTTGTTGGTGAAAAACTTAAACCAGAAAGTTTCTGAATTTTGAACACCAACAACGGCGTAAATATTTTAATAGTCTTTATGCGAAACATTGAAATTACATAAGTAAACACCATTCTTGTCAGAATAAGTAACAACAATATTTATTTTATTATCCCGAAAATATGCAGCTTTAGGATTTGATTTAATCTTATTAATAATATTTTGCTTTGTATTGTTTATAAGTATGGTTGTATCAATTTCAATGTTATCAGAATAAGTAATTGTGTAATTATAATGTAATCTGTTTTCTGGTAGTGCTAGTACATTATCTAATCTCAGAGTGCTGTCAACAATAAGAGGTGTATGTTTATTGATTTCGTTTGATATTAAAACCAACTCTTCATTGATGCTCAGTTTTGGCTCATTTGTGAATAATTTCAATATGGAGGTCAAAAGAAAAAGAATAACTAACCCAGAAATAATTCTAAATAAAACATTTTTCTTCTTTACAAGTTCATACATAGATTAATAATTTTATTCTGAAAATAATTTGCTGCTAACACTCTAATTTATGATATAGGCGTTGAAATTAAAATTTTTCATTCCTGATTCTTAATCTGTTAGTGTAATACCCGCCTGATCGTACGGGCAGGCATTTTGTATTGTTATTAGCACAATCTGGTTTCTTATTAAATCTTATTTTTTTTTTATAATTTATCATCAATAAATCCATCCGGGTAATAAAAAGCTTAAGTCCTTTTACTTAAACTTCTCACTCACCACCCATTCCTTACTCCCCGAAGAATAAATATAAAACCCTTCCCCGCTTTTCACACCCAGCTTACCGGCAGCAACCATATTTACCAAAAGAGGACAGGGGGCATATTTTGGATTACCAAAACCATCATACAATACCTTTAAAATAGAAAGACAAACATCAAGCCCGATAAAATCAGCGAGCTGCAAAGGACCCATGGGGTGGGCCATACCCAGTTTCATAATGGTATCTATTTCTTCCACATCAGCCACCCCTTCATATAAACTATAAATGGCTTCATTGATCATCGGCATCAGGATGCGGTTGGCAATAAAGCCGGGATAATCATTTACCACGCAAGGTACTTTTCCCAATTGCTTACTCAGCTCTACAATTTTTTCTGTTACTTCCTTACTGGTGGCATAACCATTTATTATTTCTACCAGTTTCATTACCGGTACCGGGTTCATAAAGTGCATGCCAATTACTTTATCGGGACGATTGGTAGTGTGTGCAATTTTTGTAACAGATATAGAAGAAGTATTGGTAGCAAGGATGGCATGTGCCGGCGCAAAATCATCTAGCTGATCAAAAATCTGCAATTTTAATTCTACATTTTCTGTTGCTGCTTCCACTACAAGGTCAGCCTCTTTCACGCCATCACTCAGGTTGGAAACTGTTTTGATATTGGCAAGAGTTTGTTTTTTTTGTTCTTCCGTAATGGTTCCTTTTGCCAATTGCCGGTCAAGATTTTTCCCGATTGTCTGTATAGCTCTGTCCAGTTGTGCCGGCGAAACATCAACAAGGGTTACTTTAAAACCACTTTGTGCAAAAACGTGTGCAATGCCATTGCCCATCGTGCCGGCGCCAATGACGGAAATTTTCCCAAAGCCCCCGGAATTTGTCATAATGCCCCCATTGTTTGTCATAAAGTTGAAAATTTATTATTCCCCAAAGGGGAGGGTTGATACATTACTAGATGGAAGTGTTAAGTTTCTTTTTCTTTAAACAAAAGTAAGAATAAAGGATACAGTTATTTTAAACAACCTTTTTAAAATTAAATGTGCTGACTATAGAATTTTCGTTTAAATAAAACTTCGACTTTAAAGAATGTCGGAATAAAAAAGTGTAGCCGATCTAAGTTCCCCTTTGGGGGGCGGGGCTTAATTCTTCTTCTTAAAATCTCCCCGTTTCCATGATTCAATAAACTCGGCCCAGGCCGCCGGGTTAAAAATGTTTTGTGGCGGAGTTTGCCCATTGTAGTATGCTTTATTGGCAATATTTCTGAGCTGAATGCTGGATGCTTCGCGGCCATCTGCCGGTAAGCTTTTTGCCAAAGCCCGCCGGGCAGCTACCGAAGTATTTCTCCTGGCAATTTCTAAATCATCATCTGCTACTTTGTTGTTGGCAAAATCACGGGCAAATTGTGCTGCAGTTGGCCGGGGTCTGATAATAGTAGCGGGTAAGTAAACGGTATCTGCTACCATCAATTGCACCACGCTGTATTGATTTCCTTCCAGGTTTCTTGGAATAGTGACTAACTTAGGTTTGTAACTGACGTGGGTAAATTCTACTACATCGCCTTTTAATACAACAATAGAAAATACACCCTGGTTATTACTGATGGTACCCCGGTTTTGCCCTTTAACCACAATACTGACAGCAGGAATACCCACCAGGCTGTCTGCTGTCATCACACACCATAAAGCTGTACCACGGAATCACGAACAGTTTCAAACTGCGCCACTGCATTTCGTGGAGCAAGGAAAAACAAGATACTGATAAAAAGTAAAATTTTCTTCACTGCGTCAAAAATAGGGACAAGTTGCTGATTTCGTAAAACAAAATACCCTTGCAGATGGTTAACTTTGCCATTCATAATTTTTTTAACAAGGATTTTAGTGATTTGATATTTTTCTGTTTCTGCGGGTCATTTTAATTCTGCAAATCATACTAGAAAAATGACGAAAGAAAAAATACTGGAGGCGTTGAGTAATGTACAGGAACCAGATCTTGGAAAAGACCTGGTAACCCTGAATATGGTGAAAGATATTGAGATCAATGGAATGGAAGTTTCCTTTACTGTAATATTAACCACTCCGGCATGTCCTATGAAGGATATGATTGGTAATGCCTGCATGAATGCTGTGAAGCTGCTGGTAAATAAAGAAGCGGTTGTAAAAGTGAATTTTACTTCCAATACAACCACAAAAAGAACAGATCCCAATTCTATACTTCCTAACGTAAAAAATATTATTGCTGTGGTGAGTGGGAAAGGGGGTGTGGGTAAATCTACCGTAGCAGCTAATCTTGCTTTAGCGCTTTCGCAAGGTGGTGCAAAAGTAGGATTGATGGATGCAGATATTTACGGACCCAGTGTGCCTATTATGTTTGGTGTTCGGGGTGAAAGGCCAATGATGATGGATGCAGGTGGAAACAAAGGAATGATTGTGCCTTTGGAAAAATTTGGAATAAAACTCATCAGCATCGGGTTTTTAGTAGATGAAAAAAATGCCGTGGTATGGCGGGGGCCCATGGCCAGCAGCGCCATCAGGCAGTTTGTTACCGATGTTTTTTGGGGTGACCTGGATTATTTAGTAGTGGATATGCCTCCGGGTACGGGTGATATACATTTAACATTGATGCAAACCGTACCCGTAACAGGAGCGGTCATCGTAACCACGCCGCAGGATGTAGCGCTGGCAGATGCAAAAAAAGGAATTGCCATGTTTGGGCAGGCGCAATTGAATGTGCCCATCATTGGTTTGGTGGAGAACATGAGTTATTTTACCCCGGCAGAGTTGCCGGAAAATAAATATTTTATTTTTGGAAAGGATGGTGGCAAGCGTTTAGCGGAGGAATTTGAAATTCCTTTTCTGGGACAGATCCCGCTGGTGCAATCCATTCGTGAAGGTGGTGATGAGGGAATTCCTGTCATGATGAGTGATGATACGGTTTCTAAAAAAGCTTTTGAAGAATTTGCTGCTTTTGCCATCAGAAGTATTGCTATGCGGAATGCAAATATGAAGGCTACGCAAATTGTTGAGATTACAACTTAGTTTCTTTCTGGTTTATTGCCATTGACTTTATTGAGACACAGGATTTCAGTGTTTCAGTATAGCTTTTAAATGTAAGTGGCAGCAAAATGAACCATATAATGATAGGTTCACAGATAAACACATAGAAGAGTTATGTAATGTCCTATGTTTCTATTGTGCCTATGTGGTTCAAATCTGATAGCTATTGGGTGGTCCATTACCAGGATTTCAGTGATTCAGTATTTCAGTAACAAATCAGTAATTTGCTTTCATGTACAATCTTCCTTACTACAAAGAAAATGAGAAAGAGGTTACCTTTGAGTTCATGCGGAAGCATCCTTTCGTTTTTCTTTCGGGTGCAGATGAGCAAAGCAATCCTGTAGCAACCCAGGTACCAGTATTTATTGATGAAAGGGAAGGGAAACTTTTTCTTACCGGGCATATCATGAGGCAGACAGATCATCATAAAGCATTTGAAAAAAATCAGAATGTACTGGCTGTGTTCACCGGTCCGCATACTTATGTAAGCGCCACCTGGTATAATAATCCTCAGCAGGCCAGTACCTGGAATTATATGAGTGTGCATGTGAAAGGAATTATTCGTTTTGGAGATGGAGATGAATTAGTAGCTGTATTAAAGAGACTTACTTTACACTACGAGAATAATAACCAGCAATCGACAACCGTATTTGATAATCTGCCATCTCCCTATCGTGAAGGATTGATGAAAGCAATCGTTTCCTTTGAAATTGAAGTGACCGGGATTGACAACGTGTTTAAACTTAGCCAGGACCGGGATGAAAAAAGTTACCAAAACATTATTGAAAAACTGGAACAGCAGGGAGGAGATGGGAAGTTGATAGCGGAGGAGATGAAAAAAAGAACATCACAATTATTCAAATAATGAAACGTCAATTTTATTTTTTTATCCTTTTATTAAGTATGATTTTTTCTTCTTTTATTAAGCAACCGAGTTCCCCTTTAGGGGCGGGGGGGCATGAGGTTGGCTTCGATATTCAGGGTCATCGCGGCTGCCGCGGCCTGATGCCGGAGAATACCATTGCTGCCATGTACAAAGCAATTGACCTGGGTGTAACCACCCTGGAAATGGATGTAGTGATTACGAAAGACAATAAAGTTATTGTTTCTCATGAGCCATGGATGGAAAAAGAAATTACCACCAGGCCTGACGGAACTTATATTTTATCAACTTTTGAATCCATGCAATTGAATATTTATAAAATGGATTATGAAGAGGTAAAAACTTATGATGTAGGGATGAAGCCGCATCCCCGTTTTCCAAAACAACATAAACTGAAAGCTATAAAACCCTTATTGAGTGACCTGATTGATTCTGTGGAGCATTATCTTTCTAAAAATAACTTGCCTAAAGTGCAGTATAATATTGAAACAAAAAGTCTGCCTGCCGGTGATATTAAATTTCATCC
>DATDPZ010000041.1:0-8153 GCA_035292525.1 Chitinophagaceae bacterium
AAATCAAAAAAACTACATTAACATTGCACTAATACAGTCCCTGAAAACAGAAGATAATACATATTATATAAAGGGAAGCTGAATGAGAATTGAGGTTATTATTTCATAACTAAATAGCATAGCGGGTGAAAAATCGGGCAATAGCACGAAGAAAAATTATATGAAGCTTTAAAAAATTCTATGGCAAAAAACCTTTTGATAGTAGAAAGCCCTGCAAAAGCAAAAACCATTGAAAAGATCCTGGGCCAGGATTTTCAGGTAAAAAGTTGTTTTGGGCATATCCGGGATCTTCAAAAAGCCGGAATGGGAATTGATTTGGATAATAATTATGAACCAACCTATATAGTTCCGGCAGATAAGGAAAAGGTTGTCAGAGATTTAAAAAGTTTTGCGAAAAAATCAGACGAGGTTTGGTTGGCAACGGATGAAGACCGTGAAGGCGAGGCAATCAGTTGGCATTTGTGTGAAATTTTAGGGTTGGATCCAGGAAAAACAAAACGAATTGTTTTTCATGAAATCACCAGGCCGGCAATTAAGGCAGCAGTAGAAAATCCAAGATTTGTAGATATGAACCTGGTGATGGCTCAGCAAGCCCGCCGGATATTAGACAGAATTGTAGGCTTTGAACTGAGCCCAGTGCTTTGGCGCAAGATCAGCATGAGCAATAACCTGAGTGCTGGCCGGGTACAAAGTGTAGCCGTAAGATTGATAGCAGAGAGAGAAAGAGAAATCAATGCTTTCAACTCTTTAAGTACATTTAAAATTGAAGCAATTTTTACTGCAAAAGATAATTCAGGTAAAGACGTAAAGTTTTCAGCAGAAGGAAAAAAACAAAATAATGAAGAAGAAGCTGAATCCTTTCTTAAAAATTGTATCGGGGCTGAATATACTGTTAAAGATATACAGGTAAAGCCTGGGAAAAAATCACCTGCTCCCCCATTCACTACTTCTACTTTACAACAGGAAGCATCCCGTAAACTGGGATATGGTGTAAGTCGTACCATGCTGCTGGCACAAAGGCTTTATGAAAGTGGAATGATCACCTATATGCGTACCGACAGTTTAAACCTGAGTAATACTGCATTGGGAGATATTACCAATACGATTAAAGAAATTTATGGTGAAGAATACCACCAGTTTCGTAAATACAAGAGTAAAAATCAAAATGCTCAGGAAGCACATGAAGCTATTCGCCCCACCTATATGAGTAATACCACTGTGCAGGATGCAGATAGCAGGAAATTATATGAATTGATCTGGAAAAGAACAATGGCTTGCCAGATGGCAGATGCTGTGACTGAAAAGACCACAGCCAAAATTGGTATCTCCACCAATAATGAAGAGCTGACTGCACAAGGTGAAGTATTGAAGTTTGATGGTTTTTTAAAAGTGTACCGGGAAGACAGAGATGATGATGACCTGGCTGATGATACTGCCGGCACAGGAGAAGGAATGTTGCCGCCACTTACAAAAGGGCAGAAATTGCCTTTAAATGAAATGAAGGCAATTGAACGTTTCAGTCGCCCTGCCCCAAGATATACAGAAGCTTCTTTGGTAAAAAAGCTGGAAGAGCTGGGCATTGGCCGACCCTCTACTTATGCTCCTACTATTTCAACAATTTTAAAACGGGGATATGTAGAGAAACGAAATAAAGAAGGTGTGAAGCGGGAATTCCGGGTACTTGTTTTAAAGAAAAATAATCTTAAGAAACATAAGGAAAGTGAAATTACCGGTGCAGAAAAATCAAAATTATTTCCCTCCGATCTCGGACTGGTAGTTACTGATTTCCTTACACAGTATTTTGATGACATCATGGATTATAATTTCACTGCCAGAATAGAAGCGGAGTTTGATGAAGTAGCCGATGGTAAAATAAAGTGGAATTCGATGATTGATGATTTTTACCTGCCATTTAAAAAAGATGTAGAAAAAACTTTAGAAACAGCAGAAAGAGCCAAAGGAGAAAAAGAATTAGGTGTGGATCCCGTGTCCGGAAGAAAAGTAGTGGCGAGGATCGGAAGATACGGTGCCATGGTGCAGATTGGCGAAGCAAATGAAGAGGAGAAACCCAAATTTGCTAAAATTCCTACCGGGCAAAGTATTGAAACCATTACTTATGAGGAAGCGATGAATTTATTTTCTGCCCAGGGAGTGCTGGGACAATTTGAGGAAAAAGATGTTTCTGTCAATGTTGGCCGTTTTGGTCCTTATGTAAAATGGGGTGAAGAATTTATTTCCATACCAAAAGGAACCAACCTGCCGGAAGTGGATTTTGACAGAGCTGTTAATTATATCAGGCAAAAACAAATTGCCGATGCCCCCATTGCGACGTTTGACAATAAACCGGTCATAAAAGGCAAAGGCAGATTCGGACCATATATTAAATGGGATGGGATGTTTATCAACGTACCCAGGCGATATAATCACGATGCACTTTCTCAGGCTGATATAAATGAGTTGGTAAGTGCAAAAATCAATAAAGAAAATAACCGGTATATTTTAAACTGGCCGGAAGAAAAGATTTCGGTAGAGAATGCCCGCTGGGGTCCGGTTATTAAATTGGCAAAAAAAATAATTAAGCTTCCAAAAAAAGCCGACGATACAAAATATACAGCCGATGATTTTAAAGATATGCCTCTGGATGAAGTGAAAAAGATCATCCTGGCGCAGGTGCCTAATGCTTTTGGGAAAAAGAAAAAGGCGACTCCTAAAAAGAAAGCGGCTGTAAAGAAAAATGTAGTAATTAAGAAAAAGTAAGAATAATGATACTGGAAGCTGCTCAGAATATTCATTCAACTAATTAAGAAAGGATGGAAAGGGATTACTGGGAAAGAATTGCTCCGGATTATAATACGGAGATCTTTGATGTTTTAAAAAATGATGAAAGGGGATTGATCACTTCTGCATTAAAGAAATATTCTTCGAAAGAAAAAACTGTAATCGATATTGGCTGCGCTATCGGTAAATGGTTGCCCTTTCTTTCTCCTGCTTTTAAAAAAGTTTATGCCATTGATATTTCTTCTGCAAATCTGAAGATTGCAGAAAAACTTTATCCTGGTTATAAAAATGTGGAGTATATCAGGGTGGATATGTCAGATTCCAATGCAAAATTAAAGAAATGCGATTTTGCCATTTGTATCAATGCCATCCTGACCGCTTCATTAAAAAAGAGAATTATTTTTTTTAATAATCTTAATAAATGTGTGAAAAAGGAGGGCCATCTCCTCTTGGTTGTGCCTTCCCTTGAATCATCCATGCTTACATCCATCATCCGGCATAGGTGGAATCCTGATAAAGACGCTTCTTCTTATATCAGCAAAAGCAAAAACAACCAGCAATTTAAAAACCTGCTTCATGGAAATGCAGAGTTGGACAACCTGCCAACCAAGCATTATTTAAAAGAAGAATTAGAAATGCTTTTGAATAAAGAAGGTTTTGAAGCAACGGAGTTTAAGAAAATAGAATACGATTGGAAAACTGAATTTTATAAGCCACCCCGCTGGCTTATAAACCCAAGACCCTGGGACTGGATGGTACTGGCAAGAAAAAAGTAAAAATAATATTAAAATAAGCGCTTCGGACAATACTCATTGTACAAGGCACAATTGAGTAAACAATCCATCCAACATCAAACTCCAGATTCAAAACTAAAAAATACCAGGCTACTTCCCTTTTCTCCCCACCTGTGGAAAATTTTCTTTGGATTGCTTCGTTATAAATAAAGACATTTACTGAACCCAATGCCGCCAAATGGAAACAACAAAAGAAATATCTGCACTTTTTACCCTGATCGACGACCCTGATGAAGAAGTATTCGGCGTGGTATCTGAAAAGATTATCGATTACGGGAAAAATATTATTCCAAGCCTGGAGCACCTATGGGAAACCATTCCCGACGAAAGTATTCAGCACAGAATTGAATTACTGATTCACCGGCTTCACTACCGGGACCTGGCTGAAGATATCCGCGAATGGAATATTTCAGGTCATCATGACCTGATGCTGGGTGCTTTACTGGTTTCTAAATTTCAATATCCTGACCTGGTTACCGCTCCCGTGCTTCAGGAAATTGAAAAGGTAAGACGCAATATCTGGCTGGAGCTAAATAATTATCTTACCCCACTGGAGCAGATCAATATTGTGACCAGTATTTTGTATAGTTACTATGGATTAAAGGGAGGAGAAATAAATTTTCAGGAGACAAATGAATTTCATTTAAATAAAGTACTGGAAGCAAAAAGAGGCAATCAGTTGAGTATTGGAATTCTTTACATTATCCTGGCCGAGTTACTGGATATTCCTGTCAGAGCTATACAAATACCCAGGCAATTTGTGCTGGCTTATTTTAAACCTGGTTATAGCGAGGAAAATCTGGAAAATCCACAGGAGAAAATTGAATTTTATATAGATCCTATCAGCGGTCAGGTATTTACCCAAAAAGATGTGCAGAGTTATTTTAAAAGAATTTCCGCTGAACCCGAACCTTCCTGCTTCAAACCACAGAATAATAAAGATGTCATCCGGTTTTTACTAAAAGAAACCAGTAAGTGTTTTGACGACAAAAAAAATTCATACAAACAAAAAGAATTACTGGATTTAGCTAACTTACTGGATTAATATACCAGCATGTCCACCATCTCTTTCAGCGATTTTGAAAAAATTGATATCCGCAGTGGCACCATCATTGAAGTGAAAGATTTCCCTAAAGCAAAAAAGCCGGCTTACCGGTTATTGATTGATTTTGGGCCAGAACTTGGTGTTAAAAATTCATCTGCACAGCTTACAAAACATTATCAGAAAGAAGACCTATTGAACAGAAGCATTGTTGCTGTTGTCAACTTCCCTTCCAAACAAATTGCAGATTTTATAAGTGAATGCCTGGTACTGGGTGTTTATGATGAAAACAATGACGTAATTTTATTAAAACCCGAAAGGGCAGTTATAAACGGCCAGCAGATCGGATAAAAAATGCAAGAATCAGTTTATACAACTTTCTACCACTCTCCTATCGGTTTATTGAAAATTTCCGGTACAGAAAAGTATATCTGTGAAGTATCCTTCTATGATAAAGCACAAAAACCAACAGGCAGAAAAAAAAATATGCCTCCATTAATGATTCAATGTGTAGAGCAGTTCATTCAGTTTTTCCAGGGAGAAAGAAGAATTTTTGAACTACCCGTTTATCAACCTGGCACTAAATTTCAACAAAGTGTATGGAATGAATTAACCACTATCCCCTTTGGAAAAACGATCAGCTACCTGGAGCTGGCCCGTAAAACAGGCGATACAAAAGCAGTAAGAGCGGTAGCGAATGCTAATGGGAAAAATAATTTGGCCATTATAGTTCCCTGTCACCGGGTAATTGGTTCAAACCGGGAATTGATTGGATATGCCGGTGGCTTATGGAGAAAGAAATGGCTGCTGGAACATGAAGCAAAAGTTGCATACGGTATACAAACTTTGTTTTAACAACTACTGATTTTTTCTGAATAATATCAGTCGTTTTATTTCATATCCTTACTGTTAAAAGCGAAAGGCAATAAATCGCTGGCTTTTTCAAAAATTAAAATTTTTCCTTCCATGCCGCCAAGAATAAGTTTGATTGATTTATGAAAACGATCTTCATATTCTCTTAAAGATTGCCGGCAAATACCACAGGGGGTTATTGGTAAATTACTTTCCCCTTTTAAATTATGATAACTGATGGCCATCGTTTCAATGGCTATCTCAGGATAAAGTGTTGCAGCAGCAGCCAGTAAACCTCTTTCAGCACAAAGCCCCGCAGGGTACGAAGCATTTTCCTGGTTGCTCCCTGTTACTATTTCTCTATTCATCATTCTTGCCACTGCAGCTACCTGAAACCGGGAATAGGGAGCATATGCCAGTTTAGTTACCTCCCTTGCTTTTTTCAGTAACCAGTTATCTTCTTTATTCAACTCACTGATATCATCATACAGTTGGTAACTGATTTCAATTTTATCTTGTTTCATAAATAAAAGTTAGTTCATTTTGTTAATGACAACAAACCCCTCGGAAGGGAGGGGTTATAAAAATTATTTTACAATTCTGAATAACCTGTTCCATCGGGGTCCTTTTTCCCAACTGAACCAGATCAGCCAGGCTTTACCCACTATCCTGTCTTCCGGCACAAAGCCCCAGTATCTTGAGTCCTGGGAATCCTGCCGGTTGTCCCCCATCATCCAGTAATAATCCATTTTAAAAGTATATTGATTGGTTTCTTTTCCATTGATGAAAATTTTTCCATCCTTCCTTTCCAGTACATTGTGTTCATAACTACGAATGGCTCTTTCATAAATGGAAAAATTTTCATTTGTCAGTTCAATGATCTCACCTTTTTTGGGAATCCATACGGGACCGAAATTTTCTCTTGTCCATTTATGCAGGGTGTCATAAGGAAATGTTTCTCCTCCGCCGGCATTATAATCATAATCTACCCTGATTTCTTTAATTAAACCGCCCGCTTTCATTTTATCAATTGCTTTTGTAGTTAACAACATCCGGTATTGGTTAGGTGCATTACCCAGCATGTAATCCCCCTTATCTGCATCAATATTATATTCTTCTTTCATAATATCCGGATCCAGGTACTGGTTATTTAAAGTAACGATATAATGCATTTGTGCATTAGGTGGAGCTGGTTGCAGTTCATTATTAATATAAACCTGGTTCTCCTTTATGGTGATGGTATCACCGGCAACTGCCACACAACGTTTAATATAATTATCCGTTTTATCAACCGGGTGTACCGCTATGGGAAATTGAGAGGGATTGTCAAGTATAAAAATATCATTCCGGGATCCTTGTGCAGCCCTTCGCTTAATATCATAATATGGATTTGCAGATTCAAAACCTTCTGCATGAATGACGGTATCTCCTCCGGGAAAATTAAAAACAGCCGCATCACCCCTTTTTACCGGGCTTGACCACCATCTTATATACGGGAACTTCAATGCTTCGGAATAAGATTTATTACCGGTCCCCGGAATATAATTATGAATAAAAGGAATGCTTAATGGTGTGTTGGGCACTCTTGGTCCATAACTCAGTTTACTTACAAAAAGAAAATCATTTATCAGTAATGATTTTTCCATTGAACCGGTAGGGATAGTATAAGCTTCAAAAATAAAAAGTCGGATAAGGGTAGCTGCCACGATAGCAAATATGCCGGCATCTACCCATTCTCTAAGCGCAGATTTTTTATGCTTTAAGGCAGGTTCTGCTCCTATAAATTTTGTTTTCGGATTCAAAGCAATGACGGGGAAATAAACCAGAGCAAACAAAGAAGCTCCTGTATGATGCAGGAAAGAAAATTTATTAAACAGTTTTATAAACTCAATAAAAATTCCCATGCTGATAAACCAGCCGCCAACCGGTATTAATTGCCAGAATACCCAGTGTTTTGGTCTTTTGGCAATTTCCTGCATGATCCAGGTATTATAGAAAGGAACATAGGCTTTCCAGGCAGGTACGCCGGCTTTGACAAATAATTTTGCAAAACCAAAAGCGGGGAGGAAAACAATAAGGGTACTGATCAGATAAATAATAAAAATGTGCTGTAGTGGCATTCAGTTTTTTTTAATGCGGACAAAGATAGTGTTTACAACGAATTCGGGTTTTAGCCGGTTGGTACAAGCGGTAAAACTGAATAATACATTGTTGAAATAAAATGTTAATGATGAAGGCCGGTAATAAAAAAATTATTTCAGAATAACATTGGCTTTTATATCTTCTGTGGTAATTATGTTGCCCGATAGAATAATTAACCTCTCCACCACGTTTCTGAGTTCACGGATATTGCCAGTCCAATTGTATTCTTTCAGCATTTGGATAGCGTCATCTTCTATTTCTTTTTTAACGGTACCATATTCCTGGCTGATATCCTGTAAAAATTTTTCGATCAGTAAAGGGATATCCTCTTTTCTTTCATTTAAAGAAGGTACATGAATAAGAATCACACTTAACCGGTGATAGAGATCCAGCCGGAATCTTTTTTCTTCTACTTCTTTGAGCAGGTCCATATTGGTAGCAGCAATCACTCTTACATCTACATTGATGTCTTTATCGGCACCTACCCGGGTTATTTTTCCCTCCTGTAATGCCCGTAAAACTTTTGCCTGTGCATTGGAGCTCAT
>DATDPZ010000042.1:0-16780 GCA_035292525.1 Chitinophagaceae bacterium
CGCTGAAGCAAAAGCACTGAAATCTGCAGAGCAGTCTTATCGTTTTGTAGTTTCCGGCGATATAGGAACCGGTACGAACACCGCTAAAAAAATTGCTTACCAAATTTATAAATCAAACCCTGATATGGTGACCATCGCCGGTGATATTGTTTATAACCAGGGGTTGATTTCAGAATATAAAACTAAATACTGGCCGGTGTATAATAAAGATAAAGCCGATACGTTGGGTGCTCCGCTGTTACGCTCAATTCCGTTTGTGGCTGCCGTGGGAAATCATGATGCAGACACCAGGGATTTAGACAGGTTTCCCGATGCGCTGGCTTATTATCATTTTTGGGATCAGCCATTGAATGGTCCTGTTGGTACAGAAGGCGGCGCTATTGTTCCTGTATTAAAAGCTACAGAAACAAATAAAAAAGCTTTTCTGGACGGCGCTGGCGAAAAATATCCCCGCATGACGAATTTTTCTTTTGATTATGGCAATGCTCACTGGACGATTATAGATTCTGATACCTATGTTGACTGGACCGATTCTACATTGAGAGATTGGGTGATTAAGGATCTGGAAAAAGCAAAAGACGCCACCTGGCGATTTGTAATGTATCATCATCCGGGTTTCAGCTCCTCAAAGGCACATTTTGAACAACAGCAAATGCGGTTGATTACCCCGATTTTAGAAAAGGGGAATGTGGATATTGTATTCAGCGGCCATGTACATAATTATCAGCGTTCCTTTCCCATGACTTTTATTCCGGACAGAACCGGTACTTTACTGGTACGAGGTACTGATAACAGGATCATTCACGGAAGAGTTGTAAATGGCAAATGGACATTAGATAAAAAATTTAATGGCAGACGGAATACTAAACCAAACGGAGTGATTTACATTGTAACAGGCGCAGGCGGCCAGGGATTGTATAATCCCGAACAGCAAATGGACAAAGACAGCTGGCAAAAATTTACAAAAAAATTTATATCCATTATTCATTCATTTACGGTGGTGGATGTAAACGGGAAAACGTTGACGCTCCGGCAGGTGGATATTAATGGTAAAGAGTTGGATAGAATTAAGATTACAAAATGAGTCGTTTCCGGTTGTTAGTTTTTAAAAAACAAGGAATGAAAAAAAATCATTGTTCTTCACATTACCGTAATAAAAAATTCAACTTTCAAAGAAGCATTCCGAATCATCATTTATAATTCCGGAATTCCCGGTTCTATTTACTCAAATACATACTCCTGTCCTTATACAGCTGTCTGAAATAAGGATCACGCAGGTCTTTTATAAAACGAATGGCTTCACCGGTGCTTTTCATCTCTGGACCCAGCTCTTTATTTACGTTGGGAAATTTATTAAAGCTGAATACAGGTTCTTTAATCGCAAATCCATTCAGGTTTTTTTCTTCAGGAATGTCCGCAACTTTCATTTCACCCATCATTACTTTGGAGGCATAGTTCAGGTAGGGTTTGTTATAGGCTTTGGCAATAAAGGGAGTTGTTCTTGATGCCCTGGGGTTTGCTTCTATTACATACACTTTTGTTTCTTTGATGGCAAACTGGATATTGATCAGTCCTTTCACTTTTAATTCCAAGGCAATCATTTTGGCATAATCCACCATATCCTGGATTTCTAAAAGAGACAGATTAAATGCGGGTAGTACAGCATGGCTATCACCGCTATGAATGCCGGCGGGCTCTATATGTTCCATAATGCCCATTACATGAAATTTTTCTCCGTCACAAATGGCATCAATCTCTGCTTCCTGGCACCGATCCAGGAAATGATCGATCAGGATTTTATTTCCGGGAATATGTTTCAGCAAACTGATCACTGCATTCTCCAGTTCAGCATCATTGAGCACAATCCTCATTCGCTGGCCACCTAGCACATAAGATGGACGAACAAGCACCGGGTAGCCCACTTTGTTTGCTGCTTCAATTGCTTCATCTACTGTATAAGCTGTTCCAAAATCGGGGTAAGGAATATTTAATTCTTTAAGCAGATTGCTGAACCGCCCCCTGTCTTCAGCAATATCTAAACTTTCATAAGAAGTTCCGATGATCTTAATTCCTTTTTTTTCTAATTTTTCTGCAAGTTTCAAAGCGGTTTGTCCTCCCAGCTGTACAATAACACCATAAGGTTTTTCGTGTTCAATAACCTCCCATAAATGCTCCCAGTACACCGGTTCAAAATATAATTTATCGGCCATATCAAAATCGGTACTTACCGTTTCCGGATTGCAATTGATCATGATAGATTCATACCCGCATTCTTTAATGGCTAAGAGGCCGTGTACACAGCAATAATCAAATTCAATTCCCTGCCCGATACGATTGGGACCACTACCCAGCACAATTATTTTCTTTTTATCTGAAACCTTACTTTCATTTGACAGAGACTTGCTTAAACTTCCTCCGTTGGGGGAGGTTTGCTGGGGGTTGTTTTCAAAGGTTGAATAGAAATAAGGAGTTTTTGCTTCAAATTCTGCGCTGCAGGTATCCACCATTTTAAAAACCCTGGTAATGCCGGCAGCTTTTCTTTTTTCATAAACTGCATCTTCATCCGCATCATTCATAATGCGGCTGAGCTGTTCATCACTGAAACCATTTACTTTGGCTTCTTTCAATAATTCCAGGGGCAGGGTATCTAATTTATACTTTGCTATCTTTTTTTCCAACTCACAGATCTTCTGAATTTCGTAGAGAAACCAGCGATCAATTCCATTGGTTGCTTTTGAAATAGTGTTCACACTGACTCCCATCATCAACGCATCTTTAATTCTGAATACCCGGTCCCATTTTGGCGTTTTGATATGCTCTATTATTTCATCAGCATGCATCAGGCTTTTTCCATAATATCCAAGTCCAACTGCATTATTCTCTAAACTCTGACAGGCTTTTTGAATGGCTTCATTAAAACTTCTGCCAATTCCCATTACTTCGCCCACACTTTTCATTTGCAAACCAAGTGTATCATTGGCCCCTTTGAATTTGTCAAAATTCCAGCGGGGTATTTTTACAATTACATAATCAAGGGCCGGTTCAAAAAAAGCTGATGTTGTTTTGGTGATCTGGTTTTCCAGTTCATCCAGGTAATAACCAATAGCTAGTTTGGCAGCGATCTTTGCAATAGGATATCCGGTGGCTTTACTTGCCAGGGCGGAAGAACGGCTTACTCTCGGATTAATTTCAATGGCGATGAGCTCTTCTGTTTCGGGGTTCAAAGCAAACTGCACATTACAACCACCTGCAAAATTTCCGAGGTCACGCATCATTTTGATAGCCGTATTGCGCATCAGTTGCATGGCTGTATCGCTGAGAGTCATGGCGGGAGCAACGGTAATAGAATCACCGGTATGCACCCCCATCGGGTCAAAATTTTCTACCGAACAAATGATGCAAACATTATCGTTTGCATCACGCAAAAGTTCCAGCTCAAATTCTTTCCAGCCAAGTACTGCTTTTTCTACCAGTACTTCATGAATAGGAGATGCCTGTAACCCACGGTTCAATGCTTCATCCAGTTCTTCTTTATCATGTACAAATCCGCCACCGGTTCCTCCCAGTGTAAAGGATGGACGAATAACCAGTGGGAACCCGATTTCCTGGGCAAATTCTTTCCCTTCTAAAAAAGAGTTCGCTGTTTTGGCCTGTGCCACCTGCACTCCCAGTTCTATCATCCAAAGCCGGAATTTTTCCCTGTCTTCGGCTTTGTCAATAGCTTTAATATCTACACCAATTAATTTTACGTCGTACTGTTTCCACAAACCAAGGTCTTCAGCTTCTTTGGCAAGGTTGAGTGCCGTTTGGCCACCCATGGTAGGCAGTACTGCATCAATCTGGTTTTCCTGCAGGATCTGTTCAATGCTTTCTACAGTAAGTGGTAACAGGTAAACCCGGTCAGCCATCATTGGGTCAGTCATAATGGTAGCCGGGTTACTGTTAATAAGGATCACTTTTACACCCTCTTCACGTAAACTCCTGGCCGCCTGAGAACCGGCATAATCAAATTCGCAGGCCTGGCCAATAATAATAGGACCCGAACCAATGATAAGTACAGATTGAATAGCGTGGTCTTTTGGCATTTTTTTGTTTGAGTTAATTCTTAAAAAAATCCGAAGGGTTGCTTTCGGCACAAATTGCGCAAAAGTAAGGGAAACGAATTGCTTTGAAAGTAATGTTTACAGAATATTATTCAACAGGAGGAAAAGATTAGTTCTTATGAAAAGAGGATATTTCATAATCGTCAAGGGTCACTTCTCTAGAATCTTTCGTGGCTTTCAATTTTCGGTTGTCATGCCTGTCTTTCATTTTATTGATCCACTGGCTGCGGATTTCCTGTCCTTTTACTATGCCAATAAAAAAACCGGCAATAAGTACTGACGTAATGAACATGCTATGATTTATTTTTTTCATGTGGACCAGGTTTTTGGTTCTCATAAATAAAAGTAAAATGATGTGGTTTGGTTTTCACAGGCAGTCAGAAAAGTTGTTAAACTTAATTTGGATATGATCTTTAGCCTAAAGACAAAATCCAGGTAAAAAATGTTGCACGTTTTTAAAAAAATTTTGTTTTTATTAAAGTAGTTCTATGATAGACCGGATTTGGAATTCAGCCGGCTTTTTTATCAATGGCTTCCGGTTATTTTTATTTTTTCCGGAGTTGTTAAATCGGTAGCGGGAAAGTAGTGTTTAGTTAGATTTGCACAGCATTAAAACGGCTAAGCCTATGAAGAATTTTCTTTTAATTGGAAGTAGTTTATTTATATTTTTTAACAGTGCTTTTGGGCAACAGATCAACGGGTCAAAATATCCACTCAATTATTTTAGAAATCCATTAGGAATTCACATTGCACTGACCGCCAATTTCGGAGAGCTCAGGTCTAATCACTGGCACATGGGATTTGATATGCGTACCAACCAACGGGAAAATTATCCTGTTTTTGCAGCAGCGGAAGGTTATGTGTCTCAAATCGGCATCAGGCCCTTAAGCTTTGGCCGGTTTATGATCATTAAACATCCGAATGGCTACTCCACTTTATATGCTCATCTAAATGAATTCTACCCCGAGTTGGAAAAATTTGTAAGCAAGAAACAACAGGAAAAACAATCATGGGCAATAGAGCTTGAATTTTCTGAAAAAATGTTTGTGGTAAAAAAAGGGGATCAAATTGCAAAAAGCGGCAATACCGGTGGTTCCCAGGGACCTCACCTGCATTTTGAAATCTTAAATACTTTAACCGGTCGTTCTTTAAACACCTCCTTGTTTGGTTTTGATATTAAAGACGATGTACCCCCGGTAATAAAACGCCTGGCTGTTTATGACCGGGGTACCAGCACTTATTTTCAAAGTCCTAAACTGATTTCTACACATAAAACAGTAAAGGGTTATTTTTTAAAGCCCTTAAAAATATTGACCGGCAACACAAAACTGAGTTTTGCAATTGAGGCCATTGACCAGGTAAGTGGAGCTGCCGGCGCCAATGGTATTTACGGCGCTATTTTATACGTTGACAACAGGCCACAGATTCAGTTTTTAATTGATAACATGAATTACCGTGAATCGGAATTTGTAAATGCTCATATTGATTGGAGGCATAAATACAACGGGGGTACCTATTTGCAACACTTATCCAGGTTGCCGGGATACACTGGCAGGGTTTATATGGATATCAGCAGTACAGGAATCATTGAGTTAAAAGATACCGCAGTTCATTCCGTAAAAATTGAAGTATTTGATACCAATGATAACCGGTCAGTACTTTTTTTTGATATACAATTTAGTGATAGCCTGGCACGGTTACAAAAAAGGACTGCAGCAGGCAAGCAATTAATTCCCGGGAAAATAAATAGTTTGAAAGAGAAGGAATTTGAAACTACCATGCCCGAAAATAGTTTTTATGATACACTGCCATTGGTTTATTTCAGACATAATATTTTTTTGCCGGCTGCGGTATCTGCTCAACACCGGTTAAATGATCCGCAATACCCGGTGCATACACCGATAACTGTACGCATCAAACCCACGGCAATCATCCTGGATTCATTAAGAGAAAAAGTATTGATGCAAAGAGAATGGAACGGAAGAAAAACAGTAAAAAAAGTGCAGTGGCAAAATGGATGGGCCATCGCTTCGTTTGGTGATTTTGGAAACTTTCAATTGTTTTTAGATGAAACAGATCCGGAATTGAAACCACCGGTAACTGAAAAAGACACTATGGACTTCAGCTCCCTGACCAGAATCAAACTTACCCCTACTGACAATTTTGGTATAAAATCTTTCCGGGCAGAACTTAATGGCAAATGGCTGAAGTTTACCAATGACAAAGCAAGAGACTTTATTTATATTTTTGATGAACAATGTCCATACGGAACACATCAGCTAAAAGTGAGAGTAGAAGATCTTGTTGGAAACTTTACAGAAAAGATCTGGTGGTTTAAGAGAAATCCTTACAAACCTCCTGTTAAGAAAAAACCAGTCAGAAAAAAACCAACTGTATCCGGGAAGACCGTAATAAAAAAGAAGTAAAGTTCAATGCTTCAGCTATGCAAACGCTAAAAACCAATATTCATAAATAATGGTAACACTAAAAGAAGGCGATAAGGCCCCGGTATTTTCAGGCAGGAACCAGGACGGAGAAAAAATTTCTTTAACTGACTTCAAAGGAAAGAAGCTGGTGCTTTATTTCTATCCCCAGGCAGATACTCCTACCTGCACCATAGAATCCTGTAACCTGCGGAACAATTATAGTTTGTTGAAGAAAAACGGGTTTGAAGTGTTGGGGGTAAGTCCCGATGAAGAAAAAACACAGAAGAAATTTGAAAAAAAATACAAACTCCCTTTCCCGTTATTAGCTGACACCTCGCATACCATACTTAAAAAATATGGCGTATGGGATTGGAAAATACTTTTTGGCAGGGAATATATGGGCGTACTGCGTACTACCTTTATCATTGATGAGAAAGGGATCATTAAAAAAATTTTTACCAAACCGAAGAATAAAGCACATGCAGAAGAGATCCTGTCAGCGTTGAAATAACTTAAAATTCTTTATTGTAAAATTTATTCCTTTTCTTATTCTGATTATCTTGTATATCAAAAGCAACCTATCGGATCAGGCTCCCGATTTGTCATCAATAAAACATTTTGTATGAAACCAGTCCTGCTTCTTTTTTTATACATGATCACCGTTGCCGGGTATGCACAAAACGAAACAGTAACTATTATTCCGGAAAATGAAGAAGAAAAATCAGCCACTAAGATTTTCTATTCCCAGAAAGTGATCAATACAAAAAGCACAGAAATTTTGTCCCGGGGAATCATGGAATTTAGTGTTGCACATAGTTTTGGAGATGTGGCAGGAGATGCCGGTGGCATCAGGAGTTTTTTCGGACTCGATAATGCCAGTGATATCCGCATCGGCTTTCAAACCGGGTTGACAGATAAATTAAACCTGGTTACGGCCAGGGCCAAAGGAGCATTGTTTATAAGAAACCAATGGGAGCTCGGACTTAAATATCAATTTCTGCAACAATTAGATGATGATTCAAAAAACCCGGTTTCATTAACCCTTTTTGTAAATAATGTTTTGTCCTCTCAGAAAAGTTCCCCATTACCTGACCAGGAAAATTCGTTTGAAAGTTTTGGCGACCGGATGAGCCAGGTAGCCCAACTGATGATTGCAAGAAAATTTGGTAAAATCAGTTTCCAGTTAAATCCACTTTATCTGCATACCAGTTATGTAGTGCCAATTGACGATAAAAGTATTTTTGCAATGGGTGGGGCCATGCGGCTACCCTTGAGTAAAAAGATCGTTATCCTGGCCGATTATTTTCATCCATTCCGTTCTTCAGAAAGCAAGGCGTTTTTTAAAACACAGGGTATTGACTTTTACGATCCGCTTGGTATTGGAATTGAAATATTAACTGAAGGGCATGTTTTCCACCTGAATTTTACTAATGCAACGGAGATTCTCGAAAATCGTTTTATCAGGCGCACTACTACCTCCTGGGGCGATGGCGAATTTCGATGGGCATTTACTATTTCAAGAAATTTTGTGTTGTCGAAGGGGAAGAAGTAGTTAAAAAAAGCCAGATAAAATAAATTAGTCCAGGCGGGGTTTAATTTAATATTTTCTGATGCTATAAGAATATCAATAACAGGTATATTAGGAGTTTACTTTTTTGGTTCGTTTGGCTGAATCACCCACTCCACTTCCCCAAAATCAAATCTTTCCTCTTCAGTATGCTGTGTTATCAACTGCCCGGTTTGTGAAACGCCTTTAATAGTGGCTTCAAAAACACGGTTGCTCTTTTTTAATTTTACCGTCATCTCTTTTTTATAAAGATGGGTTTGGTATTGATAAAAGAGTTGCTCAAATTTTCCATCCACTAATAATTGAAAGTTTGAGAAAAAAATTGAACAGAGTTTTTTTGCCAGATCCACCGGCACAAAATCTTTTCCGGTAATCTGTTTTAATGAAACCGGGTTAGGTAAATCAACAGGAAAAATTGTTTGGTTAATATTAATACCTACACCAATAATTGCCCATTTCCACAATTCCGGCTTCCGGCTTCCGGTTTCTGAATTCTGCTCACCGATTACATTTTCTATCAGCACTCCACCTGCCTTCCTGTCACGCCAATAAAGATCGTTCGGCCATTTAATTTTTGTTTCTTCACCGGCTAATGCGGAAAAAAATTCATGAACAGAAACTGCTGCACAAACACTCAACCTGAACTGTTCAGATAATGTAAGAGGAAAAGGGTTAATGATAATACTCAAAGCAATGTTGGATCCTTTTTCTGAACTCCATTGTTTACCCCTTTGGCCTTTTCCGGAAGTTTGCTCATGAGAAAAAACAGATAAACCATGCAATGCTATATCCTGCCTGTCCGGCAGGCTGGCAGCACGTAAAAGGTTCATGGCATATTTGTTGGTACTATCAACTGATTGCAGTTCAATAAATGGCAATCTTTTAGGATTGGCGGCAGATGGTAGTTGCAATTAATTAGTATTTTTGGCAAATTAAAACAGTTTATCGTTTCGGGATAAAAGTTTATAGTTAAACAACCTGAAATAATTGCCGGAAAAATGACAAACAATATACCATAAACCATAAACAAAAATTATTGGAACAAAAGACATTAAAAGCTAACCATAAAAAAAAGAAAAGCCTCCTTACCAGAAAGGCTGGTATAACCAGGTTAACAAAGAGGTCAAAAATCATCAATACCATAATTAACGCTATCAGGGAAAAAAAAGGAGAAAACATTATCTCGCTGGACCTGAGAAAAGTAAATGAAGCAGTAGCTGATTTTTTTATTGTCTGTGAAGCAGGCAATCAACCACAGGTAAGGGCTATTGCAGATTTTGTGAAAGAGAAATTGAGGCAAATATGTAATGAACATCCTTATCATCACGAAGGATATCAAAAATTAAGCTGGGTACTTTTGGATTATGTGAATATAGTGGTACATGTGATGTTGTCCGACACAAGAAGATTTTATCAGCTTGAAGAAATGTGGCATGATGCCGGTGTTGAGGAGCATAAGGACTAGCCGGTTTGTTCGGTAAAATATAAAAAAAGTAAACAAATTTTCGATTAAACAACTTTAATCAGCAAGAAGAGGAAAAGTAAAACATGTCACAGGAACAACAAAATAAAGATGGGAAACAATTCCCCCGGTTTCAGTCAAATAACAACCGGGATGAGAAAAATAAAACCAAGGGGCCAAAGTTCAGTATTTACTGGATTTATGCCATCATATTTGCGGTGCTTATAGGTTTTGGAATTAAGGGACCTTTTACGCCCAGTATGGCAAAATCTAATTTTCTTGATTTTAAAGAAATGGTTTCAGCTGGAGATGTTCTTCGTTATGAAATTGTAGATAATAAGAAAACAGTAAAAGTGTATTTAACCGATGCGGGTTTAAGAAAACAAGCAGACAGGTTAAGCAAAAGTGTTGGTGGCAAAGTGAGCAAAGAAGGCCCTCATTTCTATTTTAAATACTCCGGCGATTTTGAAAAACAGATGTCCGAGTTTTATGTACTAAACAGCTCGCCGGTTAAAGACCAGGTGAAATATGATGTGATTGTAGAAAAAGACTGGTTTTCCGGGGCGCTTAATTTCTTACTGCCAGTATTGCTTTTTATCGCCATCTGGATCATGCTGATGCGTAAAATGAGTGGCGGTGCAGGCGGTGGTGGTGGTCCGGGCGGCATCTTCAGCATTGGTAAATCCAAAGCCACTTTATTTGATAAAGGCACACGGGTAAATATCACTTTTGCAGATGTAGCGGGTCTCGATGAAGCAAAAGTAGAAGTGATGGAGATTGTGGATTTTTTAAAGAACCCTAAAAAATATACTAACCTCGGTGGCAAAATTCCAAAAGGAGCATTATTAGTGGGTACTCCCGGTACCGGTAAAACATTATTGGCAAAAGCAGTGGCCGGAGAAGCCCAGGTTCCTTTCTTTAGTTTAAGCGGAAGTGATTTTGTGGAAATGTTCGTGGGTGTAGGCGCCAGCCGTGTCCGTGATTTATTCAAACAGGCACGAGAAAAAGCACCCTGCATCATCTTTATTGATGAAATAGATGCCATTGGAAGAACACGGGGCAAGAATGCCATGATGAGTAATGATGAAAGGGAGAGTACATTAAACCAATTACTCGTGGAAATGGATGGTTTTGGCACCGATGCCGGCATCATCGTACTTGCAGCTACCAACCGTCCGGATGTTTTAGATAATGCATTGCTTCGGCCCGGTCGTTTTGACCGGCAGATTACTATTGATAAGCCAGATCTGAAAGGACGTGAAGCAATATTTAAAGTACATCTGAAGCCCATTAAAATATCAGAAAAAGTAGATATCTATAAACTGGCAGAGCAAACTTCCGGGTTTGCCGGAGCGGACATTGCTAATGTATGTAATGAAGCAGCCTTAATTGCCGCCCGCAAAGGAAAAGCATTTGTAGAAATGGACGATTTCCAGGATGCAGTGGATCGTGTCATCGGCGGTTTGGAAAAAAAGAATAAGATCATTTCTCCTGAAGAAAAGAAAGTGATTGCTTATCATGAAGCAGGCCATGCCATTTGTGGCTGGTATCTTGAGCATGCTTACCCGCTGCTTAAAGTAACGATCGTGCCAAGAGGTACCGCTGCTTTAGGCTATGCTCAATACACACCAAAGGAACAATTCCTGTATAATACAGATCAGTTAATGGATCAGATCTGTATGACCCTTGGTGGTCGTGCCAGCGAAGAAATATTTTTTAATAAAATCTCTACAGGTGCACAAAACGATCTGCAGCAGATAACCCGTATTGCTTATTCAATGGTCACCGTATACGGCATGAACAGTAAAGTAGGTAATGTGAGTTTTTATGATCCACAACAGGAGAATACATTCACCAAACCCTACTCAGAAAAAACATCACAGATCATTGATGAAGAAGTTCGTAAACTGATTGATGATGCTTATGAAATAACCAAAAAGTTATTAACGGAGAAAAAACCTCAGGTGGAAATGCTGGCAGAAGCTTTGCTGGAAAAAGAAGTGCTTTTCCAAAGTGACGTGGAAGCATTGATTGGTAAAAGGCCGTATGAAGAAAAAAAGATATTGGATTTGCCGGTGGCAGAAGCTGAAACAGAGCCGAAAATAGCAGAAGTAAAACCAGCAGAAAAACCTTCGCCGGAAACGTCTGCAGATACCGGATCGGGAATATTGCCTTTCCCTGCCTAACCTAATAAAACAGGAATGAAAATTTCTCCTTCAAAAGAAAATATTTTAAAAAATATCAGGAAGGCGTTGAGCCAATCAACGCCTCTTCCTTTTCCACTAAGCGAAGGAAACAATTCTGTTTTTAAACCATTAGCACAGGAACTGGAAGTGGAGTTTGCAGAACAATTCATTGCTCTTCAGGGGCGGTTTATTTTCTGTGTCAACCGGCAGGAACTGGCTTTTCAGTTTAATAGCCTGATAAAAAAACAAAGCTGGCAAAAAGTTTTTTGTGCCGAAGCCAACATACTGGAACTGGTAGGCTCACAATCACCAGACCGGTTTTCTGCCGACGACCTTGCCGACTGTGACGTTAGTGTAACCAGTTGTGAATTCCTGGTAGCAAGGACGGGATCCATCGTCATGAGTGCTGCACAGGCAATGGGAAGAACCGCCAGTGTATATGCACCCGTTCATATCTGTATTGCTTTTTCTAATCAATTGATTTATGATGTAAAAGATGCACTTCAGCTGGTTAAAGAGAAATATAAGGACAAAATTCCTTCACTGATCACCTTTGCCACCGGCCCCAGCCGCACGGCTGATATTGAAAAAACACTGGTGGTTGGTGTACATGGTCCCAAAGAAGTATATTGTTTTTTAGTTGATGCTTAGAAACTTTTCCCTTCGTACTTTTAACACATGAACAGGCCGGAAGTATATCAATTATTTGTATATGGATCGCTACGTAGCGGCTTTAAAAGCCCCGCTTATGAATATGTCAGCCGCTACTTTAATTTGGTTGGCAATGCTAAAGTAAAAGGCCTGTTATTTGATATGGGAACCTACCCGGCCGGGGTCCCCTGCCATGAAAATAAATTTATAACAGGTGAGTTGTACCGGATCAAAAATGAAAATGAATTTTCATGGGCCATCGGACAGCTCGATGATTATGAGGGCGTCAGTGTGGATATTGATGAAGTGCAACTTTACCGGAGAGAACTGGCAGAGGTATTTATAAACAACCAGGTCACCACTGCGTGGATCTATTGGTTTAGTGGAGAGGTAAGCGGAAAACCTGTTATTGCTTCCGGCGATATGCTGGAGTATATGAAGCAAAAGAAATAAATTCAACTCGTGAAATTATCGCCGGATAAAAACATATACTTTCTTTCCGATTTCCATTTAGGAGCACCCGACACTGTTTCCAGCCTTGAAAGAGAAAAAATTATTGTCCGTTTCCTGAATGAAATCAAAAATAATGCTGCTGAAATTTTCCTGGTTGGCGATATGTTTGATTTCTGGTATGAATACCGCAGAGTAGTACCAAAAGGATTTGTGAGACTGCTGGGAAAACTGGCAGAGTTATCTGATGCAGGAATTGCCTTGCATTTTTTTGTAGGTAATCACGATATGTGGATGAAGGATTATTTTCAAAAGGAACTGAACATCCCGGTTTATTTTGAACCCAAAGAATTTGAACGGAACGGCAAAAAATTTTTAATCGGGCATGGCGATGGATTGGGGCCCGGCGATCATGGATATAAAAGGTTAAAAAAAATATTCCGCAATCCGGTTTGCAAATGGCTTTTCGGAATTTTACCTCCTCTTTTTGGAATGGGACTGGCCAATTTCCTGAGCCGCCGCAGCCGTGCTCAAACAGGAGCATCCGAAGAAATTTTTCTTGGTGAAGAAAAAGAATGGCTGCTTATTTACTGTAAAGAAGCGCTGAAAGAAAAAGAAATTGATTTTTTTGTCTTTGGGCATAGACACCTGGCCATTGATTATCGTCTTACTCACCTCTCCCCTGGGAGAATAGCCGGGAAGGAGACCCGGTATATTAACCTCGGTGACTGGATCCATTATTACACTTATGCTGTATTTGATGAGTCGGGTTTAGAACTGAAGTCATACCTGGGGAAAGACGAAAAAATTATCAGGAATTAATTGGTAAAGAGTATTACGATATTTATTTCATGTTTGATCTGTGTGCTGCCGGGCAGTGCACAGGTTGATTCGTCATTGACACTGGCGAAAACAATAAAAGGAGAATTTGCCAGCTTTGCAGTGGACCAGTTTGATAATATTTATATTTTAACTGCTTCCAATCAACTGAAAAAACTGGATGCTAAGGGAGATTCTGTGGCGTTGTATAATAATGTAAGGAATTACGGTCAGCTGTCATTCATTGATGTTTCTAACCCCCTTAGAGTATTGCTTTACTACAAAGATTTTTCAACAATTGTTTTGTTGGACCGGCTATTGAATGTTCGCAGTACAATTGATTTGCGGCAGCAGAATATATTCCAGGTGCAGGCGGTTGGCTTATCTTATGATAATAAGCTTTGGCTGTACGACGAGTTTGAGCATAAGCTGAAAAAAATTGATGAGGACGGGAAGTTACTTTTTGAAACACCGGATTTCAGGCAATTATTTAATGAGGCATTTTCTTTTACCAGCATTTTTGATCATGAAGGATTTCTTTATTTATATGATATAAAAAAAGGAGCTTTTGTTTTTGATTATTACGGGGCATTAAAAAAAAGAATTGCTCTAACCGGGTTAAAAAATTTTAAAGCAGCCGGTAAATATCTTTTGGGAATAAGAAATGATTCTTTAATTCGCTACCAGCCAGATATTTTTTTGTCAGGGGAATCTGCATTGCCACTTACTCTTCATCAGGCAACCTCAATCAGTTTTACAACAGGCAGGGTATATGCATTAAAAAAAGATGGTCTGGAAATTTACTTGCAGAAATAATCACAGACTCGCCTTCAGCTCATTCAAAAATGTTTTGAGCTTCTCCAGTGACTGAATCATCACAAATTTTTCCTGGGCTTTTCCTGCAGGGTGCTGTGCATTATTTTTCTTTAAAAATTCTTTGGCGCCTTCAATAGTGAATTTGCGCCTGCGGAGCAAGTCGTGTATAAGCACAAGATTTTTTACATCAATAGGCCGGAAGAAACGATCTCCTTTCCGGTTTTTTCTGGGTTCCAGGATGTCAAATTCTGTTTCCCAGTATCGGATCAGCGATTGATTTACCCTGAACCATTTTGCCACTTCACCTATAGCATAATATTGTTTCTGAAAAAGTATTTCATCCGGAGGGATCTGTACCAGGTCGGCATTCAGGTGGATCTCTTTTAAAGAAAGCCGCCCCCTTGCAGATTTTCTTTTTGCCGGTTCTTCTTTTTCTTCTTTATTTATTGATTCTTCAATCTGTGGAGATTCTTCAGTCACTGCAGTTTTTGCAGGAGTTTCTTCCTGTTCATCAACAACTGCTGCTTTTATTTTATTTTCTTCTTCAGCAGCAAATTCAAAGGTTATTTGAGTTAGTGACTTGTTCATGGTTGCTAAAACTGCCTTTGTACAGACAAGTAAAGATAGGAATACCTTAGAATAGAAACAGAGTAGTGTGGAAAACCTTTAGCTAACTTATAATGATAACAGCTTCTTTACTAATCCAGGCTCTGGTTATTGACAGCGGCAGATTTCAGTAAGCGGTCAAATTGTTCCGGAGTCAGATCGTTATAGAAAAAATACACCGGATTTATTTTATTACCGTTTTTAATCACTTCATAATGGCAATGCGGGCCTGTGCTTTTACCGGTATTGCCAACCCAGCCAATCACTTCACCCCTTTTCATTCTTTGTCCTGCTTTTGCTTTTATCCTGTACATATGGCCATATAAAGTTTTATAACCATAACCATGATTAATGATGACATGGTTTCCATAGCCATCGCCACGGTTGCCGGAAAATTCTATAGTGCCATCCGCCGTTGCATAAATAGGAGTGCCGGATGGTGCAGTGAAATCCAGACCGGGATGAAGTTTTACCGTTTTATAAACAGGATCTATTCTATAGCCATAACCAGAAGCAATTCGTTTCAGATCTTTATTACTTACCGGCTGAATGGCTGGTGTGGCGGCCAGTAATTTTTCTTTATTGTTGACCAGTTCAGTTATTTCTTTAAAAGAAGTTTGCTGGGCATGTATCCGGTTGTTTAAATTGTTTAACGTTGTTATAATGGAATTTACAAGATCGGCTTCTTCCATTCCTTCCACTTTGGCAATCTGTTGTTCCTTTTCAAATTCTTTTGCTCTTGCACTGTCCGGAATAGGATCGGCTTCAAAAATGGAACGGTACACCTCATTATCCCTGTTTTCCAGCTCAGCCACCTGGAGCTGAATCTCGTTTAATTTTTTATTTAATTCCTGATAGCGGTCTTTCATCCTTTCGTTCTCGAGCTTTAAAAATTTTTCATTGGGAGATCCGATAAACCGGAAAGCAAAAAATGAAATGAGCATGGCCGTAACCAGGGCCGCAGCAATGAACCCGAAGATCTGCATTAGCTTTACCCGCAGGGGGGTTTCCAGTTTCTCATAGCGTAGAGAATGCGTATTATAGTAATATTTGATTTTTTTCATATACAGCAAGTCGCTGGCAGACGTTAGCAGATACTTTTTTAATCAGAGCCTGTCTTGCTGCCAGGTTTTCAATGTTTACTCTCAGCTTATTATTAACTTTGGCCACTTTTACAGGGAAAACAAATATAACCCGATTACCCGCAAAAATCAACCCGTTTATTTATGATGACGAGTGAAGAAATAAGACAACAGTTCATGGATTTTTTTAAAGCAAAAGGACATACTATTGTTCCTTCAGCTCCTATTGTGGTGAAGAACGACCCCACCCTGATGTTTACCAATGCAGGGATGAACCAGTTCAAAGACATTTTTCTTGGAAATAAAACTGCACAAAATAAAAGAGTAGCAGATACGCAGAAATGTTTACGGGTAAGCGGAAAGCACAACGACCTGGAAGAAGTAGGCGTAGATACCTATCATCATACTATGTTTGAAATGCTGGGCAACTGGAGTTTTGGAGATTATTTTAAAAAGGAAGCTATCGGATGGAGCTGGGAATTGCTCACCAAAATTTACTCCATACCCGCAGACAGACTCTATGTTACCATTTTTGAAGGCGATATAAAAGAAGGGTTGCCCAAAGATGATGAAGCTTTTACCGAATGGAAAAAGTGGATAGAAGAAGAACGG
>DATDPZ010000043.1:0-3352 GCA_035292525.1 Chitinophagaceae bacterium
AAGGAACTTACTAAACGTACTACTTTTATACGGGTAGAGGAACAACACAATGAATGGTTTGAAGAGGAGTGATTCAGCTTTAAAAAGCCAGGAATTTTTTCTGAAAAATTTGCAGGTGTCTGCTCTGTATTTATATTCTGCCACAACAGGCTTTATTATAAAGTAAAAGGAAAGAAAATGATTGTGTTGAATATGTATGATACAAGAATTAATCTTAAGAGAAGAAAGTATTGATTCTTTATACAATCGTTGCTGTTTTTTTTGGCCAACTAAAATGTCTTCTTAGTTTGCGCCGAATCCCTGCAGAAACCGGCTGGGAAGAAATAATTACTAATTTTTTCTTTCACCTGATATTGTAAAAGTTTGCTTTATGAGTTCCATATTATCATTTATATAGAAGTGGCAACCGATTAAAACTTCTTCATCAGGATTTGTTTTATATATCTGGGTTTTACTGGTTACATATCACTCCAACTAACTTATTATCCATTCATCCATTTCACCTAAATTTGCGCCATTATGACAATCGAAAAACTGAATGATATGCGGTCCCGCATTGCCGGGATAAGGAGGTTTCTTTGACGTTGAGAACCGACGTGCTAAAATCGAAAACAATAAGCAGCTTTCCCTGAGTCCGGGATTTTGGGATGATAATGCCCGGGCCACCTCCACCATGAAAGAAATCAAGGTGAATGAATACTGGGTGAATCTTTTTGAACAAACAGATTCATCAGTCGAAGATTTTGCTGTGCTGTATGAATTCTGGAAAACTGGCGATGCCACTGAAGAAGAAACAAAAGCCGCTTTTGAAATAGCCAATAAATTTATTGAAGAAGCAGAGTTCAAAGCGACCCTGAATGAACCGGAAGATGAATTGCCGGCTGTATTGCAAATTAATTCTGGTGCAGGAGGTACTGAAAGCCAGGACTGGGCCGAAATGCTGGCCCGTATGTATCGTATGTACGGTGAAAAGCAGGGCTGGAAAGTAACTGAACTGGATTGGCAATGGGGTGATGGTGCCGGCATCAAAACCTGTACATTTCAGTTTGATGGCCCCTTTGCTTATGGATTTTTAAAAGCAGAGAGTGGGGTGCATCGCCTGGTTCGCATTTCTCCGTTTGACAGTAATGCAAGACGACATACTTCTTTTGCATCCGTATATGTTTACCCCCTGGTAGATGACACCATCAATATTGAAGTGAAAGAAGCGGATGTAAAAATGGAAACTTCCAGGAGTGGTGGTGCAGGTGGGCAGAATGTAAATAAAGTAGAAACAAAAGTACAGCTCACTCATTTACCCACAGGCATCGTAGTGGTGTGCCAGCAGGACAGGAGCCAGTTAGGGAACAGGTTGCTGGCCATGCAAATGCTGAAGAGCCGTTTGTACGAAGAAGAACTGAAAAAGAAGAATGCATTGAAGGATGCTACAAATGCCAAGAAGAAAAAAATAGAATGGGGATCACAAATCCGTTCTTATGTTTTTCATCCGTACAAAATGATCAAAGATCACCGCACCGATTATGAAGTGGGTAATGTGCAACCGGTGATGGATGGGGAACTGGACGGATTTATAAAAGCTTATTTGATGAGTGAGAAAGAAGCGAATTCATAGTTCATGGATGATAGTTCATAGTTAAAGGCAATGAATCAGGAACCATGAACACGAAATAAAGTATATTCAATTTTAAAAACAGAATTATGCGTATAGGAACTTTTTCATACACGATGCCTGCCAATGAACCAATACTGAATTATGCACCTGGTTCAAAAGAAAGAGAAATATTAAAAGCAACCATTGCAAAACTAAAAAGTGAGCAGATAGATGTACCCATGTACATTGGCAAAAAAGAGGTAAGAACTAAAAATAAAAGGGCTATGCACCCGCCGCATGAGCTGACTCATACACTGGGTTATTTCAGTGCCGGCGAGGAGCGCCATGTGCAGGAAGCTATTGAAGCGGCCTTAGGAGCCAAAGAAGCCTGGGCAAACACAAGTTGGGAAAACCGGGCCGGAATATTTTTAAAAGCTGCAGAGTTGCTGGCTACAAAATACAGGAGTTATATTAATGCTACAACTATGTTGGGGCAAAGTAAGAATGCATTCCAGGCAGAAATAGATGCGGCCTGCGAGCTGATTGATTTTCTTCGTTTCAATGTTCATTTTTTAAGTGAAATATATAAGCAACAACCGTTGAGCGGGCCAGGCATGCACAACAGGATAGAGTATCGTCCGTTGGAAGGATTTGTATTGGCAGTAACTCCTTTCAATTTTACAGCTATTGGTGGTAACCTGCCTGCCAGCGCAGCTATGTGTGGAAATGCGGTGGTATGGAAGCCCGCCAACACACAGGTATATTCTGCACAAATGTTTATGCGGATTCTTAAAGAAGCGGGTTTGCCTGATGGTGTGATTAATTTAATTTATGTGGATGGCCCTACGATCGGAAGGGTTTGTTTTAATCACCGTGATTTTGCAGGAGTACATTTTACCGGATCCACTGCTGTGTTTAATAATATGTGGGAAACGATTGGTAAAAATATGCCGATGTATAAATCTTATCCAAGAATTGTGGGGGAAACGGGTGGTAAAGATTTTGTGATTGCTCATAAAAGTGCTGACCCGGATGTAATAGTCACTGCTTTGCTTCGCGGAGCTTTCGAATTTCAGGGACAAAAATGTTCGGCTGCTTCAAGGGCTTATATTCCATCAAATCTGGCAGAGGAAATAAAAAAGAAATTGATCGCCGGTGTAAAGAGTTTTAAAATGGGTAGCCCGGAAGATTTTACCAACTTTATTAATGCAGTTATAGATGAAAAAAGCTTTGATAACATCCAGCGGTATATTGATCAGGCAAAAAAAGATGATAAGGCAGAAATATGGGTAGGAGGGAAGTGCAATAAAAAAGAAGGTTATTTTATTCAACCAACAATTATTGAAGCTAAAAGTCCGAAATATGTAACGATGTGTGAAGAAATTTTCGGACCTGTACTGACAGTTTATATTTACCCTGCTAATAGTTTTGAAAGGACATTGGAACTGTTGGACAATACTTCACCTTATGCTTTGACGGGTGCTGTGATTGCAAAAGACCGTGATGCAGTTGAACTGGCTACAGTAAAACTCAGAAATGCTGCCGGTAATTTTTATATCAATGATAAACCAACCGGGGCCGTGGTTGGTCAGCAGCCATTTGGGGGAGCTAGAGCAAGTGGCACCAACGATAAAGCAGGAAGTATCTTAAATCTTTATCGGTGGTTAAGTGCAAGAACTATTAAAGAAACCTTTAATCCGCCAACAGAATATGGATATCCATTTATGCAAGCTCCCTGATCCCGATAACAACCGGGATTCC
>DATDPZ010000044.1:0-2289 GCA_035292525.1 Chitinophagaceae bacterium
ATTCTGGGAAAATATTATTCATGATGAAGAAGATGATCTGCCAGAAGACACAAGGAGTCTTGTAAGAGAATATTTTTTCCCAAAACTAAAAAAGTTGTTTGCTACGCTTAGCAACAAGGGGCTTTTATTTCAATTGTCAAACAATAAGCCTTTTAAAACTGCCAACCTGGAACCTATGCTTGTTTCTGAAGAAGAAGTGGTTCCCTCTTTTGATATTTCAAAAAATAAAAACGCTTATGAAATAAAAGCTACTGTAAAAGCAGGCGGCCTTTGGCTGGGCTTAAAAGATAATGAAGCGGCGACTCCTCTTTTCTATTTATACAATCAGCAGCTTTTCCCCTGGAAAGATCAGTCTTCGGTAGAAGTAACTGAAAGTTTTTTACCCGCCGGCTTCAAAAAATTTTCTGCAGATGAATGGAGTGAAGTGTTGCATAAACAGCTGATGCCGCTGGCAAAAGAATACAAGATAAACGTAGATCGTTCTTTATTGCACGAGGTAAAAGACGGCAAACCCGAAGTGAGCCTGTACCTGGCAGAAAAAGGAGACTATCTTGTATTTCAACCGGCATTTAATTACAAGGGATATGAAACAAAAGCAAGGGACCGGAACGAAATCATCATTCCCGCCGGTGATAAAGTGACGATCGTTCAGCGCAACCGGGAAGCAGAGCAGGAATTTATCAGCAACCTGCAAAGTCTTCACAGCAATTTTGTTTACCAGGAAGAAACTCATTCGCTGGCTTTAAAAGGAATTGATGTATTAAAAAATAACTGGTTCTTTTTGTTTGTGGACGCTATGAACGAAAAGAAAACGCCGGTCTTTGGATTTGATGCACTAAAAAATTTCCGTTTCAATACTGCAAGGCCCTCCACAAAAATTTATATCAATAACAATACGGATTGGTTTGATGCAAAAGTGGAAATCATTTTCGGGGATCAGCAGGTAACAGTGGCAGAAGTAAAAAGAGCATTGGCCGGTAAGCAGCAATTTGTGCAATTGGGGGATGGCACACTGGGCATCCTTCCTGAGGAATGGATAAAAAAATATTCGTTGCTTTTTCGTGTTGGTGAAGGAAAAACAAATCAGCTGAAGTTAAGCCGCTATCATACCAGTGTGATAGACGAGCTGTATGAAAACCGTGATGAAGTGGAGCTGGTGATGCAGCTGGAAGCTAAATATGAAAACCTGAAAGATTTTAAAAAAATAAAAGAGATAGATCCGCCCAATGGCTTGCGTAGTATTTTGCGCCCCTACCAGGTTGCCGGCTACCAGTGGTTAAATTATTTAAGCGAAGTAAACTGGGGAGGAATCCTGGCAGACGACATGGGCCTGGGAAAAACAGTGCAGGCTTTGTCTTTTATGCAGCATTATAAAAATGAAAATGGCAAACTACTTTCCCTCGTTGTGTGTCCCACTACGCTTATTTACAACTGGGAAAACGAAATAAAAAAATTTACACCTGATCTTACACATCATATTCATCACGGAGCTGCCAGGTCAAGAGATAAAGAAATTTTTAAAAATTTTGATGTCATCATTACCACTTATGGCACCTTGCGCAGTGATATAAAACTACTGATGACCGTACAGTTTGATTATATGGTGCTGGATGAAAGCCAGGCCATTAAAAACCCGGCGAGCAAAGTAACCAGGGCGGCTTCCTTATTAAATGCCCGCCACCGGCTTTGCATGAGTGGTACGCCGCTTCAGAACAATACTTTTGATCTTTTTGCCCAAATGAATTTCTTAAACCCCGGTATGCTCGGAAGTATGGAATTTTTCCGCCAGGAATTTGCCATACCCATTGATAAATTGGGTGAGCCGGAAAGAAAAGAACACCTCAAAAAAATTATTTACCCGTTTATTCTCCGCCGCACCAAAGAGCAGGTGGCAAAAGATCTTCCTGAAAAAACTGAAACCATTTTGTTTTGTGAAATGGAAGATGAGCAACGCAGCATTTATGATGCTTACCGCAATGATTTCCGCAACCAGATTCTTGGCAGCATCGAAACACAGGGAATCAATAAATCACAGCTCACCATTTTACAGGGACTGATGAAGCTCCGGCAGATCTGTGATTCGCCGGCTATATTAAATGAACCTGAAAAATTTGAAAACCATTCTATCAAGCTGGATGAGCTGACAAGAGAGATCACTGAAAACATAAGTAATCATAAGGCTCTTGTTTTCTCACAGTTCTTAGGAATGCTGGCGTTAATCAAAGAAAAGCTGAATCAGCTGGGTGTGAAGTATGAATATTTTGATGGCAGCACTTCGGCGCCGGACAG
>DATDPZ010000045.1:0-15264 GCA_035292525.1 Chitinophagaceae bacterium
AAAAGTATGCTGAGGAAAATAAACTGTCTCTCCAGGAAGCGGCAAGAAATTTAAGATACGAATGGTTTGAAGAATTGGTTGTTGAAAAATGGTCTTTTGAAAAAGAAACAGCTGCCCATGCTCTAAAATTTGTTCTTACAGCTCATCATGCCGGTGATAATGCCGAGACAGTGTTGATGAATTTCTGCAGGGGTACCGGTTTACACGGGTTAACCGGCATTCCTTTAAAATATGGAAATATTACCAGGCCATTATTGTCCTTTACAAAGGAAGAACTGCTGAATTTTGCAAAAGAAAACAAACTGGATTTTGTAGAAGATTCTTCGAATCTTTCCAGTCATTATACCAGGAATTTGTTCAGAAATGAAATCCTCCCGGCAATCAGCAAAGTCTTTCCAAAAATTTCAGATAATCTCAATGATAATATCAACCGGTTTAAAGAGATTGAATCTTTATTTAGATTTTCAGTTGGTGAAATCAGGAAAAAGCTTTGCAAAATAAAAGGAGCAGAAATTTATATCCCGGTAAAACAGTTCATCCGGTTTGGCAACCGGGCATTGATTTATGAAATCATTTCAGAATATGGTTTTTCTGAAAAGCAAGTGGACGAAGTGATCAAACTTGCAGCAAGCAATTCGGGAAAATATATTGACTCGCCGGGATTGGCTTACCGGATTATCAAACACCGGCATTGGTTTATCATCAGTCCTGTTAATTCAGCAGTTTCCGGAATAATAGTTATTGAGAAAGCTGATAAAACAATTTTGTTTGAAGAGGGGTTTTTGAAAATGGATTGGCTCAACCATCCGCCTGCATCATTTAAAAAGGAAACGGTTGTATTTGATGCTAAAGAAATAGAATTTCCTTTACTGCTCAGAAAATGGAAAACCGGTGATTATTTCTATCCTTTAGGGATGAAAAAGAAAAAGAAAGTTTCCAGGTTTTTAATAGATCAAAAACTATCGAAGACAGCAAAAGATAAAGTGTGGGTACTGGAAAGTAATAAAAGAATCATCTGGGTGCTGGGCTTGCGGATAGATGACCGGTTTAAAGTGACTGAAAAAACAAAATCAGTATTGCAATTGAAATCAGAATCCAGTTAAATAAGTTTTTACCTGCTCTATAAAACGGGAAAGTACAGGATAATCAGACATCGCATATCCCATGGCAATTAAAAATCCAATACCGTAAAATGCACCCCAGATATGTGCGGAGTGATTGACATTATCTGCTGCTTTTTTTTCAAGAAAAGTTGATACTCCTAAATAAAGAAGGCCGAAAATAAAACCCGGTATCATAACAGGTATAAAAATCAATCCCATTTTCTGTAAAGGGAAAAGTAAAATAAAAGAAAAAATTACAGCAGACACCGCACCGGATGCGCCGAGGCTTCTGTAATAATAATCGTTTTTATGCTTTGAATAAGTAGGCAGTAAACAAGCGACCAATGCAGAGATATACATGATCACATAAATTGTCTTACCGGCACTCCCGAAAATAAATCCGAACCCTGTTTCCACATGTACACCAAAAATGTAAAGGGCATACATATTAAAAGCTAAATGACCAAAATCCGCATGAATCAATCCGCAACTGATAAAACGGTACCAATGATTGTTTTCACTTACAGCAGGCGGGTAAAAGATCAGGTCGTTGATGATTCGCTGGTTGTAAAATCCGCCTACAGATACCAGGCAGGTGATGATGATGATGATGAGTGTAACGGATAGCTCCATGCAGTAAATGTAGAATGACAGGTTGACCCTTCAAAATTTATTTGTGATGATATTTTTCATTTCTGATAATGGTACATGCACGGTAAACCTGCTCAGCTAATATTAACCTGACCAGCTGATGAGGAAATACCAGTTGCGAAAGACTCCATTTAAAATTTGCTCTTTTCAATACGGCGTCATCCAATCCAAATGCACCGCCGATCAGGAAAACCAGTGTCCTGACACTTTCATTACCTCTTTTCTGAATAAAATCTGCAAGACCTTCTGAACTGAGCTGATTCCCTTTTTCATCCAGGGCCACCAGGTAATCATCTTTGTTCAGCCAATTCAATATCATTTCTCCTTCTTTTTTTTTCAGGTCCATTTCACTCATCATACCGGAGTTTTTCGGCAAAGGAATAAGCACCCATTCTGCTTTGTAATATTTAGCAATACGGCCTGTAAATTCTTCCACACCGGCTTTAATATAAGGTTCATTATTTTTTCCGATGCTCCAGAATTGCAGTTTCATAATACCAGATGATTAAAGAAAAAAAAGGATTTAAGAAAAGAACTGTTTTGTTCTACAACTTGAAGGGGAAATTTTAAAAAGCTTTCTTTACTTCTTCCTTAATCTGAACTTCTGTTACCGGGCCGTATTTTTCTGCAATTTTTTTAATTTCTTCGGATTTACCAATCAGAACAAATTGAAGTTTGTCTTTTGGAAAATATTTTGCAATGATTGCTTTTGCTTTATCAAGGGTCAGTCCGTCCACATTCTTTTCAAAATTATTGATGAATGATTCATCAAAATTATACCAGAACATTTGTGTCATCAACCCGGCCAGCTGGCCTGCTGTTTCATAGCGTGGCGGAAACAATCCTTTTACATAATTTTTTGCAGAAGTCAGCGAAGTTTCATCAATGCCGTTTGTGTGAAGATTATTTAAAACTTCCAGTGCTTTGTCTATTGCCGGTTCTGTAGTTTTATTTGCAGTGAATGTAGAAATATGAAATGTGCCTGCATTCTTCAGTGCATTGAACCTGCTGTTGGCGCCATAAGTTAATCCCGTATTTACACGTAATTCATCGTTGAGCATGGAAGTAAAGCGACCTCCGAACAAGGTGTTGATCACTTCTATCGAAACAAAATCAGGATTGTTGCGGCTGATACCGGGTGCACCGATATAAAATGTTGTTTCTCTGGCATCCTCTTTATTAACCAGTAAAACCCTGTTTCGGGTTGGTGTGCTGATTGGTTTGGAAGCAAGATTTACCTGTGGTTTTGTTGCTTTTTTCCAACCTGAAAATAAATTACTGATCGTGTTTTTCATTTCGGCAGTGGAAAAATCACCTGCAATAGCAATAGCAGACCCCTCCGGTAAATAATTTTCTGAATAGAATTTTTTTACTTCTGCTACGGTGATCGGGGTTACTGTTTCAATTTTTCCCTGGATAATATTTCCATATACATGATCACCATACATGAACTTATCAAAATAAGAACTGATAACAGACCTTGGGCTTTCTTTTTGTTGTTCCAGGCTGACCAGCAATCTCTTTTTTTCTTTGTCAAATTCTTCCGGATCAAAAGAAGGTTCCAGTAAAATTTCTTTAACCAGGTTTAATACTTTATTCCTGTCTTTAGACGCCATTCTTGCCGAAAGCGATGCTGCCTCTTTAGAAGCGGAAGTACTGATAGAAGCTCCAAGAAAATCGAGTTCTTCATCCAGTATTTCTCTTGAAAAATTTTTAGTGCCATGTTTTAAAGCGGTTGCAGTTAAGGAAGCGAGACCGGATTTTTCTCCGTCATAAATGGCGCCGGCAGGTAAAATGACAGAGACACTGATCACAGGAACTTCATGTTGTTCTACCAGGTAAACAGTAAGGCCATTCTTTAGTTTAAATTTTTCAAAAGCCGGCACTTTGAAAGACTGGGCTGCAAGGTGAGAGCCTGAGACTACCAGGATAAATGTGATAACAAGTAGCTGAACTATTTTTTTCATAAAATTATTTGTTTGATGCGATTTAATCTTCGGTATTTGATTTCAGAATTCCTACAGTGCGGTTTGATTTAGAAAAATATTTTCCTGCCACCCGTTTTACATCATCGGTGGTTACTTTATTAAACTGATCGGGGGCTTCAAACATTTTTTTATAATCGCTGAAAAAGACTTCGTAGGTGCCGATATTATTTGACTTACCATTGATTGTTTCTACCTGGCCATAAAATTCCATCAGCTTCTGGTTTTTGATTTTCTGTAATTCCTTTTCTGTGATGCCGTCTTTCTTAATATTATCTATTACTTCGTAAACAGCATTTTCCAGATCAGCATCGGCTGTGTTTTTTGCAGCCAATGCATAAAAGCCAAAAAGTGTCGGGTCAAAACTTGCTTCATAACTGGTAAACACCTGTGTGGCTAATTGTTTTTTATCTACCAGAGCAGAATAAAGTCTTGAAGACTGGCCATTGCTGAGGATTTCACTTAAAATTGTCAGAGCATAATAATCTTCATGATTGGATGGTGGAACATGATAAACGATATTAAAATAAGAAGTTGCTACATCTTTTTTCACCATTATCCTTCTTTCCCCGGTTTGTGGTGGCTCTACTATGTGTACCGGTGGAGGGGTAGACTGTGCAGGAATAGGTTCAATATATTTTTCAGCCAGTTTTTTTATTTCATCAAATTTTACATTGCCGGAAATAACGGTCACGCAGTTATTAGGAGCATAATAAGTTTTAAAATACCGCTCCAGGTCCGATTGCTTCCAGTTTTTCATGTCATCTTCATAACCAATCACCGGCCAGTGATAAGGATGTTCCTGGAAAGCCGTAGCCTGTACTTTCTCAGCCAAAGTCCGCCAGGGAGAATTTTCCAGCCCGGTGCTTCGTTCACTTAACACAACCCCTCTTTCACTTTCCACCATATTTGGATCAATACTTAGACTTAAAATACGATCTCCTTCCAGGTCAAATATGACTTCAGTTGAGGAAGAAGGAAACCAATTGGTATAAACAGTGAGATCAGAAGTAGTGTAAGCATTGTTTGCGCCGCCATTAAATTCCATCGTCTGGTCAAACATCTTCGGGCCGTATTTTTTTGCACCATTAAACATCATGTGTTCAAAAAAATGGGAGAGACCCGTGATGCCCTGGTATTCATTACGGCTGCCTACTTTATAAAATAAGTACATGTTGGCATTGGGTATGGAATGATCTTCAACCACAAGGAACTTCATTCCGTTTTTAAGCGTAAACGTTTTTACATCGTCAGCTTTTATTTGTGCTATCAGGGTGATACCAAAACACAGAGAAAAAGGCAGCAAAATTTTTTTCATGCTAAAATAATTTAAAGGATGGTTAAAGCTAAGGAAACATTAAGTAAGTCAGTTCTGTTATTATGCTAAATAAAAAACCGCCGGATGAGTGGCGGCTTTTCATGATGGAGTAAAAAATTATTTTATTTCAAAGTCTTTTTTGAAGGACATAAACACAAAACGGTATAAAGTGTTGTCCGGCGCCAGTTGGGTGGCTTTCTGGTAATGGCTGAAAGCTTCTGCCGTAAAATGAGCTTCTTCCAGAACAAAGCCCAGCCTGAATTGTTTTTCAGCTTCACTTTCCGCAGCAGGAGCATTTTTTATACTGTTGTAATATTCTGTATATTTTTCTTTGGTCCAGTAAGTGATATATTTTCTTTCTTCATTCTCTTCGCCTTTGATCATGGCAGACCAATGATAAGATTTTCCGGGTTCCATTTTTTCAAGCAGGTCAGAAATGTCAATGTGTTTCTTTTTAGTTGTTTTGGAAGTAACCAGGCTGTTATTATTTGTTGCATCGTAAAGCCTGAATTCAAATTCTTCAGCATCAGTATAAGATTTCCAGGAAAGGGGAATGGTGCCACTTACATAATTCACTGTATCCAGTTTTGGATCTATCCACACATTGTTGATGCTGCGGGAAACAGCCCCTACATTGGCCATATAGTTTTTCCTGTTTTTTTCCGGAGTTCCTTTTGATTTGGTCAGCTCGTTCCATACATATTTCATATAGTTTGCACTTACCGTACTATTGTTTCCTTTGCATGAATCTTTTAAAGATGCGGTAGAATAATTACCTGCCTTACTCAAAGAAAACATCCTTGTTTCGTTGCAAATGATAGTAGCAAAAGAGCCAGCTCCAACTTTGATGCTGGCATCTCCGTTGATCAGTGTACCTACTTTAGCTTTTGTCTCTACTTTATTTTCAGTAACGGAAACATTTCCCTTAATACTGTAAACAACAAATAAGTTTTCCTGGGAGTGAACAAGTGAACAAAAAAGCAAGGGCAAAAACAGAATGGTTAATTTTTTCATGATTTAAATTAGTTTAATGTTTAATGGGAAGTTCTGGCATCAGGCTCGACGGGATGATGATGATGACCAAAAATTGTCTGGTATTTAAATTTTTTATGCATCCAGGTAACAAAAGCTTCATAAAAATAGATTACATCTACAGCCAGTACAATCACATATAATGTGTATTTCATGTCCAGCTTAACGCCAAATTTATCGAAAATTTCCATACCAAGGTAAGCAAAGAAAATGGCAGAAAATACCTGGGCCAGTTTTGCCACCAGGTGAAACCAGATATGGTCTTCCAGATAGAACCTGATAAATAGTGACATATGCGCCCAACCGATAATGATCGCCAAAAGCCAGGCTACAAATTTGGGTGTTTTTTTAATATAATTTCCATCCAGCACCATGGATATGATATTGGCCTGCACCACTATACCATTCATGTCGGGAAGGGATTTTCCTGCAAACCTGGCGTTCATAGGTGTAAATTTTTTATCCTCAATATCATTTTGATCCGGGTTTATATAACCCATCAGTACGATCTTATCTTTTAATAAACTGCCTTCCACATTATCCATCATCAGATCTTCATGATCAATGATCTGGTATTGATTTACCCTCCTTGTATAATTTATGGTTTCAACCTCTTTTCCCCTTTTTACCAGTTTCTGATAAGCAACGGAATCAAATTCCCTGATAATAGCAGTGGTGATTTGTGGATATTTTTCTCCATTTACCATTTCAAAAGGAGAATAATTTCTAATGGTGCCCACTTCTTCACCAATCAGGTTGGCGTAACCCCGTTTGGTGATTACATCATCAAAATAATTTTTTTGAACAGAGAAATCATGTTTTTCCGGGACAATTACACTAACAGCTACGAGGTTTTTTGTCCTTAGAAATGCTTCACGAAGTATGGAATCTTTTTCAGGATCTTTTTCGTTTTCAAACCAGGTATCAAGGCCTATCACCTTAGGATGGTAACTATTTATTTTATCAATCAAAAAACCGATTCCTGCCCGGTCCAGGTGGCCGATATTTACAATCACCATCCTGCTATCCACAGGGTTATCTTTTCCTTTTTCCAGTTTTGCGTAGGTAATATCATTGAAATCAAAATCCTTTAAAGCCAGCTTCATTGGGTTCAGTACATAAAAATTTATGGGAATCATTCCCAGGAGTACCAGGAAAATAAATACAGCAATAGTGGCAAAAATGGTATCTCTTTCATAAAGGTATTTTGTAAAATGCTTTACATACTTCTTGGTATGCCGGGCAATATGTTTATGAATCATTGCAAAAAATGCTTTTTAACTGGTTAAGAAATTTTTAAACTTGCCACCAATCTAATAAGAATATCGTCAAAACAGGTATTCAAATTTATGAACTTCAATTATTCAGATATAATTTTAAAGTAAGACTGCCGTAGTTATACAGCTTTAAATATGTAAATTAGCAAACTAATTTATGCGAAAACCTGTTTCGGTATTATTTACATTTATCCTTGTTCATTTCTGCTTCAGCTTAAATGCAGCAGGAAATTCACCTGTTGCGCTGTCTGATACCAGTAAAGAGAACAGAACCTTTGCCATGGTGATGGGCATTTCTACTTACAAGTATATTCGTCCTTTAACTTATGCTGATAGCGATGCAGAATTATTCCGGGATTTTCTGAAATCAGGTGGTGGAGGCAATGTACCTGACTCTAATATATATTTTTTAAAGAATGAAGATGTAAAAGCTGCAAATTTTTTCGTGAAAGGGATGTCGTGGCTTCGTAACAGAGCTCTTAAAGCAGGTGACCGGTTGTATATCTATTTGGCCGGTCATGGCGATGCCATTAGTCAGGATGAATTTTTTTACCTCACTTATGATTGCAATCCTGCCGGCGATAAAAACAATTATTTAATAACCGGAACCATTCAGCTTTATAATTTAAAAGTAAAAATTGCTGAACACAGCCGAAAAGGAGTAGAGGTTATTTTTATTATGGATGCCTGTCGTACTAATGAATTACCGGGAGGCGGGGAAGGCCAGGAGATGTTAACGGCAGCAATTTCTGAAAAGCAGGCAGGGGAAATAATTATGCTTGCTACTGGTGCAGGGCAGGAGTCCCTGGAAGATGCAGCCATTGGTACTGGTCATGGATTATTTACTTATTACCTGGTAGATGGATTGGTAGGAATGGCAGATGATAAAGAAAACCCGGATAACCTGGTTACGATGGAAGAATTGCAAAACTATGTAACATTAACTGTTCCCAATATTGCACAGGAAAGATATAAAAAGAAACAGAATCCTTTTTTGTGTTGTGAGGAAAACAAGAAAAAAATCATTTCAAAAGTAGATACTTCTTTTTTGCGGAAGTGGATACTGGCAAAGCAATTGAGAGGACAATTGCGGGGAAACGAATTTGACGCCATTACCAGGAATGTGAAAACCAGGGGAATTTATGATGTAGCTGACACCTCAGTTCTCGATCTTTATAATTATTTTAATAAAGCGCTGAAAGAATTTAATCTTACCGGAAACGGGAATTCTGCCGAAAGTTATTTTCAGAAATTGAATACACTGGCACCCACCAGCAGTTATACACATGATGCCAAACTGGACCTGGCAACAGAATTTATAAATTTTGCACAGAGTAAAATTAACCTGTACCTGGAAGGAAGGGACGTTACCTCCATTCAACGTATCCGTTCACAACTGGATGCTGATGAAAAATCAGATGAAATATCCAATAGTCTGGACCGGATGGAAAAAGTAGCCAGGCAGGATTTTTCTGAAGTAGCTAAAATGCTGGAAAAAGCCATTGAGTATGGTGAAATTGATGATGAAGGATTCCGGCGCAGGTTAATGGCAAAGAATTTTTTCTTTAAAGCACATGGTTATTACGATAAGGGAGGAAGTACAGAAGGTTTAAGGCAGGCTATCCGGGATGCAATGGATGCGTATAGAGCTGATCCTACTGCCGCTTATATCCTGAATACACTTTCTTCCCTTGAATTGGAGAATAATAAACCCGACAGCGCCATCTACTTTGCCCGGAAAGCAATTGCCCATGCACCCTTATGGCGTTACCCCTATTTCAATATTGCAAATGCCTATTCCAGGAAAAACAATTCCGATTCGGCATTGGTTTATTTTAAAAAGGCGCTGGCTGTAGATGCTTCCAGGGCAGATGCCTATGTGGATCTTGGATTTTTTTATTTTCAGCAACGGCAACTGGATTCTGCAGCAGCTTATTACCGCAAAGCATTAATCCTGGATCCGCAAAATGTTTCTGCCAATAATAATATGGGTTGGTTGTTAAGAGAGTCAAGACAATTTGAAGAATCCATTTCATTTTTCAAAAAAAGCCTGCAGGCTGATCCTAAATTTTTTAATGCCTACAATGGGATCAGCCGGGTATTTACTGATTTAAGAATGTATGATTCTGCCCGGACTTATTATCAGAAAGCTATGGAAAGCTACCCCGATAAATTAATTACCAATAATTACATGGGACAGTTTTTCCAGGAAATAAACCAGGTGGACTCTGCCAGATCTTATTTTATACAGGCAGCTGTTTATGATCCTAATTACGATGCGCCATTTATTAACCTTGGGAAATTATATGCCGGCACCAAACAATACGATTCTGCAAGATATTTTTACAGGAAGGCCATCGAGTTGAATGGGAAAAATTTCAGGGGCTATAACCAACTGGGTATGATGTTCAGCGATATGAAGCAATTTGATTCTGCCTATTATTACTATCGCAAAGGTTTAGAAGTCAATCCTGACAATACAGTGGTTCTGAATAATTTTGGCCTCAGCTTTTATGCACAGGAACTATTCGATTCTGCTGTCCGGTATTTTAGGAAGGTCATTTCTATAAGCCCCCAAAATCCATACGCCATGAATAACCTGGGACTTATTTTTTTCAAAATAAAAAAGCTTGATTCAGCTGCACATTATTATTCAAAAGCTCTTGACTTAAAAAAAGACCTGGTTTCTGCCGCTTACAATATGGGACTGCTCTTATCCCAGTTAAAAGATTATGAAGGTGCAAAAAGTTATTTCAGGAAAATTATGCTTGAACATCCTGAAAATATGGATGCCTTATCATCACTGGAGTTTGTTTTAAAACAGAATAATGAATATGATTCTGCCATTTATTATTATAAAAAAACTCTGGAGAAAGGGATCCGGGGTACTATTTTATATAATGGATTGGGTCGTTTGTATTTTGATACAGAAAAATTTGATTCGGCTGCCCGTTGGTATAATAAAGCCATTGAATATAACCCGGGTAATGCAATAGGTTTTAACAACCTGGGAGCCGTATATACCAACTTGCTGCAATATGACTCAGCCGTTTTGATTTATAAAAAAGCTCTGGAATTGCAACCCGGATATTTTAATGCTCAATTTAGATTAGGCCTGGTTTATCATAACATGTCTTATTTCGATTCTGCTGCTGTACATCTAGAGAAAGCCGTTTCGATAAGTCCAAAAAACAATGTGGCATACTATTACCTTGCCTGCAGCTATGCCATGAATAATAAATCTGAGGAAGCATTGAAAGCAATCCGGTTGGCACTTGAAAATGGCTATAGTAATTATGAGTTTTTAACCATCGAAGCTGATTTGCAGTCTATCCGGAAACTACCCGAATTTACTAACCTGCTGAAAAAATATTTTCCCAAAAAATTTGATCCCAAAGACCAGCAATAGCTCTTCGCCGGATTTTTTTCCGGGTAAAAATTTTTATTGACAGATTTATATGTATTTTTCTTTCTTTAATTATTTATTATGAGAAAAATTACCCTGCTACTTATAACCACCGTACTGAATTTTAACCTGTCGGCACAAATAAAAAAAGCTCCTGAATTAAAAGAAGGCGAAGGCCCATGGCCACAACTGATCATACGGGGAGTAATTTTAATCAATGGAACCGGCGCACCTCCTGCTGGTCCTGTGGATATTGTTATTGAAAAAAACAGGATCGTTCAGATTACCAATGTAGGCAATCCCGGCATGCCGGTAAATGAAGCAAGAAGACCAAAATTGAAAGAAGGCGGAAAGGAAATGAATTGTGAAGGCATGTACGCCTTGCCTGGTTTAATCGACATGCATGCACATATAGGCGGTACCGAGCAGGGCACAGCTGCTGAATATGTATTTAAACTGTGGATGGCACATGGCATAACTACCATCAAAGATCCCAGCTGCGGCAATGGATTGGATTGGGTACTGGATGAAAAAAAATTGAGTGCAGAAAATAAGATCACTGCTCCGAGGCTTTTTGCCTACACTTCATTTGGCCAGGGAGCCAGACAAACTATCAGTACCCCGGAGATGGCCATTGAGTGGGTGAGAGAAAATGCAAAAAAAGGTGCAGATGGGATAAAATTTTTTGGTGCTGCTCCAGAGATAATGGAGGCTGCCATAAAAGAAAATAAAAAATTGGGATTAAGATCTACCTGCCATCATGCACAGATGAGTGTGGCACGGTGGAATGTTTTACATTCGGCAAGAGCGGGCATGACATCCATGGAACATTGGTATGGATTACCGGAAGCATTGTTTGAAAATCAAACTATACAAAACTATCCGCTGAATTATAATTACAGCGATGAACAGCACCGGTTTGAAGAAGCCGGAAAATTATGGAAACAGGCAGCTAAACCATACAGCAATAAATGGAATGAAGTAATGAATGAGTTATTGAAATTAGATTTTACACTGGATCCTACTTTCAATATTTATGAAGCCAGCCGCGACCTGCATAGAACAAGAAGGTTAGAATGGCATGAGGATTATACACTGCCTTCTCTCTGGAAATTTTATGAACCCAGCCGCCAGTCGCATGGTTCTTATTGGTTCAACTGGGGCACAGAGCAGGAAGTGGAATGGAAAGAAAATTACCGGCTGTGGATGACATTTATAAATGAATACAAAAACCGTGGCGGAAGAGTAACTGCCGGAAGCGACAACGGCTATATTTATCAAACTTATGGTTTTGGTTATATTCGGGAACTTGAACTTTTGCGGGAGGCCGGATTTCATCCATTGGAAGTAATACGTTCTGCCACCTTGTATGCTGCACAGGCACTCGGCGCTGAAAAAGATTTAGGTTCTGTAGAAGTAGGTAAGCTGGCAGATATAATGATTATTAATGCAAACCCGCTTGAAAACTTACAGGTACTGTATGGTACAGGCGCCATAAAAGTAAATGAACAAAACAAAGCAGTAAGAGTAGGCGGAGTGAATTACACAATAAAAGATGGAATAGTTTACGATGCTAAAAAACTTTTGGCTGATGTAAAAAAGATGGTGGATGATGAGAAAGCTAAAACTGGTTGGAAATTGAGGCAGCCGGGGGTGGGGGAGTTTTAGTTACTGTGGTATATGCATACAACTTTGAAATTTTCTGTATTTGGTATAAAATTTAATTCTGATTTTGAAATTAGGTAGCAAAATTGCTACCTTTATGACTGCAAGGGAATTGATAAAGATGCTGAAAAAAACGGTTGGTTTGAAAAAAATCAGAAGGGTAGCCATCTGCAGTTAGAGCATCCTTTAAAAAAGGTAAAGTAACAGTTCCGGTTCATAGTGGTGATATTCCAAAAGGAACGCTTAAATCGATTTTAAAACAGGCTGGAATAAAATAGACCTCATTTAAACTATTAAAGCAGATTGAATGAAAAAGTTATTACTGATTATAGAAAAAGATAAAGGGAAACTTTGGGGTAGGGTTACCTATAAAAATAATCTGATTACTGACTATGCCGGCAGTATCGGGGCACTTGAAAGAAAAATTGCAGGAGTTCTGAAAAACTTTCATGGACTTGAAAAAGTGTCTTTTAACTACAGCTATGACCTTACAGTTTTTTTTGAAGAGTTCGATTTTTTGAAGCAATCCAAAATTGCAGAACTGGCAGGAGTGAACCCAGCTTTGTTACGCCAGTATGCTTCAGGTGTTAAGTATCCATCTGTAGGCCAGGTTAAGAAGATTGAAAAAGCAGTTCATGAACTTGCCGGGGAACTGCAATCTGTTTCGCTTGCAGTTGCATCATAAGGAAGATATGTTTCATGTTCCCCAACTATCCATCATTATCAGCAAATTGACTTCCAATACCCGTCAACTTCTCATTCAACCTTAGAATACTTTCTCCTGCTTTATAGTTTAGTGCTGAAATGCTGAATTCTTTTCGTAATTTTTAATTAACTAAAACTGCATTTCAGATTTGTTATGAGAAAATATTTTCTTCTTTCTATTCTAGAACTTGTGTTTGCTTTTGCAAATGCACAAAATCCGGTCTATCCATATTCAGAAGGACACAAGATGGATAGTTTAAGAATTGACAGTTTAAAAAAAATCCTTCCCAGCCTTAAAGGGACTGCCGAGATTGACTGCTTAAATCAATTGTGCGAGAATTATAATCATATCTTATCCACTCCTGGATTTTTGTTCAACCATGATAGTGCCCATTTTTATAATGCAAAAGCATACCAGAGAGCAAAAAAAATAAATTACAAAAAGGGAATTGCTATATCTCTGCTGTTAAAGCTGGCTCCTTTACCGGATAGTTTAAGAGAAAAGAATATCGAGGAGGCATTAAAAATAGGCAAAGAAATTAACGACAGCTATGTGTTAGGCTCTGCATATTATTTCTTAGGCGTTTTTATAATTAAAAATAATAAGGATTTTTCTAAACATATTGAATGCTTTACAAAAGCAATAGAATATTTTCAAAAAACAGGTGACGTTATCAATGAAGCTCAAGTGACAACTCGATTAAGTGGGGAATTTATTGAAAAAGGAGATTATGGCAATGCATTTATCTACTGGACAAGAAGTGTAGAACTTGCAAAACTATTGAAACACATACCATCAGATCGGAGTTATTATCACATACAATATTCTTTTATTAACGGCTCAGAACTTTATAAGAAAGTTGGTGACTACCGGACGTCACTCGATTATCTGTTGCAGGCGAACAGATTTGCCAAAGAACAGCGACTGGAATGGGGCGCTGAATCCAGATTAATTGAGTTATACACTCTCATGGGGAAATATGACTCTTCACTTCACTATCTCAATCTTTATAAAACCAAATTCCCTGATGCAATTTCAGCATATAATATGTGGTTGGGAGAAATTTATTTAAGTTCCGGAGAATACAGGAAAGCTATCCCTTTATTTGCGAAATCAATTGAAATAACAAGAAAAAATAACTATACTCCTTTGTATTATGGGCATTTAGCAAAGAATATGATTGGATTGGCGGAGGCTTATATTTTAGCAAAGCAATATCAGAATGCTTACGATGTCGCACAAGAGGGATTAATGCTTGCAAAGAAGACAAATTGGCGTGAATATTTAACAAAAGGATTTGGAGTTCTTTCAGAAATTTATATAAATCTGAATAAACCTGATAGTGCCTATCACTTTTTGAAAAATTACATGACGCTAAAAGATTCAACTCAAAACATACATTTTCTCTGGCGATTGAACGAGCAACTTAATAACTATAAAAAAGCAATTGAAGATCAAAAGCGAATTAGTCAATTGGAACTTTTAAATAAAGACAACCAGCTCAAAGCTCAAAAACTAAAGCAGGAAGCATTTGTAAAAAAAGCTCTGATTGCAGGATTAATTTTGCTTTTACTGTTTGGGGTTTTTGTGTTCAGGTATCTTTCTTTAAAACGAAAAAATGAATTGCAAAAGCAGAAACTGGAAAGTGAAAAAAGACAAGCTGAACTTCAACAAAAAGCAACCGAACTTGAAATGCAGGCACTACGTGCCCAGATGAATCCTCATTTTATTTTTAATTGTCTTAGCTCTATCAATAAATTTATTTTACAGAATAATACAGACGCGGCTTCAGATTATCTGACACGATTTTCAAGGTTGATCCGTTTCAGCCTGAACAATTCACAACTTTCTTTGATACCATTAAGTGTTGAAATTGAAATGCTTCGGTTGTACCTCGATATGGAAAGGCTTCGTTTCAGTGAATCTTTTGATTATAATATTAATTATGCCAATACCATCGAACCCGAAACCATTTACATTCCTCCCATGCTGCTGCAGCCATTTTGTGAAAATGCCATCTGGCATGGGCTGATGCACAAAAATGAACAGGGTAAGCTGGAGCTTATGATGAGCATCCAGGATAACCAGCTTCAATGTATAATAACTGATAATGGCATCGGA
>DATDPZ010000046.1:0-3293 GCA_035292525.1 Chitinophagaceae bacterium
AAAAGAGTCCAGGGCTTTTTGTGCCATTTCATCTTCCCCGGTTTCTTCGGGCAATGGCCTGTTGGCATAAATAGTGATGGGTTTGCCTTTTACGGAGCTGATGGTTATCCATAATTTTTCGTGAGTGATTTTCCATAAGGCGGGTGCAAACATTTTCTGGAAGCCTGCAAAAATATTCTGCCCGTCTTTGTCGCCATAAAAAAAGACCTGCATGATTACCTGGCCGTTTTCATTAGCCATAGACGAAAAGTTAACATTGTACACAGGCGGAATTCCCAGCTCTTTGGTAAGGTCAATATTCTTTGATGTGTCTGCTGAAAGAAAAAGTTTCTGCAGCAGGTTATAAATTACTATTCCCTTCCTGTTATTCCTGGCAAGATTGCGGTTGTAATTCATCTGCACGTTTAGCAGCATTTCTTCCGCTAATGGTTTTATCGTTTCCGCAATACTTGCATACGAATCTGCCACATCTACCCCGTCCTCGAGAGTGGCAGCTCTTTCCAGCCCGCCCACAAAGGCCCGCATCAGGTCGCTGGCGTTTTCTTTATTTGGAAATGAGGCCATGAACGTACTGAGCGTATTATAGCCCGCTGACATTTTTATAAATTTCCTGTATTTGTCAAACATCACCAGTTTCAGCACTGAATCGCCTTTATTTGCTGCCCGGCTCATCATTAAGGGAAAAACCCCTTTTACAAAACTGGAAGTATAGATAATACCATCGCTGAACACGGCGAGGTAATAAAGCTCTGCTGCGTTCAATGGCTGAATGATGCGGAAACGGGTAATATCATCCCGGTCGTGTAATCCATTAATTGTATTTACAAAAACATCACGGGCTTTTTTACCCATCATTTCATTCAGGGTGGCATATTCAAATGCGGTATCCTTATTGATCAGCCTCTCTGTATAATCAAGATGAGTTTTAACCAGCAGTTTATAATATAGAATTGAATCTGTTCTGACTGCATCTATGTCTTCGAGGGTTATTTTACCTTTCATGATATTGTCTAAAAAAGGAAAATATAATTGACCGCTGCCACCACTGGTAGCCATTTTGCTTACTGTTTTAATCAGCGGATCATCTATTCTTCTGATTATCCTGCCTAATTCATTACCGGCAGCGGCATAATCATACAATTGTTTGGGGTAGCGGTAGCCGGCCACTTTGATGAGGCTATCTGCAAAAGGCAGGTCAGGTATTAATAATATTGTACTGCTTAGCGTGGAAAAAACCTGGTCGGGATATAGGTTGCAATATTTTCTTACTAAAATATTCCTGGAAGTTTTAAATCCCGGGTTATTATCAAATGCGGAGCTATAAACCACGGGCCTGGCTGCATCATAATGCAACTGGTTTATTACGCCTTCCATACTGATCTTTTTACTATCCAGCTCAACACATTTTTCATAAGCATCCAGCATAGCGGGTAAATAAGTTACTGCAAATTTGCCGGACCGCCAGTTAGCATTCATATCCTTCAGCAAACCTTCCAGTCCACGGATATAAAGCACTTTGGCCTGTCCGCTGATTAAAGAATCCTGCTCAATATTTTTCTGTAGCTGGTTTACTTTTCCAATAAGGGCAGATGTGATGTGGATATTAATATCCGGATTTGCGGAGACAGTGAATTCCTTATCCTCTTTCCCGTCGGATTTCAGCGCAATTTGCTGTTCCCTGTCAACATAATCATGAAAAAGTGCCCGGCTCAGCAGGGGTTTCAATGCCGGATCTTTTTGCCCGTTGGCAAAAGAAAAAACCAGGGAAAATAAAATCAGGAGGGGATATTTATTTGATATTGTCATAAGGATGGTTGTGCAAATGTAACCAGGATTTATTGTTTTTTTCTACTTACCCGGAAACTGATGACTTTGGCTAACAAAAAGGTTGGAAATGGCTGTTAAAATTATTTTATCTTCCAAAAGCAAATCACATTATTAATTTTTCATTAAGTCTTTAGATTCTTATTGTATTAAACTCTCCGCAAATACAATTTCCGGTAGGTTTGCGTTCACAAATGATCAGCATGGAGGGAAAAAACAGAAAAATTCTGATAGCCGATGATGAGCCGGATATTCTGGAGATCCTGAAATATAACCTGGTAAATGAAGGATACCAGGTAATTACGGCCCGGGATGGGGATGAAGCACTTGAAAAAGCAAAAAAAACACAACCGGACCTGATTGTACTGGATATCATGATGCCGAAAAAGACCGGTGTAGAAGTGTGTGAATTATTAAGAATGCAGGCTGCATTTAAAGACACCCTGATTCTTTTTCTCACTGCACTTAGCGATGAAGGCACCCAGATAAAAGGATTAGAAACCGGGGCGGATGATTATATCAGCAAACCGATCAGTCCGAAAGTTTTTATCAGTAAGGTAAACTCCCTTTTCAGAAGATGGCAAAAAGAGGATGCCGCTGTTTTAACGATCAACGGGCTTATTATTGATCAGCAGAAATTTATCGTTCAGTATGAAGGCAAAGACATTTCGCTTGCCAAAAAAGAATTTGAACTGCTGTATATGCTGGCTTCAAAACCGGGGAGGGTTTTTTTAAGAAATGAAATACTGAACCGGGTTTGGGGAGCTGAGGTGATAGTGGGTGACCGGACCATTGATGTACATATCCGCAAGATCCGTCAGAAACTGGGAGTGGATTGTATCACCACGGTGAAGGGGGTGGGGTATAAATTCGAGCTGTGAGCAGTGAGCCTTGAGCTATGAGTTCAAATCAGGATTAAATATTCATTCATTAAGTCTCACAGCTAATAGCTCATAGCTCGTAGCTTTGTTTTCTATGGTTTCTACAAAAAATCTTTCGCCCCGGCAATTATCTTTTTTTACTGCACTGGTACTTTCTGTTCCCATCAGTTTACTGATTTATCTTGTAGAACAAAGCTGGTTGTGGGGAGTTGGTTCTTTTATCATCCTCCTGTCAGGAAGCTACCTGCTGATCTCTTTTGTACTGGAACGGTTTATCTACCGGAAAATAAAACTCATTTATAAATTTATTTACCAGACCAAGGCTACCAAAAAAGAAGAGATGTATTACAAATATATTCTTCCGCAAAAAAGTATAGATGAAGTAAGAGCAGATGTGGAGGCATGGGCCGAAAAAACAAATGAAGAAATTGAGTTGCTGAAAAAAAACGAACAGTTCAGAAAAGAGTTTCTTCAGAATCTTTCCCATGAATTTAAAACACCGGTTTTCAGCATACAGGGTTATGTGGAAAGTTTGCTGAGTGGCGGCATGAATAACCCGGAGATCAATAAACGTTTCCTGGAAAATAC
>DATDPZ010000047.1:0-14026 GCA_035292525.1 Chitinophagaceae bacterium
ATACTTGTTATGGGTATTGGAAGTGTTTTTCTTTGTGCCCTGATTATTGATGCATTTGCCCCAAGTTTTGGATCAGAGAAAAATATGGGCCGGTCTATTCAACTGCTTGCATACGCTTACACACCTATGTGGGTGGGTGGGCTACTGTCTATTCTACCCGCTATTTCTTTGATTGGTTCTCTTGCCGGACTTTATGGTCTTTATTTACTTTATATAGGGATACCTAAACTTAAAAAAACACCAGCAGATAAACATGCCGGCTATTTTGTAGTAACATTGGTTGTATTAATAGTTACTTATTTTATCATTAGTCTTATTATGTCGAAAGTGATTATGTCTGCCATGGGCTTATCTTATGGCAGTTCGTTCAATCTTAATTTTTAAAAAAACTATTGGAGAGTAAAGCCCCGGGTAATCCGGGGTTTTTATTTTTAATTATACAACCCCCATTCATCTTCAAACTCATCTTTCTGAAAAGTGCTTACCCATGTTTTAAAGAGAAACCTGAATTTATCAATCTCTTCCCTGATCACTCTTCCGTGGGCTTTCTCTATAACTTCTTCACTCATCATAGTCAGCATGACCGATTTAATAAACTGTGCATTTTTCCGGATGATACCGGCATTTTCCATTCGCAACATATACATGTTCCCTGCTTCGGAACTTTTTATTTTAACAGCTACCTGGAATGCATCTCCCAATAACATGCCTTTATGATCTTCCCAATATTCAGCAGGAAACCCATCTTCTTTTTCTTCAATCTTCATGGAATCTAAAGCACCGTTTAATACAATCATGACTTGCTGCCATTGCTGGTATAATGCTTTACACGCATCCCTTGTGGGGTTGGGTTTCCACTCCTCTCCTTCTTCATCTTCATCGTTGAATTCATCATCTTCCCATTCAGGCAAGTCACTGAATTTATCATAGTCCATAAAATAAATATTATATTTCTGTTTTCAAATATTGAGCAGTATAACTTTCCCTGCAATCAATTAATTTTTCCGGCTCACCGTCAAATAATATTCTGCCTCCGCCATCTCCTCCTTCCGGACCCAGGTCTATAATATAATCCGCTACTTTTATAACGTCCATATTGTGTTCTATCACCAATACCGTATTACCCCTGTCTACTAATTTATTCAGCACATCCAGTAAATGTTGTATATCTTCAAAATGCAGCCCGGTGGTAGGTTCATCTAAAATATAAAAAGTTTTACCGGTATCTTTTTTTCCTAATTCAGTTGATAGTTTTACCCGCTGTGCTTCCCCGCCACTAAGTGTCACTGAACTTTGACCCAGCGTAATATAGCCCAGACCTACCTCCTCCAGTACTTTTATCTTCCGGTAGATATAAGGAACATTTTTAAAAAAATCCACCGCTTCTACCACTGACATTTCCAAAACATCTGCAATGGATTTCCCTTTATACCTGATCTCCAGTGTTTCCCGGTTATATCTTTTACCGTTACATTTTTCACAATGTACATATACATCCGGTAGAAAATTCATTTCAATCACCCGCATACCACCTCCTTCACACACATCACAGCGGCCGCTTTTTACATTAAAAGAAAACCGGCCCGCTTTATAACCCCTGATCTTTGCTTCCGGTACGGCGGCAAACAAAGTTCTGATATCAGTAAAAAATCCACAATAAGTGGCAGGGTTACTTCTGGGTGTGCGGCCAATGGGGCTTTGGTCAATTTCAATGACTTTATCAATATGCTCTAGTCCCTTTATACCATTAAACTCAAGTGGAGTCACCCTTGACCCGTAAGCATGCGTGGAAAGTATTGGATATAGTGTTTCGTTGATCAATGTTGATTTACCACTGCCACTCACTCCTGTTACTACAATAAATTTTCCTAAAGGAAACTTTGCACTCACATTCTTCAGGTTATTTCCTTTGGCGCCTTTTAATTCCAGGAAATTCCCATTGCCCTTTCTTCTTTCCCGGGGAACTTTTATTTTATGATCGCCATTAAGGTATTTTGCAGTTAGTGTATCTAACTTCAGCATTTGCTGAGGCAATCCTTCAGCCACAATTCTTCCCCCATAAAAACCAGCCCGTGGACCAATATCAATTAAATGATCCGCAGCCAGCATAATTTCTTTATCATGTTCTACCACTAAAACACTATTTCCGATATCTCTTAAATTTTTTAATGCTTCAATCAACCGGTGATTATCCCGCTGGTGCAAGCCTACAGAAGGCTCATCAAGGATATAAGTGATGCCTTGCAACTGAGAACCGATCTGTGTGGCTAACCGGATTCTTTGGGATTCGCCTCCGCTTAAAGTTTTAGAGGGCCGGTTCAAGGCGAGGTAAGACAATCCAACATCCAACAGGAACTGCAATCGCTCCCGGATCTCTTTCAGAATATCTTTGGCAATAATTTTCTGTTTATCAGTAATCCTTAATTCAATGCCATCAAACCAGGCGGCCAGATTATCCAGGTTCATATCACCCAGCTCTGCAATATTTCTTCCCTGGATTTTAAACCAAAGACTTTCTTTTTTTAATCTTGCTCCTCCACAGCTCTCACAAGGTTTCATCAGCATATATCCTTCGGCCCAATCACGGAGTGTTTCGCTGTACCCGTTGTTGAACCATCTTTTAAGCATATTTACAATTCCTTCAAATGGTGCTTCCGGATCAAATTTCATATTTTCAATTCCTCCGGGAATCGTGATCAAATCTGATTCTGCTTTTTCTTCATTTCCATACAAAAGAAAATTGAGTGACTTACTGTTTAACTTTTTCACCGGTTCAGTTAAGGATATTTTTTTCCTCTTTGCTACATCCATCACTTGCTTATATACCAAGGCATCTCTTTCTTCCCCTAAAGGAGCAATACCCCCTTCAGAAATGCTTAGAGAAGAATCTGGAATTACTGCATCCATGTCAATATGAAACTTAGTGCCAAGCCCTTTACAAACCGGGCAGGAACCATAAGGTGAATTAAAAGAAAAAGCATTGGGCGAAGGTTCTTCATAACTGATGCCGGTATCTTCACACATCAACTGTTTGCTATACTGAATCATTTTTTTTTCTTCCACTAAAATAAACATCAGGTCTTTTCCCAGTTTCAGCGATTGCTGAACACTTTGACTGAGCCTTGCCTTAAACTCTTCTGAAACCTGTAAACGATCCACCACTAATTCTATATTATGAATTGAATACCGGTCCACCTGCATCTTGGGTACCAGGTCTTTTATTTCTCCGTCTATTCTTACTTTTAAATACCCTTTTTTACGAACCTCCTCAAATAATTCCCGGTAATGCCCTTTTCGACCCCGAACCAAAGGAGCCAGTAATGAAATTTTTTTATTCTCATATTTCATAAATATGTTTTCAACAATTTCTTCTTCACTCCATTTTACCATCGGCTTCCCTGTGTTGTAAGAATATGCTTCACCAATCCTGGCAAATAATAACCTGAGAAAATCATAAATTTCTGTCACCGTACCCACTGTTGATCGTGGATTTTTATTGGTTGTTTTCTGTTCAATAGAAATAACCGGCGATAACCCGGTGATCTTGTCCACATCGGGCCTTTCCATATCACCGATAAACTGCCTGGCATAGGCTCCAAATGTTTCCATATAGCGTCGTTGCCCTTCTGCAAAAATGGTATCAAAAGCCAGGGATGATTTGCCACTGCCGCTGATGCCTGTAATGACCACCAGTTTATTTTTAGGAATAGAAATATCAATGTTTTTCAGGTTATGAACCCGGGCCCCGAATACTTCTATAAAATCCTGATGTGAAGTCGCCTGATCCGTATTTATTTTTTTTGAATTGGTCATAATGTGAAAGGACGACGAAGATAAGAACTATACAGGGTTGGATGATATTGTAAAAAGAACCCATTCAACAATTTCCAGAAAAAAATAACCCCCTGGAATCCTTTACTGGTAAAGGAATTCAAAGCTTCTCAAACAGCTGTTAGCGAAAATTTTTAAAATCCCGTTTTGGTATTTGTAATAATTCCTGCTTATTTTTGCGCCAGTTCTTTTTTATCCCGATCGTTATCGGGACACTTATCAAGAAAGGCTGAGGGTAATGGCCCTGTGAAGCCTTGACAACCTACCCGGTCAACTATGACTGGAAAAGGTGCCAATTCCATCCTGCTATTGCGGGACAGATAAGCCAGATCCAAAGCTTTTAAAATTATTTTAAAAAATATTAAATGAGCTCATCTGATTTACCGGATGAGCTTTTTGTTTTTCAGGGATTTAAATAAAAATTAATTAAAAAAATGAGTCACAGAAAACTTACTATCGGATTATTTGGATTCGGAGTTGTTGGGGAAGGCCTTTATAAGGTTTTACAACAAACCACTTCATTAAATGCAAGTATTAAAAAAGTATGCATTAAATCTCCGGGTAAAATACGAAACGCCCCGGATACTCTTTTTACAACAGATAAAAATGTACTGCTGAATGATCCGGAGATCAATGTCATTGTGGAAGTGATTAATGAAACTGAAGCAGCTTTTGAAATAGTAACTACAGCTTTATTGAAAGGCAAAGATGTAATAAGTTCCAGTAAAAAAATGATTGCAGCACACTTAGCTGAACTTTTGAAATTACAGGAAAAAACGGGTCAGTCATTTCTGTATGAATCTGCTGCCTGTGCATCCATACCGGTGATCAGAAACCTGGAAGAGTATTATGATAATGACCTGCTTCATGCAATCAAAGCCATTGTAAACGGATCTACTAATTATATCCTGACTAAAATATTTGAAGAAAACCTGGATTTTAATCAGGCACTCATGCAGGCACAACAACTGGGGTTTGCAGAAACGGATCCTACGCTGGATGTGGAAGGTTTTGATGCGGTCAGTAAATGGTCTATTCTTTTAACCCATGCTTATGGAATTGTTGAATTACCGGAAAATTTATTATTTAACGGCATTCAAAACATTCAGGCAGCTGATGCAAAACTGGCACAGGCAAAATTGCAACAGATAAAACTGGTGGCACAGGCAAAAAAATTACAAAATGGAAAAGTAGCCGCCTTTGTTTTACCGCAATTTATCAATCATGATGAGCAATTGGCCTTTGTTAAAAATGAATACAATGGAATCGTTATTGAAAGCGGGTTTGCAGATAAACAATTTTTTTATGGCAAAGGGGCCGGCAGCTTCCCCACAGCTTCTGCTGTGTTAAGTGATATCAGTGCTTTACGGTATGGCTATAAATATGAATACAAAAAATTATACCATCATCCCCCTCAACAACTGACTGATGATTTCTACCTCCAGGTTTATGTAAGTTTTGATGATTTAAGCCTGGTACCAAAAGATAAATTTGAATGGATAGAAGAATGGCATGCACGGGAGGAAAGAAAATACCTGATCGGTGTAATTCATTTTACAGAATTAAAAAATGATAGCTGGTGGAAAGAGAATGGTATTTCGCTAATTGTTTTGCCAGACTCAATCATTGAAAATGTAGAAATCAGGTCTTTGAAAAAAAGAAGTTTAGAACTGGCAGGCATGGTTGGGTAATAATTACGCTTTATAAATATCAGTACATTTATATAAATAAATCTGAATCCTTGTCATTGGAGAAATCAAATAATCAATTCGGGATTGCATTATTTTTTACAATCTTTATTGCAATTGCCTGCGGCGTTTTTATTCTTGTTTTTGGCAAAGAGGAAAGTTTTTTTCTGATCAACGGTAATCATAATAACTATTTAGATTTCTTTTTTAAATACTATACTTATACAGGCGATGGGTGGATGTGGTTAACCGTTTTACTTTTTTGCCTTTTCTTCAGGAAAAAATATGTACTGGCTGTTTTATTAGCAGTTGTTATCTCAACCCTGCTTTCCCAGTTCTTCAAACGGGTTATTTTCCCTGAAGATTTAAGACCAATAACTTATTTGTCTGATAATTTTCCAGTTCATATTGTAGAAGGTGTTAAAATGAACAGGCTCTTTAGTTTTCCATCCGGTCACAGTGTAGCAGCTTTTACGATGGCTCTTTTACTTGCTTATATAATCAACAAAAAAAGCTGGTCAATTATTTTACCCATTTTGGCGTTGCTGGCTGGATATTCAAGAGTTTACCTGGCTCAACATTTTTTAACTGATGTTGTAGCTGGTATAATTATAGGAATTGTCTCCACTTTATTTTCATTAATGATTTACAGGGCTATTTTTCGAAACAGGAATAAAAAATCAAATTAACTGGAAGTTTTTATTTTGTTGAATCTACTTATCCCTGGCTGTGATTTGCAAATCTTTCCATTAAATCATCAGAACGGTTGTATAATAAGTAATGTCGTTACAAGGCAAATTATAAACACAATTTATTGTTGAAAGGGTTTTAAAAAAAGGAAACCCTCCTATGCTACTGCATTGGAGGGTAAGAGCGGTGAGGGCGGGATTCGAACCCGCGGTACAGAATTACCCGTACGGCAGTTTAGCAAACTACTGATTTCAGCCACTCATCCACCTCACCATGAGAAATAATGAGTGATCTTTTTCAATAAAAAATCCGAAAAATCGAATTTTTTGCTTTATCGGGAAGACCCCGATTTTATCGGGGCGACCCACTTGTCGGGAAGACAGGATTCGAACCTGCGACCCCCTGGTCCCAAACCAGGTGCGCTACCGGCCTGCGCTACTTCCCGAAACTATTCCTTTCACAAGGGTTGCAAAAATAAAGATTAATTCTATCCCAAAGGAAGTTATTTCATTATTTTATCAAACAAAAAAACCTGACTTAAGTGTCAGGCCATTTTTAAATTTATGGAAACTATTTTAACTATTTACATAGCTGCCAACTGCACTTTTTGTTGCAGCTCCAGTACATTCTCTCTGAAAATGCCATCCGTATCCATCAGATCCTTTACCGTCTGGCATGAATGAATAACAGTAGTATGGTCGCGACCCCCAAAATGTTCGCCGATTGTTTTCAATGAATTTTTAGTAAATGCTTTGGCAAGATACATAGTGATCTGCCGGGCCTGTACAATCTCCCTCTTCCTGGTCTTTTGCAGCAGTTTATCATATGGTACATCAAAGAATTCACATACCATTTTCTGGATGGTATCAATGGTAATTTCTTTGCTGGAAGATTTTACAAAATTGCGGAGTACTTTTTTAGCAAGATCAAGATCAATTTCTCTCCTGTTTAAAGAAGATTGGGCCAGTAAAGAAATTAAAGCTCCTTCAAGTTCTCTTACATTGTTGCTGATGTTATATGCTATATACTTAACTACTTCCTTCGGCATTTCCAGGCCATCATTCTTCATCTTTCTTTCCAGAATTTCTATCCTGGTTTCATAATCCGGTACCTGAAGATCTGCACTAAGGCCCCAGCGGAACCGGCTTAATAATCTTTCCTGAACACCTTCAAGATCTTTTGGCGGCTTATCTGTCGTTAATATTAATTGTTTCCCTGACTGATGCAGATGATTGAAAATAGCAAATAAGGCATCCTGGCTTTTTTCTGCTTTTGCAAAAAACTGAACATCATCTATAATTAACACATCAATCAATTGATAGAAGTGTATGAAATCATTGATCGCATTATTGCGTCCATGATCCATAAACTGGTTGATAAATTTTTCTGAACTCACATACAGCACCACTTTGGCAGGATGCGACCTTTTCACTTCATTACCTATGGCCTGTGCAAGGTGAGTTTTTCCCAAACCAACACCGCCATAAATTACCAATGGATTAAATGAATTAGCACCTGGTTTTTCAGCCACCGTTTTTCCTGCACGGCGGGCTACCCGGTTGCAATCGCCTTCAATAAAAGAATCAAACAGATAAATCGGGTTAAGTTGCGGATCTATCTGCACTTTTTTTAATCCGGGAATGACAAACGGATTCTTAACGGGGTTGTTTATGATCAGCGGAAAATCCATTTCATTATTGGAATACATTTTATAACCATGTCCCGGAATATCCATCGTGAGTGGCTGATTACTTTTATTTCCACTGTCCACCATGATCCGATATTCAAGGCGCCCTTCTTTACCCAACTCTCTCTTTAATGTCTTCGCCAATAAATTTACGTAATGTTCTTCAAGATATTCGAAAAAGAATTGGCTGGGTACCTGAATGACCAGAATATTATTTTTTATTGAAACGGGTTTGATAGGCTCAAACCAGGTTTTGAAATGTTGCCACTCAACAATATCCTTGATGATCTTTAAACAGTTGGTCCAGACTTTTTCAGCATTCTTCTCCATCAGTTAGTAAGAAATTTATTTCCTGTTATGAATCGTCTCCTTATTTAATGGTTATTTCAAAGCTGTGAAAATTTCCATGGGGGAACGAATATCTATAATTCTTTTCTAATAAAAAACTTTTATTCGACTGTTTTTTTTATAATACTGATCGCTGACGAATTGACTAAATTTTTCCTGGAAAATTTTGAAAATTCAAAGTCAAGCCTCCCAAGAATAATACCCGAAAATCCCACCTGGTTTATAACAACATCCTTGCCCAGCTTATTCCTCCGGGTGACGGGGGCACTCATAAATGTATGGGTATGCCCTCCGATGATCAGGTCTATATTCTCTGTTTGCTCCGCAAACAACACATCACTTATTTTATTTTCCCTGTATTGGTAACCCAGGTGAGAAAGACAAATAATAAAATCGCATTTCTTGTCTTTCTTTAATACATTCGCTACCTGGTTGGCCCGTTGTACCGGGTCAAGATAAACAGTACCTGCTGCCAGGTTATCTGGCACTAATCCTTTTAATTCAATCCCCACTCCCAATACGCCAATCTTTAATTTTCCTTTTTTAAATGTTTTATAGTGTTCATGTTTGTATTCCATAGGAGTTCCTGAAAAATCATAATTACAAATAAGCATCGGAAAGCGGGCATGTTTTGTAAGTTGATTGGCCAGGTTTTCCAGACCTGCATCAAAATCATGATTGCCCACTGTAGCAGCATCATAATCCATAGAGGACATAGCTTTAATTTCCGGTTCTCCTTTATATAAATTGAAATAAGGAGTACCCTGGAAAATATCCCCGGCATCTAATAATAAAACCTGTTCCTGTTCTTTCCTGATATCCTCTATTAATACTGCCCGGGCAATGACTCCTCCAAGTCCCTGGTTTCTTCCGCCATCCATCGGATAAGGATCTATGCGGCTGTGTACATCATTTGTATGAAGTATTGTGAGCCTGTAAGAATTTGCATCTTCCAATATCTCATTTATAAGAGATGAGCCGGTTAGCATTGCCCCGGTTGTTAGTACGGATTGTGATATGAACTTTCGTCTAGTCAGCATAATCGACCCTTTTCGTATTTTCTACAACAATTTTTCTTCCTTTTTGTGTCAGCATCAAAACATACTCAATGATCGCATCCCTTTGCAGGTACCCGATATTCTGAACGGGAATGTTTTTTAAAACTTCTGAACTATTAATGATATAATCGGAATTTGCAATCACGTAATCTGCATTTTCATCCAGCAACTTGTTCCCCACCTTAATGTTTTCTGCTTTCCTGTTTCTGACCGTCATTGAAAGACCCGACTGAACTATGGCACCTGAATAAGCATTGCTGTCAATATATTGCTTCAGGATTTTTCCACTTACTTTTTGCAATAAAAGCAAGTTGTCAAAAGGCATAAGCTCAAACAGTGTTCCTTTGGATATTTTTCCGGCAGCTAATTCATTTAACCGGATGCCTCCCTGGTTCATAAAAGCCGCATCAATTTCTGTATTGAATTTTTGTTTGGCCATATACAGATAAGCATCCGTCATAAAAAATCCCAATGTGTTTTTTTTGACTGATTTTACCAGCAGTGTTTCATTTATACCTACTACATCATTCATGCTCATATTAATACTGTCACTGTAAGGTTGAATCAATGCACTCATCAGCGAATTGTGCTTTTCTTTTTGCTGTACATTATAATTAGTGTATTCTACCGCAACGGATCTGAAAACCGGATGGCAGGAGACCAGAAGGAATAAATAAAGAATTACTGAAGTGTAAATGGTCTTTCGCATATAATCAGGCTGAAGCATTCAAGGTATTATTAATTAATTTTAAAACAAAGAATTTTGTATTGATTTTGATTCAGTGCTGATATTTTTTTCTGAATTGTTTTTTTTTAGTAATTCTTTGATTCAATATAAAGATTGCTTAAATTAATTTTGTAATTCTGCATCTTTGCAGTTCCTGTTCCGGAATAAATACCCGGCCGGTATAAAAATGAAAAAACAATTTACATTTCGCCTGAAACCAGCAGCAGCAGCAGATAACAGCATTTTAAAAAAGGTAATAGCAGCCGAATCCGGCCATTCAGTTTCATCAGTTACCGGTTATCATATCCTGAAAAGTTCCATAGATGCCCGAAGCCGGCAAGTATTTATCACCCTTACTTTAGAAGCATTCATCAATGAACCATTTCAGATTCGTGAAACGAGGACATTTCACTTTCACGATGTTTCAAAAGCTGAAAAGAGAGTGGTGATAATTGGCGCCGGGCCTGCCGGGCTTTTTGCTGCCCTGCAATTGATTGAAAATGGCATTAAGCCGGTTATTCTTGAAAGAGGAAAAGATGTAAAAGCAAGGCGCAGAGATCTTGCTATCCTGAATAAAGAAGGTATTATTAACCCCGAAAGCAATTATTGTTTTGGAGAAGGGGGTGCTGGAACCTATAGTGACGGGAAATTATATACCCGCAGTACAAAACGCGGAGATGTATCCGGAATTTTGAACCTCTTTGTACATTTTGGAGCGGATGAAAAGATACTTTATGAAGCCCACCCGCATATCGGCACCAACAAACTTCCACAGATCATTGAAGCGATCAGGAAAAAAATAATTGACTGCGGGGGAGAAATTTTTTTCCAAAAAAAATTAATTGATTTCGTCCTTGAAAAGGAAACAATCATAAAAGCCAAAGCGGTTGACGGAACATTTTACGCAGCCAACGCCTTCATTCTGGCAACCGGCCATTCGGCCAGGGATATTTTTTTTCTATTACATTCAAAAAAAATATTAACCGGATTCAAACCCTTTGCTCTTGGCGTAAGAGTGGAGCATCCACAATCATTAATAGACTCTATTCAATATCATTGCGAGGTGAGGGATGAAAATTTACCTCCGGCTACTTATAGCCTGGTGCAACAAGTAGATAGTAAAGGTGTTTTCTCATTTTGTATGTGCCCGGGAGGTATAATAGCTCCGGCTTCTACTAATCCCGGCGAACTGGTAGTAAATGGCTGGTCACCATCCAAAAGAAATAATCCCTATGCAAACAGTGGGATCGTAGTGGCAGTTGAGGAAAAAGATATTTCCGGTTTTCATCATCATGGCGTACTGGCCGGATTATATTTTCAGCAGGAAGTGGAACAAAAAGCTTTTATTGCCGGTGGCGGAAAATTTGTTGCACCTGCTCAACGAATGGTTGACTTCTCTGAAGACAAAAGAACTTCTTCATTGCCGGACTGTTCTTATTTACCCGGAATAAATACAGCCAGCCTGAAAGAAGTACTCCCCTCCTTTATCAATGACAGGCTAAAAAAGTCTTTTAAAGAATTTGGACACAAAATGAGAGGATATTTTACTAACGAAGCTGTCATTGTAGCCACCGAATCCAGGACGTCCTCACCGGTTCGGATTCCCAGAAATGAGAAAACATTAAACCACCCGCAGATCAACAATCTATATCCCTGCGGTGAAGGGGCGGGTTATGCAGGAGGAATTGTGAGTGCCGCATTGGATGGAGAGAAAGTAGCAAATGCCATAGCGCAAACATTTAAAATGAACAATAAGAATTGAACATTCTAATATTTGATCTGCCAGCTATCATTTATTTGATAATTTGCAGATCTCTTCCCTATAAATTTGTCAAATGAAAGATTAACACATGCCCATCTTAGAAATTAAAAACCTCAAAAAATATTTTGCCACGCAGAAAGCGGTTGATGACCTGACCTTATCTGTGGAAAGAGGAAGTATTTTTGGATTATTGGGACCTAATGGCGCCGGTAAAACCACTTTAATAAGAATGATCACCGGTATTTTTTACCAGGATAGTGGTGAAATACTTTTTGACGGGAAAAAATTTGACCCGGTGAATGATGTGGTTCACATTGGCTATATGCCCGAAGAACGTGGACTTTATAAAAAAATGAAAATTGGTGAGCAGGCCGTGTACCTGGCCCGCTTAAAAGGACTTAGCAGAAGCGATGCCATGAGTAAAATCAAAGAGTGGTTTGTAAAATTTGAAATGCAAAGCTGGTGGAATAAAAAAGTGGAAGATTTGTCAAAAGGAATGAGCCAGAAACTTCAGTTTGTAATTACTGTGTTGCATGAACCCAAACTGATTATCCTGGATGAACCTTTCAGCGGGCTGGATCCCGTGAACAGCAATCTGATTAAAGATGAAATTTATAAGCTGGCACAAAAAGGCAGCACCATTATTTTCAGTACACACAGGATGGAACAGGTGGAAGAAATCTGCGATCATATTGTACTGGTCAATAAAGGGAAAAAAATTCTGGACGGATCCGTTTTACAGGTAAAAAATAATTTTAAGGAAAATATTTTCAGTATTGGATTAGAAGAAAGCCCTCTCCTAAATGAAGAAGCTCCTTTTTCACTGGTGGGAAGAAAAAACCATTCCCTGGTGGTAAAAATAAATGAAGGAAATAAACCCAATGATGTACTGAATTATTTTCTTCAGCAGGGAGCCCATATTCATTCTTTCAATGAAATTCTTCCTTCCCTGAATGATATTTTTATCAAACTGGTGGAAGGCACTGCCATGAGCCGTCAATTTGAACCCAGCAACGTATAAACTAATTCTATGAATAAGATTTTTATTATTATAAGCAGGGAATACATCACCCGGGTAAGAAATAAAACATTTTTACTCTCTACCTTTTTATTGCCTATTGTTTTAATCCTGTTTATTGTTGGCTCCACTTTTCTTGCTATCAAATCCAGAACCAAAGAAAAAATTGCTATTGTAAATAACCCGGGTTTTCTCCAAAAAAACCTGAAAAGCGATTCGTCCTTCATCATCTTTGATTTTCCGGAGGGGGTTAACTCCTCCAATTACCTTGAAAAAGGTTACTCGGGTCTTTTGCAGGTGAATACAGACAGCACGGCGCTGAAAAAGTATGTCATTGAATCAAAGAAAACAATGAGCATGGAGTCCATGGAATTTATCGAACGGCAAATGAATAAGGCCATTGAAGACAATATGCTGATGCAACTTAATATTGATAAAAAAACCTTAGACTCCATCAGCAAAGTCAGTAAAGAAGCGGCCCGGGTGGAAAATAAACTGGTCACCGGTGAACAGGCCAATGCCGGACTGGCATATGGTATCGGGTTTGGCAGCGGTATTTTAATCTATATCACGATGTTTATTTTTGGCGCCATGGTGATGCGTGGGGTGATGGAAGAAAAAACAAACCGGATAGCAGAAGTGATGGTTTCTTCAGTAAAACCTTTTCAGTTAATGATGGGTAAGATCATTGGAATTGCTGCAGTAGGACTTACACAATTACTGCTTTGGATGATTTTTGTAATGGTTTTACTCAGCCTTATTCCACTGTTTGTTCCTGCTGAAGCAGTGGATCAGTTTCAGCAGTTACAACAGGCACAGCAACAATTACCGGGCGGACCAAATAACACGATGGCTCTGAAACTGCTGGAAACTAAATCTACTTTTATCAACGAAGTAAACTGGCCATTGATCATTTCCTGTTTCCTGTTTTATTTTCTTGGTGGCTTTTTATTTTATGCTTCTTTATTTGCTGCCGTTGGCAGTGTAATTAACGAAGATCCGCAGGAAGCACAATCCTTAATGCTCCCGATCACCATGCCGATCATTTTCGCATTTATCATCCTGACCACTTCCATCAGTAATCCGGACAGCCCGATCGCTTTCTGGGGAAGTATCATACCGTTCACTTCTCCCATAGTAATGATGGGCAGAATTGCAAATGGAGTACCCGAAGCAGTTCCCTGGTGGCAACTATTTCTTTCCATGGGCCTGTTGAT
>DATDPZ010000048.1:0-2421 GCA_035292525.1 Chitinophagaceae bacterium
ACACTGTATTTGAAACACGAGGACTTAATGACAATGACATGCAATTGATTTGTTCTGACAAATTCGTAAATCGTGATAGAGATTTGAAGAAACATCTTAACGATTGGACTTCGGTATCAAATAAATTAACATGACACACTAATTTAATGCACGAACACACAACATTCAATTCCTTCGGGGTCTGCTCATTGCTTATCCCTTGGCGTCAAACGATTCTTCAAACAGCTTATGCCGCTGTGCTTTCTTCTTTTCTCTTTTTTGTAACAGCATGAAATAAGTATTCCAGCAAGTCATTCCTTTTCATTTGCTCCAGCCTTTGTATTATCTCATAGGCCATAAACCTTTTTGCATTCCCGGTTATTTTGTTCAGATTATAGCCCGTTTCGGGAAAATAAAGTATTGCATGCAGGTGGTTGGGCATAATGACAAATCCGATCATCTGCTGGTTATTTTTTTTCAAAACATCAAACCATTATTCCCAGACGAGTTTCCTCCCGAACTTAATGGAATTGGGAATAAAAAACGCCAGGAGGTCCGAAGGGCTCTTTCGGAGGACTAATCGCTTAGTAAATTTCTTTTAAATAGTGGTTTTAGAAAACCCTGGAGGAAACTCGTATGGAAAGAAATCAAATGATAGAACTTTTGGGCCAAAGAAGAAGGTGAAAGAGGATTAAATAAACCAACCGGATAATTTACTGAGATCAACATTACCTCCACTGAAAATAAGAGCAACTTTTTTTCCTTCAAACAGGGATTTGTTTTTTAATACCGCAGCTAAAGGAACTGCTGCACTTGGCTCTATTACTATTTTCATTCTTTCATACACCAGTCTCATCGCCGCAATAATTTCATCGTCATTGACGATCAGTATATCTTTCACATATTTTTTTATAATAGGGAATGTTTTATCTCCCAGTTTGGTAAGTAGGCCGTCGGCAATCGTTTTAATGTAAGGAGCCTGTTCAATCTTATTGCTTTTAAAAGATAATACAGCATCCGCAGCACCTTCCGGTTCACCGGCATAAACTAAAGTGTGGGGAGAAAAATAAAAAACACTCAATGCAGTGCCGCTTAATAAGCCGCCACCGCCAACCGGGGCAATGATTGCCTGCAGTCCGGAAATTTCATCTGTAATTTCTTTGGCACAGGTAGCCTGCCCTGTGATCACCCGGTAATCGTTATACGGGTGAATCATCTCGGCCCCGGTTTTGTCCAACAGTTCCTGTAATGTTTTTTCCCTGGCTGCCTGGTTGGCTTCACAAAAAAATATTTCAGCGCCATATCCTCTTACCGCATCCACTTTTACTTTGGGCGAATTGTCCGGCATCACGATATAGGCTTTGGTTCCAACTTCCCTGGCCGCATAAGCAATGGCCTGCGCATGATTGCCGGAAGAGTGGGTAGCTATTCCCTGTTTCAGTTTTTCTTTTGATAATGTCAACACTGCATTCATCCCGCCTCTTATTTTAAATGCTCCGATCTTTTGAAAATTTTCGCATTTAAAAAACAGTTCAGCACCAATCATGTTATTGATTGTTTTAGAAGAAAGCACCGGGGTCTTATGTATAAAAGGTTTTATTCTTTCCCGGGCTTCTGTAATATGCTGCGCAGAAATTTCCATGCTGTAAGATTTTAATTTTTAACCGTAGCGATACAATCTATTTCTATTTCGCAGCCACGGTTTAATAAACCACATGGCACTACAATTCTTGCCGGGCGGTGATCTCCCATAATGGAAGCATAGGTTTCATTGAACCTGGCCCAGTTGGCAATATCAGCAATAAATACATTTACTTTTAAAATATGATGAAGATCGCTGCCGCCGGCTTTTAAAATGGTTTCCAGGTTTTTCATACAAAGCCGGGTTTGTTCTTCAATGGAACCCAATTGGGCTACACCATTGGCATCAAGCGGTAATTGTCCGCTTACATACAACAAGCCATTGTGTAAAATAGCAGGTGAATAGTGTGCTTTTAGTTTTTGCATTTCCGAAGGAAAAACTGATTTTATTTCCATATTTATTATTTTACTGAAATCCATTTAATACAAACCGGGTTGGGGACATTTATTCTTTTTCCTGTGTCAGTTAATAATCCGGTTTCTTTATTTCTTTCAAACAGGACAATCTCATCACTGTGTTGATTTGCTACCAGTAAATATTTGCCGGTAGGATCAAAATTAAAATTTCTTGGAGTTTTGCCCAGTGTGGATGTTGCTCCAACCCAGGTTAACAAACCGGTTTGCGGATCAATTTTTAAAATACCCATGCTGTTACTTTCGCCGCGGTTGGAACAGTACAAAAATTTTCCATCAGGTGATATATGAATATCGGCGCTCCCGATGGTTCCTGAAAAATCTCGGGGCAGTGAAGAAATATTCTGTAAAAAATTCAGGCCGCCATTTTTTAAAACCTGGTAAACT
>DATDPZ010000049.1:0-2249 GCA_035292525.1 Chitinophagaceae bacterium
GTCAACATCCCTATACCGAGCAAAACAAATCCGCAATGACTTACCGATGAATAGGCATTGATATATTTCAGATCTGTCTGCATCATGGTGGCAAATGCTCCGTATAAAATGGCAATACAGGCCAGCACAATGATGATGGTAGAATATTCATGTGCGGCATCGGGCATTAAATAAGTGGCCACCCGAAGACAACCATAACCACCTAGTTTCATAGAGATACCAGCAAGAAACATAGAAGCTGCCGTGGGAGCAGAGGAGTGACCATCGGGCACCCATGTATGAAAGGGAAACAAGGCGGTGAAAATTCCAAAGCCAATAAATGCAAACGGAAAAAACAGTTTCTGAACATCAGTTGAAATGTTCATCTGGGCAATTTGCAAAATATCAAAACTATGAGCTCCGTTTATGTTTGTATTGAAATACAATCCGGCCAAGCCTACAAAAACCAAAGCAGATCCACCCATCAGCATCAGGGCCAGCTTCATGGCGCTATATTCTTTTTTGCCACTTCCCCAGATACCAATCAGTAAGAATTTTGGTATCACCGCTACTTCAAGAAAAAAGAAAAGAGTGAAAAGATCCAATGCAATAAAAAATCCGTAGGCTCCAAGACTTAAAAAGATCAGTAATGAGAAAAATTCTTTATTCATTTTCTCCATCTTCCATGACACCAATACACCTGCCAGTACAACAAATACTGTCAGTAATATCATGGCAATTGAAATGCCATCAACTCCTAAATGAAAATTAATATTCAATGCTTCATACCATGTGTAGTTACTTTCAAAAAGAAAAGAGGAATTATTTCCGGCAGCTTTTTCCTGTTGGAAGAAATAAAGTAAGGTTATACAAAGAACCAGTTGTGCTACAGCGCCTGTCAAAGCAACTACTCTTACTTGTTTCAGACCTTTAGCTGGCAACAGAGAAAGTCCGGTCAGTAATGGAACTAATATTAATAATAACAGGTTCATTTTTTATTTTATCGGATTAAATAATTCTATTCACCAACCCCCGCCTGATTGACTCTGTCGGATAGGCACCCCGGAGTCTTAACTTTTAATCATCCCTCATTTCGCCTCCGGTGGAGGAGAAGTTTCTTAATAAGGAATATTATCATTGGCAAATTTGCAAATCAGCACATTTGCACATTCTCCTTATTTCCACAAATACAAAAACACAATAGCCAAAGCCACAATTCCACCGAAGAAATACAAAGCATAGCTCTGCACTTTTCCGGATTGAATTCCTTTTATAAAACCAGCAACAGTTGCTGTATTATTCGCAATTCCGTTCATCAATCCGTCTACAATATTTTTGTCAATCCAAGCCACCGGCCGGCCAATAAGATTAAAAATTATTTTCTTAGTGATGAAAAGATATATTTCATCTATATAAAATTTCTTGTAGGAGACTTTGTAAAAACCACCCAATGAATTTGAAATTTGTTGAGGTTTATTGCTTTCATTTTTATACATCCACATGGCAATTAATATTCCTGCAAGTCCAAAAGCAATTGGGGTAATTGAAAATGTAAAATCAAAATGTGATGCCAATGATTTACCATCAGCAGAAACAAATTCTCCAAATGGAATAAAACCAACCAAAGCCGAACACACAGCCAGTATAATTAATGGTAATTTCATTGAGAAAGTACCTTCCCCCTGATTTGAGTGTAGTTCTTTTGGTTTTTTCCAGAAAACAGAAAAGTATAAACGGAACATGTAAAAAGCAGTAAGACCGGAAGTAAACAATGCTATTCCATAAATTATTTTATTAGAATTGAATGCAGCCAGTAATATTTCTTCTTTACTGAAAAAACCTGCAAACGGGGGAACACCGGCAATTGCAAGACAAGCTATTAAAAAAGTCCAGTGAGCTACCGGCATAAACTTTCTTAGTCCACCCATATCTTTTAGTTCATTACTATGTACCATATGAATGACTGCGCCTGCTCCAAGAAATAATAATGATTTGAAAAAAGCATGTGTAAATAAATGAAACATGGAAGCGGTATAACCCAAACCGTTTTCGCCACTATAACCTGATAATCCCAATGCAAACATCATATACCCGATCTGTGACATGGTGGAATAAGCCAGCACTCTTTTGATATCTGTTTGTGTACAGGCAATGATGGCTGCAAGCACGGCAGAAATTAAACCAACAAAAGTTACAATACTTAACGCCGCCTGTGTTAACGTGTATAACGGGAATAATCTTGCAACTAAAAAAACACCAGCCACTACCAT